>NZ_JANLOH010000089.1:0-510856 GCF_025466155.1 Pseudomonas sp. 13B_2.1_Bac1 | reverse complement strand
GTCACTATCGCTATGACGAGCGTGGTTATCTGAGCGCCAGCACTAATGCACGTGGTGAGACCACCCTGTATCGGTATGACGCCCACGGCTATTTGATCGAAAGCGAACGCCCCGACGGCCGCATCGACCGCTACGACATCAACGCCGCCGGCCAACTGACCACCTACACCGACCCGGCCCAGCGCGTCACCCGTCTGCGCTACGACCCCAGTGGCCGACTGATCCAGCGGGTTGACGCCCTCGGCCACAGCGTCGAGTTTGGCTACGACGCCTATGGTCGCTTACAGCACCTGAGCAATGAAAACCACGAACGCTACCGCTTCGAGTGGGATGCGCTGGACCGCCTGTTGGCCCAGCAGGACCTGGATGGCAGCGGACGTATTTACCAGTACAACCGGCTGGGCGATGTCACCGGCATCCACCACATCCCCGCGCCGAATGACGAGCCCGATCTGGACGGCAAGGACAGCGCCGCACCGCACGCCCCGCTGCAACATCATTTCGAGCGCGACGCCGTCGGCCGCCTGATCCGTAAACGTACCGACGACGGCGTCACCGAGTATGCCTATGACACCGCCGACAACCTGCTGGCGATCAGTTTTACCGACAACCAAGGTGATCAGCAGCGGCTCGACTACAGCTACGACGCCCTCGGCCAACTGCTCAGCGAAACCAATAGTGCCGGAGAAGTGAAATACGCTTACGACGAATTAGGCAACCTTGAAACCCTGACCCTGCCCGACCAGCGCCAACTCAACCACCTGTACTACGGCAGCGGTCACCTGCATCAGATCAACCTGGGCGGCCGGGTGATCAGCGATTTCGAGCGCGACTCACTACACGAGGAAGTGCTGCGGACCCAGGGCACCCTGCACACCCGCACGCGTTACGACCGCAATGGCCGCTTCAGCCAAAAGGCACTGCACTATCAGCAGGTCGCCCGCGAGGTGCTACCGCTGCTGCAGAAGGACTATCAGTACGATGCCAGCGACAACCTGGTGGCTGAAATACTGACCCAGACCCAACGCACGAGCGGCAACCGCCCGACCACAGTGGCCAATGAAGACAGCTTGATTGGTCGATTTCACAATCAGACAACAACCGGCAAGTCCTACCAAGGCAGCGCCCGCTATGGCTACAACCCCGTCGAGCAGATCCAGAGCGTACATCGGGGCCCGTCTATCGAAAGCCTCAACTACGACGCGGCCGGCAACCTGTTCGACGGCTACCGGGTCAATGGCCTGATCAAGCACAACCGGGTGCATGTGTATCAGGACAAGCGTTATCGCTATGACCGCTTTGGGCGGCTGAGCGAAAAGCGCATTGGCAGCAACCGCATCCAGCGTTTCGAGTATGACGCTGAGCACAGGCTGATCTGTATCCGCCAGCAGCAGGGATCAATGGCCCAACGCATCGTGTTCGGCTACGACCCGCTGGGCCGGCGCATCAGCAAGCAGGTGTATCACGACGGCGTCAGCGAGCCGAGCAACCGCACGCTGTTTCATTGGCAAGGTTTGCGACTGCTGGAAGAAGTGCATGACGGGAGGCCCAGCCTGTACGTGTATGCCGATCCGGGCAGCTACGAACCCTTGGCCCGCATCGATGGTAAGCCAGGCAGCGAGGCGATCTTCTACTTCCATACCAATCTGGCTGGGCTGCCAGAACAACTCACCGACACTGACGGCAACACGGTGTGGCACAGCGAATACCAAGCCTGGGGCAGGACGCGGGACGAGTGGCATGATCGGCAGGTTGGAAATGAACAGAACCTGCGCTTTCAGGGGCAGTACCTTGACCGCGAAACCGGGCTGCACTACAACACCTTCAGGTTTTTTGATCCGGATGTGGGGCGGTTTACTCAGCCGGATCCGATTGGGTTGGCGGGCGGACTGAACCTTTATGAGTACGCGCCGAATCCGATTGGGTGGGTTGATCCACTCGGCTGGATGTCCTTTTGGAAACCCTTAAAGCACGACGGAATGGGTCATCATCCGTTTCCGAGAGCACATGCCAACTCGCATGGTTATCCAGAACTAGCCAGTAAACTAGACTCCCCTTCTTGGTATCCCAACAAAATTGAAGGATCCGACACACTACACAAAAAATTTCATGCAGAAATAAGTAAACAAGGCGTTCCTTTCAGCACAAAATTTGATGGGTCGTCCAAAGACTTAATTAACAAAATCTCCAAAGCATATGAAAACTTCCCTGAGAAAGGAGTGTTAAAAATACCAAGAACAGGTGAAATCCTGGCAAAAAACATTACAATCAGAGAGGCTTTCTTAAAAATTGTTGGCAAAGGGTCCAACCCAAAATCTGGCTCAGGATGCGACTTATGAAAACCGTGGCAAACATCTCACTGTATGAACCAGGAATAGTTCTATTTGATCCAAGCCAGCTTGCTGATTACTTAAATCAATTCCAACTAGACATCAAAGATGTTTTCGATTTCTTCATTAATAATGAAGAAATCGGAAAAAAAGCAGTTGCTACGGGCGTCATATTTCCAATCTATGAAATTCCCGAAAGAGAATATTCAATTTTCACAAACAACCCAACTCATACCTTAACCCAAGGTGCTACCAAAGTATGCCACCATTCCAACCTGCCGATAGAAATAACCTCCGGTATATTAATTACGGCCGACCTCAACGCCCTTATCGACTGGGATGAGATATTTTTCACAAACTACATAGAAAACTACAAAAACAGACTTGACAATAACGACTACCTTCAAATAAAGCCTGGCCGCTACTCTATGGACATCTCAGGCTATACTAACTTACCAAAGCCACTTTCTAGCTACGGATACGAATTAAAACTTACCCCAAGGGATGAACTACCGACGTTCGGCAATCACAAAGACGTTTCGGACTTCAACTTTTCACTGGATTAGGATTTCATTTATTGAGTAACAGCCCCCCATTACCACAGCTTGCTGCAACATCACTCCGAACGCATCGCCATCGACCGCTTGATCCGCAAGCCGATGGCGAGTAGAGGCCACATGATGACTTGTCCCGTTCCCGATCATGAAGAGCAGCAGCACCTACTCTGTGAATGGTGGTCCTGGAGGGCATAAGTACCGCTTGCGGTGCGACGTTGATCGCCAGCGGCGCCAACGCATCGATTCCCCCTTGACAACCATGGCCCCGCCAATGGCACTCTGCCAGCCTGCTCACAATAACCATAATACAAACAAGGACGCGCGCATGGACATACATGGAGATATTCGAGTCTGGCTACTCAAACAACAGGATTGGCTCCAGGAAGCTGCAGACCGCCTACTTAAGAACGGCCTCCTCACACAGGACGATATTGGAGAGCTGGCGTCTCATGTGAAAACAGCAGGTGCACAGGCTGTTAGCAAGCACAGGCCTTTTGATGAACTGATGCACGACCCGCAAGATCTCAGCGTGGTTCGACTGGCGCGAATAGATGGGGTAACCGGCATCGAAAGCCTGGGCCTTCGCAAGCCCCTGGATTTTGGGAATGGTAACCTAACCGTCATTTATGGCCACAACGGCTCAGGAAAATCCAGCTACACCCGCATCTTGAAGAAGGTATCGGGCAAACCTCGGGCCCTTGATTTGAAGCCCAACGTATTTCAGGACCTTCCCGCCGAGAGCAAGTGCCAGATCAGCTACAACCACGATGCCCAGAGCCACTCTCCGGAATGGCTGGTGGGCTCCCCCCCGATAGATGCGCTACGGCAGATAGACATCTTTGATAGTGATGAAGCAGGCCACTACCTACGCGGCGAAAGCGCGGCATCCTATACGCCGCCGGTAGTTGGCTTATTTGAAAAGCTTGCTGTAGCGACTGACAAAATCAAAGAGTTGCTCCAGGCGGAACAAGCAAAGCTCACCAGTGCGTTACCTGCGATACCAGCCGTCTACCAACAGACCCACCTAGCACAGACCTATGCCGCACTTCATACCCTTCGCAAAGCCGGCGATCTCGACAAGTTACTGGAGTGGAGCGATCAGCACACACAAAACCTCGATGCCCTCGTAGAGCGACTCAAAGCAGACGACCCGGACACCTTGTCGAAGCAGAAGCGCAGAACGAAGACGCAGGTCGAACAGATCATTACCGGCTTATCGAAGGCCTCGAACGCCTACAGCATTATCAATCTGAATGCCGTCCGAAAGTTGCGAGAGACTGCGGACACCAAAAGAAAAATCGCCAATGAAGCAGCCCAGGTCAAGTCTGCCGTAATTGATGGTGTCGGTTCAGAGACCTGGCGCGCACTGTGGGAAGCTGCACGAAAGTACTCTGCAACCCCTTACCCTGCGTACCCCTTCCCAGTGACTGAAGATGCACGTTGCGTGCTATGCCACCAGGAACTCCAGCCAGACGCTCAACTTCGTCTGCTCGACTTTGAAAAGTTTGTTCAAGGACAATTGGAGCGGGATGCCAAACAGGCAGAGGCACAACACACGTCGGCACTGGATGAGCTTCCGGCCATTCCTACCGAGCAACAGGTACAAACCCAATGCGAAGCTGCTGGACTGACCGACGTAAAGTGGAAAGAGTATCTCCTTGCCTTTTGGAGCAAGGCGTCCGCCGCCCGAACCGCTCTCATCAATTTTGAATTGATTGAGGACGCGGCACCTGTCGATGACACGAAGGACAATATTCTCGTTCTTAGAACCTATCGAGACCAACTTGAAGCCTCTGCGATCCAGCTCGATGCAGACGCCCTCGAGTTTGACAGAGTCAAAGCCAATAGCGAAAAGCTGGAACTGGAAACAAAGAAATGGGTAGTACAGCAATCGGCCGCCGTTCGTGCAGAGGTCGATCGACTCGAGAAGGTCAAGGCCTATGAAGGCTGGAAGGCATTGGCAAACTCCCGAAGCATCTCGCTGAAGGCGACCGATGTGGCCGAGAAGGTTGTAACGGAAGCCTATGTGGGCCGCTTCAATCGAGAACTCCAAACTCTCGGCGCCTCAAGAATTCAGGTTGAGCTGATCAAAACCCGAACCAAAAGCGCAAAGGTTCTTCACCAACTGCGACTGAAAGGCGTCAAAAACCCACAAGGGACGCCAGAGACCGTACTCAGCGAAGGTGAGCGCCGTATCATCTCGCTGGCCGCTTTCCTCGCTGACGTTGCCGACAAGCCAGGGTCGTCACCGTTTATCTTCGACGACCCCATTTCCTCACTTGACCATGACTTTGAGTGGCATGTTGCCTGCCGGCTGGTCCAGTTGGCGAAACAACGCCAGGTGCTGATATTCACCCACCGCCTTTCGCTGTATGGCGCCATGGACGACGTATCCAAGAAAGAAGGCGAGGCTTGGCAGAAAGCCCACTACCGCCCTATGTGCATCGAATCCTATGCCGGAACATCGGGCCAACCCGCGGATCAGGAGGTATGGAATAACAACACCAAGACGGCAAACAACATTCTCTTGACTCGCCTGAATGACGCCCACAAGGCAGGCGAAGCTGGCGGTGCCGCAGCATACCGTGCCTTGGCACAGGGCATTTGCAGTGATTTCCGCAAACTCATTGAACGCTCTGTCGAGGAGGATCTTCTGAACAAGGTGGTTTTGAGGCACCGGCGTAGCGTGACGACGGAAGGACGCTTGGCGCAGTTGCATGGAATCCTACCAGATGAGTGCAAGCTGATTGATAACCTCATGACACGGTACAGCTGCTTCGAACACAGCCAGTCAGGTGAGGCCCCGGTCATCATCCCTGAAGCAGATGCGCTCAAAGTCGATATCGAGAGCCTAGTAAAGTGGCGCAAAGATCTGAGCGAGCGAAGGGCAAAGCTGGCTTTGGCTTAGTGCCTGACGTCAACTGCGAGAGGGCGCAAACAACGCTCGTCACCTGAGTTCGATGTTCCCGCCGCAGGCTCAGTCTGCGGTAGGACAATTGACTCCCATCTCCCGACTCTCTGTCGCCAGGTATTTCTTTTCAGTCCCTGCTTGATACTCAGGAACGGCTGGAAATCAATCGGCGATAGCGGCACTCCATCGGATGCCCTCGGCCAACTACTCAGCGAAACCAGTGATGCCGGTGACCTGCAATACGCTTACGACGCCTTGGGCAACCTGGAAACCCTGACCCTGCCCGATCAGCGTCAACTCAACCACCTGTACTACGGCAGCGGCCATCTGCATCAACTCAACCTCAATGGCCGAGTGATCTGCGACTTCGAGCGCGATCAACTGCACGACGAAGTCCTGCGCACCCAAGGCAGCCTGCTGACCCGCACCCGCTACGACCGCAGCGGCCGCCTCAGCCAGAAAGCCCTGTACTACCGCAACGCTGCCCGCGAAGAGTTGCCGCTGCTGGATAAACGCTACCAATACGACGCCAGCGACAACCTGATCATCGAGCGCCTGACCCAGACCCAGCGCCGGGGCGGCAGCGATCCACGCCAGTCGCTGCTGGATGACGGCCTGCTCGGGCGATTCCTCGGCCAGAGCCACGGCAAAAGCGTTGAGGGCAACGAGCACTACACCTACGACGCTACCGAACGCCTGCGCGACCACCGCCAAAGCAATCCGCACAACCCTGAGTTTCACCGCGAAACCTACAACTACGACGCCGCCGCCAACCTGCTGCCCACTGACCGCATGGGTGGCTACATCAAGCACAACCGCGGGCATGTTTTCTAGGACAAACGCTATCGCTATGACCTCTGCGGATGCACGCGATCAGCGTCTTCGTCCAACCTCCGCCTGACAGCAGGCGTCAGCCCAGCCGAACTGCTGCTGCAGCAAGGCGAGAACGGCGGCGTGTAAATCGATGCCTTCTGGCAAGACGCCATGGGCAATGAAATTCACCATGCGCTTGATGCAAACACACCGCCCTACCCGCCCAACGAAGTCTGCTACAGCAACCCGTTGGACCGGCGCTAGATGGCACAACCTAACTCAACAACACCACCCCACCCGGCAACTCCGTGCACTTGGCCCCATACGCATGCCGAATCAACAACGCCACCCCCGCCAACTGCTGCAGGCTGAACCGTGCCTGCACGCGGCGTTGGCCGAGTTGCTTGTTGAGCAGCACCAGCATGCCGGGGCGGTAGCGGTTGATCTCGTCCACCACCGTCGCCAGTGTGGCGTTGTTGAACACCAGCACCTGTTCACGCCAGGCCACCACCGCCTGGGTATCCACCACCACGGGTTCGCCCATGCCGGCGGCGCTGTAGGTGAGTTGCCGTCCACCTTCCAGGCGCACGCTGCGGCCGGCGACGTCCACCGAGAGCCAGCCTTCGACACAGGTCACGCAGACGGTCTGATCGGTGTTGCGCAGGTTGAAGCGTGCCTGTGCCGCACTCACTGCGCCTGTGCCGGCCAGGACCTGGAGCGGCTGCGCGGTATGGGCGAGCACTTCGACTTCGCCTTCGAGCAGTTCGATGCCCTGCCCCACTCGGCTGATGCGGGTCTGAGTGTTGAGTTCCAGGCTGATGCCGTCGCTCAACAGCACTTGTCGCTGCTCGCCGACCTCGGTGCGGTAGTCCGCCGTCAGGCCAGCGAAGCCGCCGGGGGAGCCGACATGCACCATGACCACGGCTGCCGATGCGGCTATCGCGCCGCCGAGGAAAGCGCGCCGGCCGAAATGACGCGGCTGCGCCACTTGCGCGGCGGCCGGGGCCAGTTGCTGCCACACCACCTTGGCCTGCTCGAATGCCTGGGCGTGCTCGGGGCTTTGCGCGCACCACGCCTTGAGCGCCTTGGCGTCGGCCACGGTGGCGCGGCCCGAGGTCAGCAGGACCAGCCAGTCGCGGGCTTCATCGTGCAGGGGG
Source organism: Pseudomonas sp. 13B_2.1_Bac1 (assembly GCF_025466155.1). Lineage (NCBI taxonomy): Bacteria > Pseudomonadati > Pseudomonadota > Gammaproteobacteria > Pseudomonadales > Pseudomonadaceae > Pseudomonas > Pseudomonas sp. 13B_2.1_Bac1. Next base: position 503,088 of record NZ_JANLOH010000089.1, on the reverse strand, counting down.
CTGGCGGCGGTTTCCCGGGCGGTGGAGAGGCTAAAAATATTCAAGCGCGCACATACTCACGGATTTATCAGGGACTCGACACTAAGACGGTTTTCCGGCCCCGGGACCGAACCGCTGGATCACTTTTCTTTCGAGGCGCTTGGCGCAGTGGCCGAGGGCGGCCTTGATTTCCTTCTCGACCATGCGCGTGGAAATGCCGAAACGCTGGGAGATTTCCAGGTGCGGCGCCTCTTCCAGGCGCGCGGCGATGAGGATCTTGCGACGACGCGCCGGCAGCTCGTAGAGCGCCTTGACCAGAGACTGGATTTCTTTCTGGCCGCCGACCACGCGCGAGGGGTCCTGGGCTTCATCGGCGCTTTGCAGCAGCTCTTCCACTTCACTGCCGGTGAGCAGGCGCGCATCGGCCTGGCGGCGGTCGGCGGCGATGTTCAAGGCCATGCGGTAGAGGTAGGCGTTGGGTTGTTGCAGGTTCGGCGGCACGTCCATGCGGTCGACCCGCAGATAGGTTTCGTGCAGGACGTCATTGGCCAGGTCCTCCGACCCCAGGCGCTTGCGCAAACGCACCTTGAAGTCTTCGTAGGAGGCCAGGAACAAGCTGACCATCGTGCTCTGCCCGGTATTTTTCATCCGCCCGAGGCTCCTTTGACTGCTGTGCATTCCATGCGCATTCCTGTTGTGTCGGGCATCAAAAGTAAAGTCACCGGCTGGCGCAGCGAGCTTGGCGCCGGGCGTTCCACCCGCGCCGTGCCCAGACTGCGGACCAGTGCTTCATCGCGTTGTTCATCGCCGGTGGAGCTGACCAGCCGGCTGTGTTCGATGACCCCGTCAGGATTGACCCAGACCTGCACCAGCGCGCGAAAACTGCCGGGGCGGGTCACCGGCGACCGGCACAGGCTGGCTTCGATGGCCTGCTGCACGGCGGTGGCATAACTGCTGTTGATCCGCGCCGCCTGACGGGCCGCCGCGCCACGCGCTGCCGGCGGCTGGCTGACCTGCGGCACCTGCAAGGTAAACGCATCGCTGCGTGCGTAACGCGCCATCAGCCCGCTCCCTGTCAGCAACATCGCCAGCGCCTCAGGCGCTGTGAAGCGCCCGCGCACGCCAATGGAACGCCGGCCCCGGGTCAACTCGCGGTCGACCAGCACCGCCATGCCCGTGGCGCGGCTGTAGGCTTGCAGGGCGTGCTCGAGGTCTTGTGCCGGCAGGTTCAGCGCCAGCGGCGGTGTCTCGGCCCGCGCCGCGCCGCCTCCCGCCAGCAGCAACAGCAAGACCAGGACGCATCCGGCGCGCCTCCAGGCTCCCTGTTCACCCCCTGCTCTGCATCGCTGCACGGCCGACGCGCCCTAGAAAACCGTCATCCTGAGGCCAGTTTATGAACCTGATGTTACGGTGATAGCAAAAAAAACATCACGGTGACGAGAGGCCCGCTGCACTAGACTTGCCAGGCACAACGGCCCACATCCCGGGCCCGCCAGGAGGCACTGATGAAGCATTTACCGACCCTCGCCAGCCTGTTGCTGTGCGCCGCCCTGCCCTTGCTCGCCCAGGCCGACAATGCCCCAGGTGGCTGCGCCGAAGTCGCGGTGGATGGCTACAAGGCGCCGGACTACGGGTGCCTGAACCAGCAGATGGGCAGCGAGACGAATGCAACCAAGGCCGCGCAGAAAAATCGCGAGGCGCAGAACATCCCGGTAGAGCGGCGCCAGCCGAACAAGGTCGGCCTGGCCACTCCGGCGGCGACCAGCGTGCGCATGGGCAACACCTTCGGTACGTCGGTGAAGCCGCAGCGACCGTGAGGGATCACCTTCGATAGAACACGCCGCAGGAAACTTCCTTGTACAGGTGGTCGGTCCACCCTGAGTTGTGCACGTAGATCTGCTGGTGCGAGCGAAACTTCTCGATCCCGCGAATATTCACCATGTCCTCGTGCCAATTCGCATAGATCAGCATGCCTTCGATATCTTCGATGGTTTGCGGGTCATCCTGGCCCACTAGAAACGTCGGCACACCCAGGCACAGGCTGAACGTGACGCCTGGATGGTTGGCGCGCAGCCTGGCCAGGCGCTGCACGTGGTCGGCCTGCCGATGACGCACGGCGGCGGTTTGCTTGTAGGTCATCCCGATGTAGTAAGGCCACCATTCTCGGTCGACCCTCGCGACGATGGCATAGAAATAGGCGTAGTCATTTTCCGGGATGCCGTTGGAAAACAGCAGGTCGTGGGGCGCGGGGGGTGTCCAGGCAATGTCGACATTGACGTCGAAATAATCCGGCCAGGAAGCTGTAAACGTTTCGCCAATCATCTGATCTCCTATCGGGCCGTCCTCTCTGGGCACCGGCCAATACCGTCCATTTCTTTCCTGGCCCCCCCGCGCAGTGCCCGTGGCCGCCAGACGAAGGCGGGACAATACCCGAGATCATGGCCCTGAGCCACCACTGCTGGCACACTCCACGTTCCACTTGCAGCAGCACGGCCCGCCATGAACGACACACTTGATTCTCGCAATGCACAACTTGATCAACTGGCCCTGATGCTTGTGGTGTTCAAGCACTACGTCGAGATGAAAAAAAATGCCCAGCTTCTGGACACCGCCCGGCTCGCCGAATCGGTGATCGCTGAGCTGATGTCGCACTTGTGCGGCATGGGCGACTTCATCGACCTGAACAAGGACTACCCCAACCACCCTGGCATAGACCTGTTGTCCGACGATGGCACTGTGGGGGTGCAAGTCACCGTGACGCGCACTCCGCGCAAAGTCAAAGACACCCTCGACCACGTCCCGTCCCTGCCCGCCACGCTTCAAAAGCTCTACCTCGTGATGGTCTGTGGCCGGCAGAAAAACTACCGGGCGGCTTCGATCGCTCAACACGCTCATGCTGCCGGCATCTGCTTCGACCCCAAGACCGATATTCTCGATCTGGAGGGGTTGTTTGAAATGGCCAGGCACAACAGTCAGGCGCACATAGACAAAGCCATACAGCGACTCGAAAAAGAAATGGGCCACCGCGCGCTGAGCCTGCTGGGCAGTTTCAACAAAAATGCCGACCGCGTCCTGCAGGTGCTCCTGGCTCACGGGGTGCGAGGACCGGCGTTCAATGAGCTGCTCGACATTGACCCCTGGGTCGCGCCGCCCCGCCTGACCACTCCCGAGGCCCTGCAACCCTGGCTGACACCGGCCAATTGCGCGACCATCGCCGAGCAATTCAATGTGCCGCCGAGCTGGCTGGACGGCGCCGACGAGCGCACGGGCGATTATTACGACAGCTCACCCTGGCGCACCTCGGGCGATGTCATGGGGCTGCTGGCAATGATCGCCGAACGCTACCGCAGCGCGCACTTCCATATCGTGATTGCCGACGACATCGACACCCCCTTCGACTGCTTCCACGACACGTCGCCGGGGGCACGGGACGTGCCCTTGCTGGTGTTCTACAAAGCGCACGGACCCTACGGCGATGTCTATGCGCATTTAGGGGTACAGCCTTGGAATGTGCTGCATCACCGTCAGGCCGCGTTCTTTCTGGCCACCGCCATTCGCGACTTTGCGCGCCAGGGCTTGGGCCATTTCAGCGTCGAGTGGGAGCAGTGGCCGCGCAACGACATCCTCGCCAGTTGCACCGGTACGCTATTGGCCGAACTGGTGCCGAACCGACGCGGGCGACCGCTGGACGAGCGCGACTGGATCCGTTTCGATGGCCGCTGGCAGTTCCCCGGCCGACCGGACCTGACCACAGCGTTCAACGATGAGTATCTGCCCACCGTGCTCCATGGATTCCAGCGCCTGCAACAGCGCCAGCACCGATTTCGCGTGCTGCAGGAATATGTCGATACCCAAATCGCCTGGAGCGCCCTCGCGGCCCCTACCCCCGGCGCCAAGCGTGTCGACGGCTATGCGGCGTGTGACATCGCACAGATCTGCCACGTGCCCTTGCGCTGCGCCGACGCCCTGGGCAACGAGCATGAACTGTCGGTAGACCAGGCGCGCGAACTGATCGATGAGCAACTGGAGATGGCCGCTGCGGACCCGAAAAAGCGCTTCGTCTTCCTCGATATCCGCGTCGATCCGGCGCGCGCAGACAGTTAGCACCGGGCTCGGATTGTCTGGGGGCGGATATCGGCAGGCACGCCGGGCGGCGTGCCTGCCGATCAGTGGCTTAGAGCAACGACAACGGGTAGCTGATGATCAACCGGTTCTCATCGAACTCATTGGTGCTGAAGTCCCGGCGCAGGGTCGAATTGCGCCAGCGCACGTTGAGGTTGCGAGCCGGCCCGCTCTGCACCACATAGGCCAGTTCGGACTCGCGCCCCCACTCCTTGCCATCGGTGATCGCGCCGACATGCGCGTTGTCGCCACGGATATAGCGGGTCATCAAGGTCAGGCCCGGCAGGCCCTGGGCGGCGAAATCATAGTCGTAGCGTACCTGCCACGAGCGCTCCTTGGCCGCGTCGTAGCTGGAGTTGTAGCTGTCGTTGGCCAGGCTGGTGCCGGCCGTGCCGTTGACGCGCATCCAGCCGTTGTCGCCGGACATGCGCTGGGCACCCAGGTAAAAGGTGTGTGCGCCAGTGCGCGCCGAGAGTATCGCCGACATCGCGCGGTTGTCCAGGTTGCCGGCCAGGGCCTTGGCGTTTTCTTCACCGGAGAAATAGCCGAGGTTGGCGCCCAGTACCCAGCTGCCCACCGGTTGGCTGTGGGTCAGGTTGAAGTAGCGCTGCTGGTAGATATCCGCCAGTTCCGAGTACCACACGCCGAGCTGGGTTTTCTTGTCGTTGAACTGGTATTCGGCACCGCCGAAGTTGAAGCGGTCGGAGGTGGCATCGGGGCGCCCGGCCATGAACATGTCGTCCATGCTCGCGTCGTTGCGCGGGCTGTTGGCGCGAAACTGGCCGCCGTACAGGCTCAGGCCGCTGATCTCCCTGGACGTCAACTGCGCGCCACGGAAAGTCTGGGTCAGCGAACGGCCGTCGTCGGACCGCAGCACCGGCAAGGCCGGCGCCCACTCACCGGCCTTGAGTTCGGTGTTCGACAGCTTGGCCTTGAGCGCCACCCCGAGCCGTCCGAAATCATCCGCCGGACGCCCGTCATCGTGCACCGGCAACAGCTGGGTATTGGCCGTGCCCTTGCCGCCGTCGAGCTTCACCGAGTACAGGCCCAGCACGTCGACACCCAAGCCGACCACGCCGGCGGTGTAGCCCGAGCGCGCGTCGAGGATAAAGCTCTGGGTCCACTCCTCGGCCTTGGCCTGCGGGTAGGCGCCATTGACGAAGTTGCGGTTGAGGTAAAAATTGCGCAGGTTCAGCGAGGCCTTGCTGTCGTCGATAAAGCCGTCGGCATAGCTGCTGCCGGCCGTGAAGACCAGGCAGGTGAGCACCACAGGGTTGGCACGTAAAAGGATCTTCATTGTTATTATTCCTTTTCGGGAGGCGAACGCCTCCCGTCGCAGATAACGGGTATCTGTTGGCTTGAGAGATAAGGTGAGGTGGAGCGGTTTAGTTGCCGGTCAACGCAATGATCGCCGGCACCGTCAGCACGGCGGTGTAATAGCCCATGAACTGCACACCGATGTTGAAACCCAGGAAGCGTGCGAGGAAGCCGCCGAGCAGGCCCACGGTGACAATCACCATCAACCCCAGCAGCCCGCCTTCCCAGATACCGATCACCAGCACCAGGCCGATAAAGGTCGCGATCACCGCTTCATGGCTGATCTTGCGCACCACAAAGGCGGCGGCGCCGTGGGCAAAGTTCATCGTGAACGGGTACGCGACCAGGATCGCCACGATCACCGCGAGCATGCCGTAGCCGAGGAATTCCCAGGTGTTGAGCAGGTTGTGCAGGTTGTTGATCTCGCCGGTGGCGTTGTCGACGAAGAAGCGCGGCGGTGCGTTGAACAGCGGCGCGGCCGGGCCGGCGGCCACCGGGCTCAGCGGCAGCCCGAAGGCCATCAGCGGGATCAGGGTTTCGGCGATGTAGGTCGACTCGGTTACGCCGTTGCGCGCGGTGATCACCGTGGTCAGGCGGTCATAGGCCTGCTTGATCCGCGAGCCGATCACTTCGCCCATGATCACCGTCATCGCCACCGGGCTGAACACGAAGGTGGCGCTGGAAACGCTGGCAGCCATGGCCGTGACGCGCACCTGGCGCGGGTTGATGACCTTGAACGGGTTGGGAAAGTAGCCGCTCCAGCCCTTCACGTCCGGGGCCAGCGAAAACACCCGGTAGTTGTCCCGACGCATGCGCTGGCGCTCACTGGGTGCCAACAGCGAGAACAGCGAGGCAATCAACGGCGCCACGGCGATGCCGAGGAAGTAACTCACCGACAGCTTGACCCCGTATTGCCCGGTCAACGCCTGCAACGCGACGATCACCACCACAAACGGCACCAGCGCCAGCACGGCGGCCCAACGCCCGGCAGAGAAATAGGCAATGGTGAACGCCGCGCACAGGAACACCCACGGCGCGAACTGCTTGATCACCGCACCGAACGGCGCCAGCAGCACCGCGAACAGCACCGACAACGGCACCGCGATCAACGCCGCCACCGCGCCACCGGAGATCATCTTGCGCAGGGCAATATGCGGCACGCCGAGTTTGCGCAAGTAATTGGCATCCGCCAACAGGGCCGTGGCCGAGGTGTCGCCGGGAATCCCCAGCAGCGCGGTCGGCACGGCATGCGTCATGTGCTTGGCCACGGCGCCGGCCAGGAAGAACGTCAACACTCCAGCCGGCGGCGCGCCCAGCAGCACCACCAGCATGGTCAGCGGTGCGAGGGTGGTGGTCTCATCCGTGCCGGAGACCAGGCCGATGGCCGCGAACACCACCGCGCCGAGCAGCCCGAGGGCGAAGGCCATCATGATTTCATGCAACAAGACTTCCATCACCCGCGCCCTCCGCTGAGGCTGGGAGTCAGTGCCGGAGCCTGGGCGACCGGCACGTTTTCTTCGCGGGCCTGGGCTTCCCGGAACAGCTCATACAACTCCAGCTCGCGCAATTCGGCGATCACCTCGGCGGACAAGTCCTCGAGGCGCCCGAGGCTGCCGTATTCCTTGAGCAGGTCAGCCACCACTTGTTCGCGAAAGCTCTGGTCGGCGACGTTTTCCTGCACGTCGCGCTTGGGTGCAAACAGCCTGGCACTGATGGCGCCACCGGCCAGGCAGCCGAGAATGCCGATCAGCATGGCGTAGGCTCGCGCCATCTGCGCCGACTCCACCAGGTGGTGCAGCACTTGCTGCGCGGCGAAGTAGGCGCCCAGGCTGACCACCGCGCCAATGCCGATGGACATCGCCAGGTCACGGCCATCAATGGTGTCGCCCCAGACCTCGTAGAGGTTTTGCCTTTTCGGCGGTAAACGTTGCTGCATGGTGCCCTCCGGCCCTTTCGGGCTTGTTGTTTTTATAGGGGGGTGAAACGTTCAGGGTCGGCGCAGCGTGGCGCGCCCCACGGTGGTGGCCTGGCCCTGTTGATTGACGATCTGCAACGCCAGCGTGATGCGTTCGCCCTCCACGGCCTGGATTTCACCGTGGGCGGTCAACACGTCACCGACGTAGGCGGCGCGCCGATTGCTGTACTCGAAGGCCAGCAGTTCGTCGCTGTCCTCCATCCAGTCGTAGAGCAACTGCGTCAGCCAATCGCCCTGCAACGGGCCATCGACCAGCAGCGCCGGATGGCCTTCCTGATGCTGCGCGTACAGCAGGTCATAGTGAATGCGGTGGGCATTCCAGATCGCCGCGTTGTACAGGAACAGTTGCACGGTGCCCGGCGTGTATTGCCGTGACGGCAAGGCCTGGCCGATGTCGAGGGTGGGCATGATTATCTCGCTATCCGGGTCAGGTACTCGGTCACCAGCGGCTCGCCCGCCTCGTTCTCGAAACGGTTTTCGAACACCAGGAAAATCAGCGGCCCTTCGGCGCCCTGTTTTTCGTGGATGTCCACCAGGGTCTGGCGGCACACCAGCACATCCCCGGGGTAAATGCGCCGATGCACCTCATAGCGGCTGCCGCCGGCGAGGATGCGCTTGAGCGGCAGCTCGGGCAGCAACGGGCTGTCCGGGCAATGGCCGTCTTCGCGCAGGTGGTCGAGGGGCAGCACCGGCATCAGCACGCTGAACAAAAACATCAGCGGCGCTTCATCACCGGCGAGGAACCGCGCCTGGCGCTGCCCGGTGGCGACCGCGTATTTACGGATATCCTGGCGGTTGACTTGAAAACGCACCGGCGCCAATGCCTGGCCGATGCAGCCTGTGATTTCGGCGGTAAGCAGGCTCAAATCACACCTCGCCGGACCAGGTCCTCGTACTGCGCTGCGTCCAGGCCCAGCCAATCGCGGTAGACCTGCTGGTTATGCTGGCCGACACCCGGCGCGCTGGCACCCTTCTCCAAGGTGCCGCCGGAGAGCTTCACCGGGTTGCCGAACACCTCGAAATGCGCGCCCTGGCATTCGACGCTGACCACCATGTCACGCTCGCGCACATGCGGGTCGGCGACCACTTCATCCATGCTCTTGATCGGCGACAACGGGAAGCGATCGCCGGTCAGGGCTTCCAGCTCGGCCTTGGTGTGCGCCGCGCACCAGCCTTCGACGATGGGCTTGACCCGCCGCAGGTAAGTGGCCTGCTCGAAACGCTTGGCCATGGTGTCGATTTCCGGATCGCTGGCCAACGCCGCATCACCGAAGGCATGGCAGGCCTCGCGCCAGAACTTGTCGGTGTAGGCGCCGAAAAACACAAAGCCGTCCTTGCACGCATAGCGCCCGTAGGGTTTGACGAACGGATGGCCGTTGCCCGTCGGACCGACCACTGCGCCGGTCTCGGTGTAGGTGACCAGGGCGTTTTCGGTCAGCGAGATGATCGAGTCCTGCTGGGATACGTCCACCAGTTGCCCCTGGCCGCTGCGCTCGGCTTCACGCAAGGCACCGAGGGTGCCAATCGCGGCATACAGGGCAGCGGACAGATCCCCCAGCACGGTGCCGACGCGCATCGGCTCTTCCACGGTGCCATTCATCGACCACAGCCCGCCGGCGGCCTGGGCGCTGCTGTCGAACGCCGGGCGCGACGAGTTCGGCCCATGCTGGCCGAAGCCGCTGATGGCGGTGAACACCAGCGCCGGGTTGACCGCCTTGAGCACCTTGTAGCCCAGGCCCAGCTTGTCCATGGTGCCGGGGCGGAAGTTCTCGATGACGATATCGGCCTTGCGCACCATGTCGAGGAACGTCGCCTTGCCGTCGGCGTGCTTGAGGTCCAGGCACACCGCCTGTTTGTTGCGGTTGAACTGGGCGAAAAAACCGCTGACCGGCGCGTGGGTGCTGCGGCTCATGGGCGGGAATTCACGGGTCAGGTCGGGGTCGGTGGGGTGCTCGATCTTGATCACCGTGGCGCCCATGTCCGCCAGCAGCATGGCGCAGTACGGCCCCGCCACTACACGGGTGAGATCGAGGATAGTCACGCCCTTGAGCGGGCCGAAGCCGGCCAGGGTGTCGGTAAGAGGGTTCATGGGTTCTCCACTTATTGTTATTGGGGACGTGCACGCAGCGCCTTGGCCACCCGCGATTCGCCGGTGCGTTGCAGCCGGTTATCAATAAAGACGGCTACCTCCAGCAGTTTTGCAAGGTCGACGCCGGTGGCGATGCCCTGCCCCTCAAATAGATACACCAGTTCCTCGGTCGCGACGTTGCCGGTGGCCCCCGGAGAATAAGGGCAGCCGCCCAGCCCCGAGACCGAGCTGTCGAACACCCGCACCCCGGCCTGCCACGCCGCCTGCACATTGGCCACGGCCATGCCGTAGGTGTCATGGAAATGCCCGGCCAGGGCACTCAGCGGGACTGCGTCGGCACAGGCCTCGATCAACCGCGTAGTCGCGCCCGGCGTGCCGGTGCCGATAGTGTCGCCGAGGCTGACTTCGTAGCAGCCCATGGCGTACAGCGCCTGGGTCACCGCGACCACCTGCGGCACCGGTACTGCGCCGCTGAACGGGCAGCCGAGTACGCAGGATACGTAGCCACGCACCGCCACGCCGGCTTCCAGGGCCTTGGCCAGCACCGGTTCGAAGCGCTCCAGGCTCTGGGCAATCGAACAGTTGATGTTCTTCTGCGAAAACGCTTCGGACGCCGCCGCAAATACCGCCACCTCGCGGCAACCGGCGGCCAGGGCCATGTCCAGGCCTTGCAGGTTGGGCACCAGCGCGGTGTAGGTCACGCCATGGCGCTCGCCCAGGCCACGCAGCACGGCAGCGGAATCGGCCATCTGCGGCACCCAGCGCGGCGACACGAAGGCCCCCGCCTCAATGGTGCGCAAGCCAGCATCGGCGAGGCATTCCACCAGCGCGATGCGGGTCTCCACCGACAGGCTGCGCGCTTCATTCTGCAAGCCGTCGCGCGCGCCCACTTCCACCAGCCGAACGCTGTTCATGCTCACTGCCCGCGCTTGTCGAGCAACAGCGCCCGGGCACTGTCGGCACGCACGTCATGGGTGGCGACCATGCGCTCGACCAGCCACTGCACTTCGTCCCCACGAGCACCAGCGGACAGCGCCACATTGCGCGCGTGCAATGCCATGTGCCCGCGCTGAATGCCTTCGGTGGCCAGCGCGCGCAACGCGCCGAGGTTCTGCGCCAGGCCGACCGCCACGGCGATTTCACCGAGTTCCTGGGCGCTTTTCACCCCAAGGATGCGCAGGGACAACTGCGCCAGTGGGTGGGTCTTGGTGGCGCCGCCGACCAGGCCGAGCGGCATGGGCATTTCCAGGGTGCCGACCAGGTGGCCCTCGCGGTCTTTCTCCCACGTGGTCAGCGAACCATAGTGCCCGCTGCGGCAGGCGTACGCGTGCGCCCCCGCCTCTACCGCGCGCCAGTCATTGCCGGTGGCGACTACCAGCGGGTCGATGCCATTCATGATGCCCTTGTTATGGGTGGCGGCGCGGTACGGGTCGATGGCGGCGAAGGTGTAGGCGTCGATCACCCCTTCGATCACCTCTTCACCGCTGTACTCGGCGGTGGCCAGGTGCTGCGGGGCAATGCGCAACTGGGCACGGCACAAACGCAAATCGGCCAGGTTCGACAGGATGCGCAGGCGCACCTTGCCGCCGGTAAGACGCTCCATCAGCGGCGCCACGGCCTCGGCCATGGTGTTGACCGTGTTGGCGCCCATGGCGTCGCGCACGTCGACGATCAGGTGCGCCACCAGCATCGGCCCGCGCGGGCTGTCGGCGAAGGTGTGCACCTCGATATCGCGGCAGCCGCCGCCCAGGGTGTTGAGCAACTGATCCTTGCTGTTGGCCAGGGCGATGATTTCATCTTTGTTGCGCAGCAGGCTCAGCCGCGCATTGAACGGGTCGCTGATGCCGATGATCTGCACCTGCGCGCGCATCAGTGGCGCGCTGCTGGAAGTCTGGAAACCGCCGGCCGGGCGCGTCAGCTTGGCCATGAACGAAGCGGCAGCCACCACCGACGGCTCTTCCACCACCAGCGGGATCACCACGTCGCGACCGTTGATGCGGAAGTTGCTGGCCACGGCGTACGGCAATTCGAATTTGCCGATGACGTTTTCGATCATGCCGTCGGCGATTTCCAGGGGCAGCGCACCGGCGTCACGCAGCAGCGCCACATCGTCGTTGCTCAAGCCGAGCAAGGGTTGCAGGTGTTCAAGACGCTGGCGTGGGGACAGGCTGCGGAAGTTGGGCAAGCGGGAATCGATGGGCATTCAGGGGCTCCTCAAGGAGTCGTTTGTTATTGGATGCCGCCAAATTGCCCCATCTGTAGCCTTGAAAGAAGGTACAGTTTTGCCGGACAGTTCAGCCACTGTACCCATAACAAGAACCCACGAGGAATTGCAGCATGTCGCGCCCGACCCTCGCGCAACAGGTGGCCAGCGCCATCGCCCAGCAAATCACCGACGGCGCCCTCAAGGCCGGCGAGAAGCTGCCATCGCTGCGCGAATACATGCGCCTGCATGGGCATTCCAAGAACACCGTGATCACCGCCTACGAGCACCTGGCCGCCGACGGGCTGGTGGAGGCGCGCCATGGCCAGGGCTTTTTCGTGATCAAGCGCGTGGCCCACACCAGCGAAGACGAAGAGAGCCAACCCTACAACCGCGCCCTCGACACCATCTGGATGATGCGCCAGCAATTTGTGCGCGACCCGGGCCACTCGCACCTGGGCGAAGGCTTCCCGCCGGTGGAATGGCTGATGGACATGCGCCTGGACAAGTTCCACCGCCAGGTGGTGCGCGCCGGGGTGACCACGCTGTTTCGCTACGGCACACGCCTGGGCAACGCCGGGCTACGCGCACGCCTGGTGCAAAAGCTGGCGGACTACGCGCTGCCGGTGTCGCCGCGCCAACTGGTGACCACCTTGGGTGCCAACCATGCGATGGACTTGATCATCCGGCGCTACCTCAACCCCGGCGACCCGGTGCTGGTCGAAGATCCCGGCTACTACCCGCTGTTCGGCAAACTGCAGTTGCAGGGCGCGCGCATGTTCGGCGTGCCGCGCGAACCCGACGGGCCGAACCTGCAGGCGCTGGAGCAGTTGATCAAGACCCATCGCCCGCGCCTGTTTTTCCTGCAGTCGATCGGCCACAATCCCACCGGCTCGGACCTGTCCCCGGCCAAGGCGCACCAGTTGCTGCGCATCGCCGAGACCTACGACCTGCTGCTGGTGGAAAACGATGCGATGGCCGACTTCAAGCCCAGTTCGGCGATCAAGCTGTCGGCCCTCGACCAGCTCAACCGCACCTTGTACGTCGGCAGCTTTTCCAAATCGGTGTCGGCAGCCCTGCGCGTGGGCTTTATCGCTGGCAGCAAGCAGCGCGTCGAGGAACTGGCGGACATCAAGATGATCCTGCACAACAGCGGCGCCGAGTACAGCGAGCGCACCATTGACGTGATCCTCGGCGAAGGGCACTTCCTGCGCCACCTTTCGCGCCTGCAGGATCGCCTGCGCCACGCCACCGCCCGAGGCCTGGCGCTGCTCGACGAACTCGGCGCCGAGGTGTTCTGCCGGCCCGAGCAGAGCCTGTACCTGTGGGCCCGCTTCCCGACTGTCGAGGATGCCAACGCCCTCACCCGCCTGTGCCTGGCCCAGGGCGTGATGCTCGCGCCGGGGGCGATCTTTTCCACACAACCGAAGAACACAGTACCGTGGACGCGCCTGAACGTGGCTTACCTGGATGACCCGGTGTTCTGCCGGATCATCCGCGAACTGCAATAAGGCCTTTTGACAAATTTTTCATCTACGCTCGCCTAAGATCGCCCACCTCGTTGGGGAGTAACCTGCTTCTGATCCTGTCGGAAGCGTTCGTATCAACATATTCGGCAACCTGCCGTGGTGCGAACACCGTCTTTTCGGTTGGTGAGACCAGCGACACATCCATGCCCAAAGTCGGGCGTGTGGGTGTGTCGTTGTCTCATATAGCCCGACTGGAAGCCTGACCGTGAACCCCATTTCCCTGATCCTTCTCGCCCTTGCCATGTCCACGGACGCCTTCGCGGCGGCCATCGGCAAAGGCTCCAGCCTGCACAAGCCACGCCTGACCCAAGCCCTGCGCGCCGGCCTGATCTTCGGCGTGATCGAAGCCATTACCCCGATGATCGGCTGGGCCATCGGCCATGCTGCGACGCGTTGGGTGGAGAACTGGGACCACTGGATCGCCTTCACCCTGCTCGCGGTGCTGGGCCTGCACATGATCTACAACGGGCTCAAGGCCGATGATGACGAGGCCGAAAAACCGACCCAGCATTCGTTCATGATCCTGGCGGTCACGGCATTTGCGACCAGCATCGACGCGCTGGCGGTGGGCGTGGGCCTGGCGTTTGTCGACGTGAATATCCTGGTGGCGTCCGCCGCGATCGGCCTCGCGACCATGACCATGGTGACCATCGGCATGATGCTGGGCCGGGTGCTGGGCACCGTGGTGGGCAAACGTGCCGAGATCGTCGGCGGCGTGGTGCTGATGCTGGTGGGTGCGACAATCCTGTACGAACACCTCTCAGCCTAAATACAAAACTGCAGGAGCCGGCTTGCCGGCTCCTGCAGGGACGGGCCTCAGGCCGCGTGGCTTGCTTTCTTCAGGCTGTCCATATCGATCACGAATCGATACTTCACATCGCCCTTGAGCATCCGTTCATACGCCTCGTTGATCCCCTGGATATCGATCATCTCGATGTCCGAGACAATCCCGTGCTTGGCGCAGAAGTCGAGCATGTCCTGGGTCTCCTGAATCCCGCCGATCAACGAGCCAGCCAGGCTGCGGCGCTTGAAGATCAGGCCGAATACCGCCGGCGACGGGTGCGGACTGTCGGGCGCGCCGACCAGGGTCATGGTGCCGTCACGCTTGAGCAGGTTGAGAAACACATCCAGGTTATGCGGTGCAGCGACGGTGTTGAGGATGAAGTCCAGGCTGTTGGCGACCTTGGCCATTTCATCCGCGTTCTTCGACACCACCACCTGATCGGCCCCCAGGCGCAGGCCGTCTTCGCGCTTGTTGGGTGAGGTGGTGAACAGCGTGACGTGTGCGCCCATCGCATGGGCGATCTTCACCGCCATATGCCCCAGGCCACCCAGGCCGACCACGCCGACTTTCTTGCCGGGGCCGACCTTCCAGTGGTGCAGCGGCGAGTAGGTGGTGATGCCAGCGCACAGCAGCGGCGCCACCGCTGCCAGGTTCGAATCATCGTGGGAGATGCGCAGCACGAACTTCTCCTTGACCACGATGCTGTCCGAATAACCGCCAAAGGTGTTTTCACCGCCGAACACCGGGCCGTTGTAGGTGCCGGTAAACCCGTTCTCGCAGTATTGCTCCTCGCCCTCGGCGCAGGACGCACAGTGCTGGCAGCTGTCGACCATGCAGCCGACGCCGGCGAGGTCGCCGACCTTGAATTTTTTCACGTTGGCGCCCACCGCTGTCACACGGCCGACGATTTCGTGGCCGGGCACCGAGGGATACAGGGTGTTGTTCCACTCGTTGCGTGCGGTGTGCAGGTCGGAGTGGCAGACGCCGCAATACAGAATGTCGATCTGGACGTCCTCGGCCCCCGGCGCGCGGCGCTCGAAGGTGAAGGGCTTGAGGGCATCCTTGGCGTTCTGGGCGGCGTAGCTGTAAGTCTTGGCCATTTCGTTCACCTGTGTGATCTGACGGTAGAGGTCAGTGGACCAGCATAGACGCTGAACCGTTCAACCGAGCACACCGGTACAAGCCCTTCGTCCGGTTTCACGCAATAGTGCGCTAGAGTCTTTCAGCCCCCTCAACCAGGAGTTTTTGCATGAGCACATTTGTTGCAAAAGACGGTACCCAGATCTATTTCAAGGACTGGGGCAGCGGTAAACCGGTGTTGTTCAGCCACGGTTGGCCACTGGACGCCGACATGTGGGAATACCAGATGGAATACCTCAGCAGCCGCGGTTATCGCACCATCGCCTTTGACCGCCGCGGCTTTGGCCGCTCGGACCAACCCTGGACCGGCAACGACTACGACACCTTCGCCGACGACATCGCCCAGTTGATCGAACACCTGGACCTCAAGGAGGTGACCCTGGTGGGCTTCTCCATGGGCGGCGGCGATGTGGCCCGCTACATCGCCCGCCACGGCAGTGCACGGGTGGCCGGCCTGGTGCTGCTGGGCGCCGTCACCCCGCTGTTCGGCCAGAAGCCCGACTATCCGCAGGGTGTCCCGCTCGATGTGTTCGCAGGGTTCAAGACCGAGCTGCTGAAGGATCGCGCGCAGTTCATCAGCGATTTCAACGCACCGTTCTATGGTATCAACAAGGGCCAGGTCGTCTCCCAAGGCGTGCAGACCCAGACCCTGCAAATCGCCCTGCTGGCCTCGCTCAAGGCCACGGTGGATTGCGTCACCGCGTTCGCCGAAACCGACTTCCGCCCGGACATGGCCAAGATCGACGTACCCACCCTGGTGATCCATGGCGATGGCGACCAGATCGTGCCGTTCGAGACCACCGGCAAAGTGGCGGCGGAGTTGATCAAGGGCGCCGAACTGAAGGTGTACAAGGACGCGCCGCACGGGTTCGCGGTGACCCACGCCCAGCAGTTGAACGAAGACCTGTTGGCGTTCCTGAAACGCTGAGTTAATGTCTGACTTTATCGGCCGGGCTTGCCCGGCCTTTTTTTACGCGCCCGAATCCCGCGCGGTCGCCGGGCACGATCGTGCTGAACCGCCGCCCCCTCGCCACGGTCCCAACCCATACGTTCATCGCTGCAGGTAGGCTCAAATGACACTTCCCAAAGAAATGACCCTGATCGAAATCACCGCCCCCGGCGGCCCTGAAGTGCTGCAACCGCGCCGCGCCGATGTGCCGGTGGCAGGCGCCGGCGAGATCCTGATCCGCGTGCATGCCGCCGGCGTCAATCGCCCGGATGCGTTGCAACGCGCCGGCAAGTACCCGATGAAACCCGGCATGAGCCCGATCCCCGGCCTGGAAATCGCCGGTGAAGTGGTGGCGCTGGGTGACGGTGTCAGCGAATACGCCGTGGGCGACAAGGTCTGCGCCCTGACCAATGGCGGCGGCTATGCACAGTTTTGCAGCGTGCCGGCCAGCCAGGCGCTGCCGATCCCGCAAGGCATGGACTGGATTCAAGCCGCCGCCGTGCCGGAAACCTTCTTCACCGTGTGGGCCAACCTGTTCGGCCTGGGCGGCGCCCACAAAGGCCAGCGTGCGCTGATCCACGGTGGCACCAGCGGCATCGGCACCACCGCGCTGATGCTCTGCCGCGAGTTTGGCCTCCAGGCGTTTGCCACGGCCGGCAGTGCCGACAAGTGCGCCGCCATTGCCAAGCTGGGCGGCGAGCCGATCAATTACCGCGAGCAGGATTTTGCCCAGGTCATCGCCGAAAAAACCGCCGACAAGGGCGTCAACGTGGTGCTGGATATCATGGGCGGCTCGTACCTGAGCAATAACCTCAAGGCCTTGGCCATGGAGGGTCGCCTGGTGATGCTCGGCTTCCTCGGTGGCGGCAAGGGCAATGACGTCGACCTGCTGACCATCATGGCCAAGCGCGCGATCATCACCGGTTCGCTGCTGCGCTCGCGGACCAAGGACGAAAAGGCCGCGATTGCCGCGCAGCTGCGCGAGCACGTGTGGCCGGTACTGGCCGCCGGGCGCTGCCTGCCGATCATCGACAAAGTCTACGAATACACCGACGCGGCCCAGGCCCATGCGCGCATGGAAGGTGGGGACCACATCGGCAAGATCGTGTTGCGGGTGGAGTAATCAGCAGGCAACCCCTCCCGGATTGGCGGGGTGATTACCCGAGGTAGGTGGGGTAGTCGATATAACCTGCTTCTCCCCCACCGTACATCCCCTCTTCGCGCAGCGGATTCAACGGCCAGCCCTTGAAGATCCGCTGCGGCAGGTCCGGGTTGGCAATGAACGGACGACCGAAGGCAATCAAGTCCGCCAGCCCCGCCTCGACCAGGCGCGCGCCGCGTTCGGCGGTGTAGCGCCCGGCGTAGATGATCCGCCCGCTGAACGTCTCGCGCACGGCCTGACGGAAGCTGTCGGGCAGGTCGGGCGCGTTGTCCCAGTCGGCTTCGGCGATGGACAGGTAAGCAATACCCGACGCCTCCAGCACCTTGATCGCCTCGATATAGGTGTGATGCGGGTCTTCCTCGACCAGGCCGATGTACACGCGGTCCTGGTCGGTGCCGCTGAACAACGGCGAAAACCGCACGCCGAGGCGTTCCGGGCCGACCACCTGGCACACCGCTTCTACAATCTCGCGCAGGAACCGCAGGCGGTTATCCAGCGAGCCACCGTATTCGTCATCACGCTGGTTGGCATGCGCCGAGATGAACTGGTTGACCAGGTAACCGTTCGCCGAGTGGATTTCCACCCCGTCAAACCCGGCGTCCAGCGCATTGCGGGCGGCCTGGGCGTACTGCGCGACCAATGCCTTGACCTCAAGCGTGGTCAAGGCGCGCGGCACCGGCGGTTGCTTCAGCTCGCCGACGCCAGGCCCGGTTTCGATAAAGGCCTTGGCCTGCAGCGCGGCAATCGCCGAGGGTGCGACCGGCGCCGCGCCCTCAGGCTGCAACGCGTTGTGCGACACACGGCCGACGTGCCACAGCTGGGCAAAGATCACCCCGCCGTCGGCGTGCACGGCATCGGTGACCGTGCGCCAGCCATCAATCTGCGCCGCCGAATAAATCCCCGGCGTCCACGCGTAGCCCTGGCCACGGGGCTCGATCTGCGTGCCCTCGCTGACCATGAAACCGGCACCGGCACGCTGGCGGTAGTACTCGGCCATCAGCGCGGTGGCGATATCGCCAGGTTGCGCACTGCGCTGGCGGGTCAGGGGCGGCAGTACGACCCGGTTGTTCAATGTGTGGTGGCCGAGGGTGACCGGCGTACTTAAAACAGGCTGGGTCATGTGAAATTTTCCAAATTCAGGACGAACAAAAGCGTTGGCGACGCTTGCGCGTCGCCAAGGAGTGACTGCAGTTAATTAGCTCAGGCGGTGAGTTTCAGCAGGGCCCTGGCCACATCGCTGGAACTGGCAGGGTTCTGCCCGGTGATCAACAAACCATCTTCGAGGACAAAAGAGGCCCAATCAGCACCCTTCTCATAGTGGCCGCCGAGTTTCTTGAAATCATCTTCGATCAGGAACGGCACCACGTCGGTGAGGCCCACCGCCGCTTCTTCCGAATTGGAGAAGCCGGTGACGCGACGGCCCTTGACCAGCGGCTCGCCATTCACCGCCTTGACGTGACGCAAGGCCCCCGGTGCATGGCAGACAAAGCCGATGGGCTTGCCAGCACGTTCGAACGCCTCGATCAGCGCGATGGAGGTCGGCGATTCCGCCAGGTCCCACAGCGGGCCGTGCCCACCTGGGTAGAACACCGTGTCGAAGTCGTCCGCGTTGACCGTGTCCAGCTTGACGGTAGTAGCCAGCGCCTGCTGTGCAGCCGGGTCGGCGGCGAAGCGGCGGGTCTGCTCGGTTTGCGCATCCGGCTGATCACTCACCGGGTCGAGCGGCGGCTGGCCGCCGGCCGGGGAAGCCAGCACCAGTTCGGCACCGGCGTCCTTGAACACGTAATACGGTGCAGCAAATTCTTCGAGCCAGAAGCCGGTCTTGCGGCCGGTGTCGCCAAGCTGGTCGTGAGAGGTCAGTACCATTAATACTTTCATTTTCCAGTGCCTCGATCGATGTGAATGTCAGGGTTTTCAGGGCGACCCAACAGCTGTCGGGTCAGCAACAACGCCTCGTCAAAAGGCGCAGGTGTGCGGGTGATCTTGCTCATGACGCTGGCGCCCAGCCATAACGCGTACAGCTGCCGGGCCAGGACCTGCGGGCTGCATTCGAGCAACAGCGAGCCGTCCTGCACGCCGCGCTGCATGGCCACGGCGAGTAAATCGATGGTGCGTGAGGTGCCCCGCTGCAATGCCAGGCGCATGGGCTCTGATAGGTCTGACACCTCCGCGCCGAGTTTGACGGCAAGGCATTTGCCGGCATCGGTGCAGCCCGTCTGGTTGTCGATCCAGCACTGCCAGTAGCGCATCAATTTGGTGTGCTGGGACAAACCCGACTGGTTGAACAGCTGTTCCATGCCCTGCACGTACTGGTCGAAGTAGGTGTCGAGCAGGACCACGCCAAACGCGTCCTTGGACGTGAAGTAGTGATAGAACGAGCCTTTAGGCACTTCGGCGGCTTGCAGTATTTCGCTCAGGCCGACCGCAGAAAATCCCTTGGCGCCGACAATGGGTCGTGCACTGTCAAGAATGATCTGCCGTGCACTTCTGGTTTCGCTGCTCATGTCTTCATCCCGTCCGATTAGACCAGTCGTCTTGTCGTTGGGTGAATGTTAGGGATGGGGCCAGGCGCTCACAATGTCATATCCGCAAGGATTCCGGACACGCCGCAAAGGCGGTTGCCGTTTTCCCGGCGGCCGCCGACAATCGCCTCTCCCACGCTCCTGGAGAGATGCGATGCACAGCGTTGCGCTGATGGTTTACCCGAACTTCGAATGCCTGAGTCTCAGCGTCGGGTCGGTGTTCGAGTGCGCGAACCTGCTGCGCGGCGAACCGGCTTATGAGTTTCATCTGGTGTCGGAGAATGGCGGTGCGGTGATGGCGTCCCAGGGTTTCTCGGTGAACACCACCCAGGTGCGCGCCGAAGGCTATGACACGCTGATTGTCAGCGGCTACATGGAGTTTCGCCTGCCGGAGCTGAGCCTGCTGGAATTGGTCAAGGCCGCGTCCGCGCAATCGCGGCGGATCGCCTCGTTGTGCATGGGCATCTTTGTACTGGCCGAAGCCGGCCTGCTGGAGGGCAAGCGCACCACCACCCACTGGATTCACGCACCGGCCTTTCGCAAGCGTTACCCGGCTATCCACCTGGAAGAAGACAAGCTGTTCGTGGTCGACGGCCAGATCTGGACCGGCGCCGGCATGAGTGCCGGGGTCGACCTCGCGCTGGCGATGGTCGAGAACGACCTGGGCAGCGATCTTGCGCGGCGCATCGCACGCAAGCTGGTGATTGCCCAGCGCCGGGGCAGCGAGCAGTCGCAGCTGTCGGCCTTGCTGGAACTGGACCCCAAGTCCGACCGCGTGCAACTGGCCCTGGCCTACGCCCGCGAAAACCTCACCCACGACCTGTCGGTGGAAGCCCTGGCCGAGGTCGCCCGGCTCAGCCCGCGCCAGTTCAGCCGCGTGTTTCGCGAGGAAACCGGGCAGACGCCGGCCAAGGCCATCGAGTCGCTGCGCGTGGAAGCCGCGCGGGCAATGATGGAGACCAGCCGCCACCCGGTGGAAGTCGTCGCCCGCGAAACCGGCTTCGGCGACCGCGAGCGCATGCGCCAGGCCTTCCTGCGCGCCTTCGGCCAGCCGCCGCAGGCGATGCAACAGGCGTTGTTCAATCCGGGCTAGGCTGGTAGCCGAACAGCGACTTCACTTCCAGATAGTCCTCCAGCCCGAACACGCCCCATTCGCGGCCATTGCCCGACTGCTTGTAGCCGCCGAACGGCGCGCCGTTGTCAGCCTTGCTGCCGTTGAGATGGACCATGCCGGTGCGCAGGCGCCGGGCCACGGCACGTGCACGCGCCAGGCTGCCGGCGGTGACATAGCCAGAGAGCCCGTAAGGGCTGTCATTGGCGATGGCAATCGCCTGGTCTTCGCTGTCGTAGGGGATGATCACCAGCACCGGGCCGAACACTTCCTCGCGGGCAATCGGCGTGTCTGGATCGACATCGGCGAAGATCGTGGGCCTGGCGTAGAAACCCGTCTTCACCCCATGCGGGCGGCCCACGCCTCCGCAGACGGGCGGGCTGTCGACGGCTGCGAGCAACGCCTGCACCCGCTCGAACTGCGCCTGATTGGCCAAGGGTCCCATGGCCGTGGCCGGGTGGCTGTCGTCGAAGCAGATCTGCCCGGCGACTGCCTGTGCAATCGCCACCGCCCTCGCCTGCAACGCCCGTGGCACCAACATTCGCGTCGGCGCATTGCACGATTGCCCGCTGTTGCGAAAACAGCTGCTGACGCCATGGCGCACTGCCGCCTCAAGGTCGGCATCGGCCAGGATCAGGTTGGCCGACTTGCCGCCCAGTTCCTGCGACACGCGCTTGACCGTGTCCGCTGCCGCCTTGGCCACCGCGATGCCTGCGCCGGTGGAGCCGGTGAAGGACAGCATGTCGATACCGGCATGCCGCGCCATGCCGTCGCCGACCGTCGGCCCGTCACCGTTGACCAGGTTGAACACGCCCTTGGGCACCCCGGCGCGGTGCAGGATATCGGCCAGCAGCATGGCCGACAGCGGCGCCTTTTCACTGGGCTTGAGCACCATCGTGCAGCCCGCCGCCAAGGCCGGGGCGAGCTTGCAGGTGAGCTGGTTGAGCGGCCAGTTCCAGGGCGTGATCAGGCCGCACACGCCGATCGGCTCGCGACTGATCAGCGTGCTGCCGTGGGCGCGGTCGAACGCGTAGTCTTCGAGCACCGCATAGGCCCGCTGCAAGTGACCCAGCCCGGCCGGCACGTGGGCACTGCGCGCCAGTGACAAGGGCGCGCCCATCTCCTGGTGCACGCACTGCGCCAGGGCCTCGCTGTGTTCGCGATAGCCCTCGATGATCGCCGCCAGCAACGCCAGGCGCTGCTCCCGCGTCCACTGGCTGTAGTGATCGAAGGCGCGCCGGGCGGCAGCCACTGCCCGGTCGAGGTCGCCAAGCGTGCCCAGGCTGATGGTCGCGAGCGCGCACTCGGTGGACGGGTCGATCACTGCCAGGGTCTCGGTGCCCAAGGGCTTGACCCACTGCCCGTCGATATAGAAATCCCGGTGGTTCATCGCGTCGCCTCAAGGGCCTGCGCCAGGGTGTGGAAGATCAGCGCAAGTTGTTCCTGGTCGAGGATCAGCGGCGGCGACAGCACGATATTTTCTCCGGACGCGCGCACCAGCACGCCTGCATCGAAACAGCGCTGGGCCACCTCGGCCGCGCGTGCCCCCGGCGCCCCGTCGCGGGGCTTGAGTTCGACGGCGCACAGCAGGCCAATCGCACGCACATCAAGCACCAGCGGCTGTTCGCGCAGGGCCAGCGCAGTGGTTTGCCACAGCGGGGCGATCTGCTGCACATGGGCGTTGATGCCCAACTCTTCATGCACCTCAAGGGTCGCGAGACCTGCGGCGCACGCCAGCGGATGGGCGGAATAGGTGTAGCCGTGCATCAATTCAATCGCCTGTTCCGGGCCTTGCATGAAGGCCTCATACACGGCGCCACTGACCAGCACGCCGCCCATCGGCACCGCACCGTTGGTGAGGCCCTTGGCCAGGGTCATCAGGTCCGGGGTCACGCCAAACGCCTGGGCAGCGAAGCTGTGGCCGACACGGCCGAAACCGGTGATCACCTCGTCGAAAATCAGCAGCACGCCATGCCGATCACACAGCTCGCGCAGGCGCTGCAGGTAGCCGAGTGGCGGCGCATACACGCCGCCGGAACCGGTCACCGGCTCGACGATCACCGCCGCCACCGTGGCCGGGTCGTGAATCTCCAGCAGGTGCAGCAAGGCGTCCGCATACTGCACGCCTTGCTCCGGTTGGCCGAGGCTGAAACGCGAGCCGGCATCATAGGGCAGCGGCAGGTGCGCGACGTCGCCGAGCAGCGGCCCGAAGTCGCGTTTCTGCCGGCCAATGCCCGACACCGACAGCCCGCCAAAGCCCATGCCGTGATAACCTTTGGCGCGGCCGATCAGTTTGGTGCGGCGGCAATCGCCACGGGCCTGATGGTAGGCACGGGCGATCTTCAGCGCGGTGTCCACCGCTTCCGAGCCGGAGTTGGTAAAGAACACTTTATCCAGGCCGTCCGGGGCGCTGGCCACCAGCCGGTCGGCCAGGGTCAGTGCGGCTGGATGGCTCATCTTGAACGAGGACACAAAGTCCAGGCGCCCCGCCGCTTCGCGAATCGCCTCGACAATCCGCGCCTGGCCGTGACCGGCGTTGACGCACCAGAGCCCGGCCATGGCATCGAGCACCTGGCGCCCATCCGTGGTGGTGTAGTGCATGCCGGCGGCGCGATCAAACAGCATCGGCGCGCGGTTGAACGGGCGCATGGCGGTAAATGGCGCCCACAAGGAAGAGGTCATGGGTGTACTCCTTAAGACGCGATGCGCGTGCCGATCAGGGTCGGGCGCTGCAAGGCGCCGGCATTGGTATTGACGCCGCGCGCGAAGTGCACGCGGCCGTGATGCAAGCGGCAACTGACGTGGTCGCCGAAGGCGGTTTCGACAAAGCGCCAGTCCATGCGCAACTCGCCCTCGGCAGTCCAGCAGGCCTGGGCGACTACCGGGGTCTGCTCCGGCTGGTATTGGTGGTGCAGGTAATTGCCGGTGAGGCTGGTGATCGACTCCAACGGCTGCTGGAAACCCGCGCGCAGGTGATGGGTGCCACGGTGGTCGACGAGGGTGAAATCGCAGTGATCGGGATGGAAATCAAAAGCCAGTTCGCGCACGCCGTCTTCATTGGGCTCGATGCTGAAACGGCCTTGCAGGGTGGTACTGGCGGGCGAGCTTTTCAGGCCTTGCAACGTCGGCAGGTGCAGCTCGTCAATCAGCGCGTCCAATTGCGCCTGGCTGCCCTGGGCATCCGCACTCGCGCGGCCCAGCGCCGGGAACAGGTGTTGCCACAGCGCCTGGTGCAAGCGCTTTTCACCCAGGCGCAGGCCGCAGGTGAACACGATGACCGTGTCCTGTGCCGGCAGCACGATGCACTGCTGGCCAAACACGCCAGAGGCGTAGTAGCCACCGTGCTCGGTCATCCACCACTGGTAGCCATAGCCTTCGCGCTGGGCTTCGTTGGCCTTGTTCTTGTCGCGCGGCAGGTACTGCTTGCCGTCGAATTCGCCCATCCACACATCCTGCACCTGGTTGCGCGTGGCATCGTCGACCCACTGTGGCGAGAGCAACTGGCGGCCCTGCCATTGGCCACGGTTGAGGTGCAGCACGCCGAACTTCAGCGAGTCTTCGCTGGTGCAGCTCAAGCCATTGCCCCCGGCGTTGAAACCGCCTGGCGCCAGGTCCCACTCCAGACGGTCCAGACCCAGGTGATCGAGGACGCGCGCCTGCAACAACGCGTGCAGGGTCTGCCCGGTGACCTGGGTGACGATGGCCGAGAGCATGAAACTCGAGGCACTGCTGTAGATAAACGACTGGCCCGGCGGCTCGTCCACCGGCTCCTTCAGAAACGCCTCGACCCAGCTGCTTTGCAGGTTGCGCCAGTCACCGCCGGAAATACCGCGGGTGTGGCCGGTGCGCATGGTCAGCAGATCCTCGACCGTCATCGCCGCGAGGTTCGCACTGACAGGTTGCGGGCACAGCTCGGGGAAGAAGCTCACGACCTTGGCGTCGAGGCTCAGGCGCCCGTCATCGATCAACAGGCCGACGGCGGTGGCGGTCCAGCTCTTGGTTGCCGAATGCTGCACGTGGGGGCGATGCGCCGAATAAGGCCGCCAGAAGGCCTCGGCCACCACTGCGCCCTGGCGATACAGCATGAAGCTGTGCAGCTCCAGGCCGGCCTCGGCCACGGCCCGGAGAAAATCGAGAATGCCGGCCGGGTCGACGCCGCGTTCGGTGGGCAGGGCCCGGGGCAGCGGGATGTAAGTCATGATGGGTCCTCTGGATGTTTTTATATTTCAAATAATGCAGATAAAGATTTGATCGACGCGGCGCTGATGTATTTGAGCCGCCTATAATTCAGCTTTTCCGGGTATCCTTGCCTCCCCTGTCACAGGAAAGACTTCGCACCATGGCCCCACTCACTTCGCTGCAGACCAAAGTCGCCGGGCAGATCCTTGCCGCCATCGCCAGCGGCGACCTGCAACCCGGTATGCACCTCAAGGAAGTGGAACTGGCGCAGCGCCTGGGCGTATCGCGCTCGCCGATCCGCAGTGCGCTTTCCTACCTGGCCGAACAGCAGGCCATCGAGCCGTTGCCGCAGCAGGGCTATCGCGTCCCGCTGCAGGCAACCGATGGCCTGGCGCAGCAATTCAGTGAGTTGCACAACGAAGAGGACCAGCTGTACACGCGGCTGATCGACGACCGGCTGAACCAGGTGCTGCCCGACCAGATTTCCGAAAGTGATTTGCTGCGCCGCTACGGCGTTGGCAAAAGTGTGTTGCGCCGCTGCCTGCTGCGGCTCTCGGATGAAGGCGTGATGCAGCGCAAGCACGGGCATGGCTGGCAATTCCTGCCGACGCTGAACAGCCCGCAGACGCGCTTCGAAAGCTACCGCTTCCGCATGCTGCTGGAGCCGGCCGGGCTGCTGGAACCGACCTTCAAGATCCACCCGGAACACTTCCGCCGCTGCCGCGAGCGCCAGATGGAACTGCTCGAAGGCAAGGTCGACGGGCAGCGCTTCATCGAATGCAACGCCGAATTCCACGAACTGCTCGCAGCAGCCTCCGGCAACGGCTACATCCTCCAGGCGATCCAGCAACAGAACCGCTTGCGCCGGCTGACCGAGTTCCACACGGTGAACAACGTGGAACGCGTGAAAGTCTCGTGCCAGGAACACCTGGCGATCCTCGATGCGCTGGAGCAAGGCGATAACGAGTGGGCGTCGACGCTGCTGCATCGACACCTGGATGTGGCCAGCAAGTTGCGGGTGGCGCGCAACAAGGGATGACGGGTTGCCCCGGTGGGCATCCCTGTTTCGCCTAGGCGCACGGTCCCAGACCGCAAACCCAGACGCAGGAATGGAGCGGTACGCCGACTTACCGCCCTCGCAGGCAAGCCAGCTCCCACATTCAGACCGAGTCGCCCCCACTCGCATCACCAGAGCGCCACGGTATAGCCAACAATCACCCGGTTCTCGTTCATATCCCGGAGATAGTTAGCCTTGCTCAACCCATTGCGCCAGCGCAACGACACCCCTTTGAGCGCCCCGGACTGAAACACATAGCCCAGGTCAATATCGCGCTCCCACTCACGCCCCTCCCCCACGAACCCCTTCACCTCGGCCTGGTCGCCCTTGGCCCAACGCGTCGAAAACGTCAGCCCCGGCACGCCCAACGCGGCAAAGTCGAAGTCATACCGCGCATGCCAGACGCGCTCGTTGGTCTGCGAGAAGTTGCTCAACTGGTACTCGGAAAACAGGTAGGTGTTCGTCCCGTCCACATAGGTAAACGGCGTCTCGCCATACTGCTCCTGATACCCCCCGCCAACACTGTGGCCCTTGTAGCTGAACATCGCCCGCGTACTCAGCGCGCGGTTGTCGACCTTGCCTGCAAGGCCCGCACCCGACTTGTCCGCATCGAAGTAGCGGATGTCGGTCTTGAGGGTGCCGCCGCCCAGGGCGAAACTGTTTTTCACCCCGACGAAATGCTGCTGGTAGATGTCCTCCAGTTGCGCAAAGTGATAGCTGAGGGTCATGCCCGGCGTGAGCTTGTAGTCGCCGCCGGCAAAGCGGAAGCGGTCACTCTTGCCGGAGCTTTTGTAGGCGCCGCTCTGGCTGGTCAGCGCCATGTCTTCGTAGTCGGTGGACTCGCGCTGTTTGGTCTGGTCGATCTGCCCACCGATCAACGCCAGCCCGGCGATGTCCGTCGAGGTCACCTGGGTGCCACGAAACGTCTGCGGGAACAGCCGGCTGGTGTTCGGTTGCAAGGTCGGCAGGTCCGGCAGCAGGTAGCCGCTGCGCAGTTCGCTCTGGGCAAAGCGCACCTTGCCGGTCACGCCATACTTGGAATATTCATCGTGGGCACGCTTGGCATAACTCGGCTTGCCCGGCGTCGCGTCGTTGTCCCGCGACAACAGGCCGGAGCCCGAGCGGTCCGGGCTGGAATCGAGTTTCAGGCCGAGCATGCCGACCACGTCCACCCCAAAGCCCACGGTACCTTCGGTGAAGCCCGACTTCAGGTTGAGGATAAAACCCTGGGCCCATTCCTCGCGTTTGGATTGCCCGGCGTCCTCGCGATAATCACGGTTGAAGTAGTAGTTCTTCAGTTCCAGATCAGCCTTGCTGTCCTTGATGAAGTCCGCCTGGGCCGGGACGCACAGTAGGCCCCCGCTCATGAGGCCGACGCCCTTCAGGATCAGGTTGAGGTTGTTGTTATGCATGTTCTTGGCTCCTGGCAGTCGTTATCGGTGAGTAGGTCTTATTGTTTTTCTGGGCACGACATTCCCCATCGCGCAGGGTTTGAAGGCCTGCACGCCGGGTGAAATCAGGGGGTTAAATCGCCGGTCGTATTCGGTAGCCGCCGTCCGGCAGTTTCTCCAGTGGGCTGGCGGCAGCCAGCAACTGCCGGGTGTACGGGTGCTGCGGATGGTCGAAGATCTGTTCGCGCGCCCCTACTTCCACCACAGTGCCCTGGTGCATCACTGCCACCCGATGGGCGATACGCTCCACCGCCGCGAGGTCATGGGAAATGAACAGGCAGGCAAAGCCGTACTGCGCCTGCAGGCGTTCGAACAGCTCGAGAATCTGCTTCTGGATAGTCATGTCCAGCGCCGAAATCGGCTCGTCGGCGATCACCAGTTGCGGGTGGCGCACCAGCGCGCGGCCGATGGCGACGCGCTGGCGCTGGCCGCCGGAGAGCTGATGGGGGAAACGCTCGACAAACTGCGCGCCCAGGCCGATGTCCTGGAGGGTCTGCGCCACCCGCTCACGTCGCTGGGCGGCGTTGAGGCCGGGTTCGTGACGCAGCGGTTCGGCGAGGATGTCGCCGATTTTCATCCGTGGGTTCAGGGACGAATACGGGTCCTGGAAGATCATCTGGCATTGCAGGCGGTGCGTGCGGTTGGCGGCCTTGAGGATGTCCACGCCCTTGAAGCGGATCGCACCGGCGCATGGTTTGATCAGGCCTACCAGCGAGCGCCCGAGGGTGGTCTTGCCCGAGCCGCTGCCGCCCACCAGCGCCAGGGTTTCGCCGGGGGCAATCACCAGGCTCGCGGAGTGCACCACACGGGTGTGCTGGCGCTTGCCCCAGAACGAGGTCGGCCCCGGGTGCTCGATGCACACCTGGTCCACTTCCACCAACGGCCCGTTGCTGGTCGGCAATGGCGCCAGCACGCCGCGCCGTGGCAATGCCTCCAGCAACTGGCGGGTGTACTCGGCCTTGGGCGCCAGCAGGATATCTTCAATCGTGCCCTGCTCCACCGCCTGGCCGTGACGCATCACCACCACCTTGTGCGCATAACGGGCGACCAGGGACAGGTCATGGCTGATAAACAGAATGGCCGTGCCCTGCTCGCGGGTCAGTTCCAGCATCAGCTCGATCACATCCAGCTGCGCCAGGCAGTCCAGCGCGGTGGTGGGCTCGTCGGCAATCAACAGCGCCGGACGCAGCAGCATCACCGAGGCCAGCATGATGCGTTGGCGCATGCCGCCGGAAAACTGGTGCGGATAGGATTCCAGGCAACGCTCGGCAGCCTTGATGCCGATGCGCCGCAGCATGGTCAGGCAACGCTCGCGGATCTGCGGCGGGTCGAGGTCGGTGTGCAGCCTCAGCGCTTCGCTCATCTGCTGGCCGATCTTCAGCGCCGGATTGAGCGACACCATCGGCTCCTGGAACACCATGCCGATGCTCGCGCCCCGAATCGCCCGCAGCTCCTCGGGGCTGACGCTGGCCAGGTCACGGCCCTGGAAATCCAGGCGCCCGCCGCACACTTGCATGGGCAACGGCAGCAGGCCGATGGCGGCGCGCGCGGCCATGGTCTTGCCGCTGCCGGACTCGCCCACCAGCGCGACGATTTCACCGGGCGCGATGCTGAAACTCAGGTCGTCGACTGCCAGCGGGCCGTGTTCGCCCACGCGGATCTGCAAGTGTTCGACGTTCAGCAAAACAGGATTGGCGGACATCTTCACTTCCTCATCCGGGGGTCGAGACGATCGCGCAGGGCATCGCCAAACAGGTTGATCGCCAGCAGCGTCAGGCAGATAAACAGCCCGGGGAACACACCCAGCCACGGCGCCGAGGCGATATACGGCCGGCTGCTCGCGAGCATGTTGCCCCAGGTCGCTGCCGGTGGCGGCACGCCCAGGCCGAGGAAGCTCAAGGCGCTTTCCGACAGCAGCGCCCAGCCGAACATGCTGGTGGCCAGTACACACAACGGCGCCAGGCAGTTCGGCGCGATGTGCCGCAGCATGGTGTACAGCTCGGAGTTGCCGATCACCCGCGAAGCTTCGATGTACTCCAGCTCGCGCAGGGACAGCACCGTGCCGCGCACCACGCGCACCACCGACGGCGTGTAGGCGATGCCCAAGGCGAGCACGATCCCGTATTTGCTCGCACCGATGATCGCCATGATGCCCAGGGCCATGAGGATGCCCGGAAACGCCAGCAAGGCATCGTTGAACATCATCAGCACGCGGTCGGTCCAGCCGCGCAGGTAACCGGCGAGCATGCCGATCAGGGTGCCGGCCAGCACGGCCACGCTGACCGTCAGCAGGCTCACCCACAGGCTGGTGCGCGCGCCGATCAACAGGCGGCTGAACACGTCGCGACCGAACTCGTCGGTGCCCAGCCAGTGCGTGGCCGAGGGCGCCTGGAAGCGTGACATCAGGTCAATTTTCAGCGGGTCGAACGGTGACCACACCAGGCCCATCAACGCCAGCGCAATCAAGGCCACCAGCAGCCCGCCGCCGATCAGGGCATTGGCCGGCGCCCACCCGCGTCGACGCCTGGCCTGCACGGGCACGGCAATACTCGAACTCATAACTTCACCCTTGGATCGAACAGCGGATAGAGCAGATCCACACACAGGTTGACCAGCACGTAGATAAAGGTGATCAGCAACAGGCAGCCCTGCAGCACCGGGTAGTCGCGGGCGAAAATCGCATCCACCATCAAGCGGCCGATGCCTGGCAGGGTGAACACGGTTTCCAGCACCGCGATGCCGCCCAGCAGGTTGCCGAGGATCAGCCCCACCAGGGTCCAGGTCGGGGCGAAGGCGTTGGGCAGTGCGTGTTTCCACAGCACCGCGCGCTCCGACAAGCCCTTGGCGCGGGCATGGGCGATGTACTCCAGGCGCAGCACTTCAATGGTGCTGGCCCGTGCCATGCGGGTGATCGCGCCGACTTCCACCAGCGTCAGGGTCACCACCGGCAGCACCATGTAGCTGATCGCCTGCCACGGCGCCTGGGCGAAACTGACGTAGCCCACCACCGGCAGCCAGCCGAGCTGGATGCCAAAGGCATGCAGCAACAGCAGGCCGAGCCAGAAGCTGGGGATCGACAGCAGCAACGTCGCCACCGACACCAGGCCGAGGTCGAGCGCAGTGTTCTGTTTCCAGGCGGCGATCAGGCCGATGGGCACCGCGATCAGCGTGGCGAACAACACCGCCACCAGCACGATGGTCGCGCTGACGCTGAAGCGGTCCAGGATCAGCGGCAACACCGCCTGCTTGGTGCTGATGGAAAAGCCCAGGTCAAAGCTCAACACCGCCTTGAACCAGATCAGGAACTGCGTCACCAACGAGTGATCCAGGCCCAGGGTGTGGCGCATCTCGGCCAGGCTCTGGGGGTCGGCCATATCGCCGAGCATCAGCAGCGCCGGGTCGCCCGGGATCAGGCGAATCAACGCGAAGACCATCACCGAAATCAGCAACAGCGTCGGGATCGCCATCCCGAGTTTTTGCAGGATAAAACGCAACATGCTCAGGCCTCGTTAATGGGCAGCGAGGCTGACGCCCCACAACCGTGGCGACGACACCGGCCACGAATGGAAGCCCTTGACGCTGTCCCGCAGCGCTGCGGCGACCGTGCCGTTGTAGATGATCACCATTGGCGTGTCATGGATCATCATCGTGTGCAATTGGTCGAACAGCGCCTGGCGCCTGGCCGTGTCACTCTCGCGCACCGCTTCGCGCAGCACCGCCTGCGCCTGGGGGTTGTCCCAGACCTTGCGCGGCTCCTTGCTCTTGTCGCCCATCAGCGAATCGAAGCTGGTGGCCGGGTCGAGGCGCGACGAATAAGAGAACGCCATCATCTGGTAGTTGCCGCTCTGGTAGCGCTCCAGCTGCGTGCCCCACTCCAGGGTTTCCATCTGGATATTCAGGCCGCTGGCCACCGCCATCGCCTGGCTGAGCAGGCCCATGTCGAACATCTGCGAATAGCGTTTGTTGACGATCATCTTGATCGGCTGGCCGTGGTAGCCGGCCTCGCTGAGCAGGCGCTGCGCTTCCTGCGGGTCATAGCGATAACCCTGCCTGGCGGTGGCGCTGTAGAACGGGCTGGTCTGGGGGATGGCCGAGTTGTTCGGCTCCGAAGTGCCGTTGGACAGGGCGTTGACCATTTGCCCGTAGTCCAGGGAATGGGCGATGGCCTGGCGGATGCGCACATCCTTGAGCAGTGGGTCGTTGGTCTGGAACAGCAAGCCACAGATCGCCATGATCGGGCTGAACGAGATCTGCACGCCCGGCGTGGTTTTCAACTCCTGGGCATCGCTGGCGCTGACATTGGGCAGCAGGTCGATGTTGTTGGACATCAACGCGGCCTTGGCCGATGACGGGTCGGGGATCACCATGAAGCGTACGGCGTCGACCAATGCGGTCTTCTTGCCGGTAAAGCCATCCGGGCCGGCCTCGTCGCGCGGGCTGTAGTCCTTGAAGCGCGAGAGCACCACGTATTGGCCGGGTTTCCATTCATCGAGGCTGAACGGGCCGGTGCCGATCGGCGCCTTCCAGCTGCCGTCCGCCGCCAGCGAATCGCGGTGCAGGATGCCGCTGCCGCCGCAATCGGGGCGCGCCATGGAAGCCAGGAACAGGCCGCTGGGCTGGTCGAGGTGGAACACCACGGTCAGCGGGTCCGGCGCATCGATGCCGGTGATTTTTGCCCCGCCACGGCCATCGAATTCGGCCAGGCAGCGCCACTGGGTTTTCGGGTCGAGGTAGCGCTCCCAGGTCCACTTCACGTCGGCGGCGGTCAAGGTCGCGCCATTCTGGAAGTGCACGCCGTCGCGCAACTTGAAGGTGTAGGTCATGCCGTCAGCGGAGCGTTGCACCTCACGGGCCAGCAACGGGCCGACGGAGGCGTCTTCACGGTGGGCCACCAGGCCTTCGACGATGTGCAGCATCACCGTGTCGGTGTTTTCGTCACGGTTGACGCCCGGCTCGGTGCTGCGGATGTCGGCATTCAAGCCGACGCGCAAGGTGGTCTGGGCCTGCGCAAGGCCGGCGCCGAGTGCGAGGGTGACGCACAGCGTGCCATTGAGTAAGCGATTCACGGGAGATGTTCTCCTTCGCTGAAGAGACCGGCCTGGGGCAGGAGCCGGCTTCAAGCCTGTGTTAGGTCGTTGTTGTTATGGCCTGGCCTGAGGTCAGTGCCGCGGATGGTTTTTGTTTTTTTAAATTCGCCGGGACATATTCACAGTACAAGCTCGGCTTGTAAATGTTTTTTTGTACATATAAAAACATTGTTGGCTAAGCGGTGTTTTTCTCCAGGCAACAAAAAAGAGGCCGAAGCCTCTTTTGGGGCAAACCCGCGCCTGCCCTAGCGGCAGTGGTAAGGACTTTCGCTCTTGAGCTCTTCGCCGGTGTTGAGGTCACGGATGGTCACCGTGGCTTTCGGGAAGTTCTGGCAGAACATGTTGCGCGACGAGTAGATGGCACTGCCGTGGCTGGTGATGACCATCGGGATCGGCGCGCCGGAGACGTCGACGGCCGTGACGTTGTAGTCACCCGAAAGGGTCACGCAACCGCCGAGCATCAGCAGTGCGGCAGCCGCCGCCAGGTACTTGATCGAAGCAGACATAGGTATTTCGCATCCTTGTGAAATTCAGGGCCAGGGTGGCCGACGAGGCTAGGAGCGGCTTGGCCGCCTTGCGTTCAACCCTGTGTTCAGTGCAGCGCCGCGCGGGTAATCAGGTAGCTCACCAGTTGCGGGTCATCGTCCAGCTCAAGGGTTTGCACCGGGCGTGGCAGGTTATCCAGCACCGTGCGCCAGAACGCCTGGGACACTTCGTCCTGGTCATAGAAGCGCACCAGCCAATTGGCGTGACCACTGCACAACACCTGCGTGGCGATGGCGCGGCCAATGCCTTTGCGGCGATAGCGCTTGAGGATAAACAGGTCGGCCAGTTCCAGGGCGTCGAGGCCCGGCAACTCACTGCCTTCGATCAGCAGGAAGCCGGCGATATAGCCATCGACCAGCAGCAGGTTGGCGCTCCACTGCGGATCCTGCCAGTAACGGGTCAGGTGTTCGTCGTGGATGTAGAAGCGGCCATCGGCCTCGACGTCTTCCTGCTCCCAGTCCGACGACTCGTAGGCGTAGTACTGGTAGAGATTGCGGATCAGCTCGGCGTCTTCGGGCCCGGTCTGGATCAGTTCAACAGTGGTTTCAGGCATGGGGGTCTCGGTGAAAAAACGCAGGGCGCCATTGTTCACAAATCCTCTCGCCAGGCCAATACATTGTCTAACCTTTCTGCTTGCTGAACCGAATGCGGATTTGTCTGGCGCGGCCTAAAACTTTGAAACATTTGGAATAAACTCCGCCAGCCCTCCCCTTTTTCTCCAAGGACATGCATTTTGACAAACGTCTGTTCCGCCGGCCTGGATGTAGGCTTTGCCTCCCTGGATTACCTGCAGATCTTTATCCTGGGCGTGATCCAGGGCATTACCGAGCTGCTGCCGGTGTCGTCCACCGCCCACATGCGGGTGGTGCCCGCCCTGCTCGGCTGGCAGGATCCCGGCTCGGCGTTTTCGGCGGCGATGCAGCTGGCGGCGCTGGCGGCGGTGGTCAGTTATTTCTGGCGTGATGTGCGCCAGGTGGTCACCGGCAGCATCGGTGCGGTGCGCCAGGGCGACTATAACAATCAGTGGTTCAAGCTGGCGGTGGCGATTGTGCTGGCGACCATTCCGATCGGCATTGCCGGCCTGGCCCTGTCCTCGACGTTGAACGCCTGCAACTCGCCGTTGCGCGGGCTGATGGTGATCGGCATTTCCTGCGTGGTGATGGCCGTGCTGCTGGCGGTGGCCGAAGTGCGTGCCCGGCATACCCGCGACATGAGCCAGATGCGCCTGCGCGATGCACTGATCGTTGGCATTGCGCAGATCGGCGCGCTGATCCCCGGCGTGTCGCGCTCCGGTTCGACGCTGACGGCCGCGTTGTTCCTCAACTTCAAACGCGAGGAAGCCGCGCGATTTTCGTTCCTCCTCGGCCTGCCCGCCATCGCCCTTGCCGGCTTGAAAGAGCTGTGGGTGCTGCTGCACGCCGACATGCCCGTGCACGCCTGGCCGCACCTGCTCTTTGGCCTGGTAGTGGCCAGCGTCTCGGCATTCTTTGCGATCTGGGGCCTGATGAAGTTTTTGGAACGGTTCTCCACCTGGCCGTTTGTGATTTACCGCGCGTTGCTCGGGGTGTTCCTGATCGTCGCAGTCAGCACCGGCTTGCTGAGCTAACCCCCCCCCCTGTAGTAGCCGGCTTGCCGGCGCCTGCAGTTGGGATGCGTGCTTCCTGGGTCGTGCTATTGCCCGATCGTTCGGTCGGCCAGCTCTTCCAGCAGGTCGGCCGAGGGCACGAAGAACAGGCCGCCGGTGACCGCCGTGCTGAAGTCCAGCAAACGGTCATAGTTGCCCACCGGGCGGCCGACGAACATGTTCTCCAGCATCAACTCCAGAGGCTCCGGCGAGCGCGCGTAGCCAATGAAGTAGGTGCCGAACTCGCCGGCACCCGGGCGGCCGAAGGGCATGTTGTCGCGCAGGATTTTCACTTCCTCGCCGTTCTTGTCGGTGATGACCGTCAATGCGCTGTGGGAGTTGCTCGGCTTGGTCTCCTCATCCAACTCGATATCCGAGAGTTTGGTGCGCCCGATCACCTTCTCCTGGGCTTCGACTGTCAGGCCGTTCCAGGCCGTCATGTTGTGCAGGTACTTCTGCACCAGCACATAGCTGCCGCCCTCGAATTCCGGGTCTTCGGCGCCGACGATGGTGAACCCCACGGCCTTGCGGCCTACCGGGTTTTCCGTGCCGTCGACAAACCCGATGATGCTGCGCATGTCGAAGTAGCGGAACCCCTGGACTTCATCCACCACCTTGACACTGTCGCCCAGCGCAGCCATCACGTGGGTGGCGAGTTCAAAGCACAGGTCCATCTGCTCGGCGCGGATATGCAGCAGGATATCGCCGGGCGTCGACACCGCCATGCGCCCTTCCACACCGAACTCCCGGAACGGGTGCAGCGCCGCCGGGCGTGGTGCGCCGAACAATCGATCCCAGGCATCCGCGCCAAACCCGCAGACACAGGTCAAGTTGCCCGCCGGC
Organism: Pseudomonas sp. 13B_2.1_Bac1; assembly: GCF_025466155.1. Lineage (NCBI taxonomy): Bacteria > Pseudomonadati > Pseudomonadota > Gammaproteobacteria > Pseudomonadales > Pseudomonadaceae > Pseudomonas > Pseudomonas sp. 13B_2.1_Bac1. Next base: position 467,419 of record NZ_JANLOH010000089.1, on the reverse strand, counting down.
ACACGCTTGCCCACCGAACGCACCAGCCCGGCGATGTCCGCGCACCAGGCACGCACGTGGTCTTCACCGCCTGGGGTGACGGTGGCGACCATGAAGATTGCGCTGCTGGTGATCGGGTGGCAGACGGACTGCGGCTCAAGAGGCGGCTGAACGGAGGAAGTCGGCATGGGGCAAATCCAGGCTAAGGGCGAGAGTGAACCCGCGCAGATTAGCAGATCATTTCTGACACTCCTGCCACACATCGCGAATCAACGCCTTGAGCTTCAGCGCCTCGGCCCAGCGATCACTGATCTCGCGACCGTCGGCGCCGGTGATCGCATAGGGCGGCGGGCCGAGTTCGCAGGTGAAAGACAGGCTCTGCGGGGTGTCGGGACGCGCCAGCCAGTCCTCGATGCCGTAGCGCCACCAGCCGGTAAACCGCTCGACCCACGCTTGATGCTGGGGAAATTCGAGCGACACCTGCACCTGCTCGCTGCTCGCCACGCGGCCATGAAAGCCCCAGCTGTGACGCAGGATCGTGCGTATCTGTTGATCATCCTCGACGGCCCCCGGCTCGGGCAACTCGCGGCCGACCACGTAGTGCGACAGGTCCGCCAGCAGCTTCAGGTCGGGCATCTGCGCCAGCAGGTCGAGAGTGAACAACAGGTCATTGGTGAGGCGATAACGGTGGGTTTCCAGCAGCACCGGAAAGTCCACCTGCTCGGCGAGGCGCTGCCAGCCTTCGACCAGCCTGGCGGCCTCGGCCTGGCTGCGCGGCCGCACATCGGCTTGCAGGGTCAGGTGATGGCAGCCATGACGGCTGATGACATCCAGCGCCGCCGCCAGATCATCCACGGTCTGCGGGAACAACTGGCCTTCGATCTGCAAGCCGCGTGCGCTGGCGGCGGCGTGCAGGCGCGCGACATCCGAGGCTTTCCAGTAATGGTCGGTGACGCCATCGAAGCCCGCGGCGGCGATGCGCTCCAGCTGTGCTTCCAGGGGGCCGGGCTCGGTTTGCATGGCCCACAGCGATTGAAATACCAGAAATTGGCGCATATCAGCCTCGCAGCAATTGTTTAAGCGACAGGTCGGGGTCGGCCAGGCTGGTGGGGTTGAGCGGGACGCGTGCACTGATCAGCCGTTCGCAGAGCTTGATGTCCTTGGCCACGCTGTTGCCCGGCGCCCAGCCGCAGGCGCCTTGCAGGTGGTGCTCGGCATCCAGGTAGAACAGCAGCAGGCCGCCCGTGGGCAAGGGTCGGCTGACGGTCAGCGCGGTGCTCACGCCGACCGTCTGCAAGCCCCAGTCGTACTGGTCGGACCAGAAACCGGGAAGCGACTCGAACGCCAGCTCGCGCCCCAGCAGGTTCAGCGCGGCGTGCCGGCCCTGGGCCTCGGCATTGCGCCAGGTTTCCTGGCGCTGATACTCGCCGTCCAGGCGGAACTCGCAGACATCGCCGGCCGCGTAGATATTCGGCGCGCTGGTGCGCAAGTGTGCGTCGACACGAATGCCCTGCCCGACGTCCAAGCCCGCCGCTGCAGCCAATTCGATATTGGGCTGCATGCCGATACCGACCACCACCAGGTCGCAGGGCAACCGTTGCCCATCGACCAGCACTACCGCGTCAGCGTCGATGGACTCCAGGGCCACATTCAAGCGCACCTCCACGCCGTGAAGGCGGTGCACGTCCAGCAGGGCTTCAGAGATAACCGGCGGCAGCACGCGCCCGGCCAGGCGTGGACCGGCCTCCAGCAAGGTGACGTCGCACCCGAGGCTGCGCGCCGTTGCCGCCACTTCGAGGCCGATAAAGCCACCACCGACCACTACCAGCCGAGCGCCAGGGCGCAACGCGGCTTTCAAGGCCAGCGCTTCATCGTGGGTGCGCAGGTACAACACATTCGCCTGGGCCTGGGGCAGGCGGCGCGCCCTGCCCCCGGTGGCCAGCAGCAACCCGGCATAGGCCAGCCACTGGCCGTCGGCCAATTGCAGGCGCTGCTGCGCGGGGTCCAATTGGCGCACCGGGTTGCCGGTAATGTGTTCAATGTCCAACTCGGCCAGCCGCGCCTCGTCGCACAGGCTGCACCCCGCCAGGTCGATGCTGCCTTGCAACAAGCCCTTGGACAGCGGCGGGCGCTCGTAGGGCAAATGCGCTTCATCGCCGATCAGGATCAGGCGCCCGGTGTAGCCTTCTTCGCGCAGGGTCAGCGCCGCACGGCCACCGGCATGGCCGGCGCCGACGATGATCAGGGCGTCGTTCATCCTGCGGCCGTGACGGCGAGCAACACCCGCCCCGCTTCGACCCGCACCGGATAAGTCTTGAGATTGACGCAGACCGGCGCGCCGAGGGCCTTGCCGGAGCGGTAGTCGAAACGCCCGTTGTGCTTGGGGCACTCGATCACGTGGTCCATCACCAGGCCGTCGGCGAGGTGGATTTTTTCGTGGGTGCACAGGCCGGCGGTGGCGAAAAACTCATTCTCGGCCGAGCGATACACCGCATAGGTGTGTGGCCCGTGGTCGAAGCGCATCACGTCTTCTTCGTCTATTTCGCCCACGGCGCAGACGTCGATCCATTGATCGTTCATGGCGATTATCTCTTGTTTTTTAAGGGGCTCAGCCTGCAGTGGCTTCTGCATGCACGGCGGTCGTGGCGGCGGGCTGGGTGCGCTGGCCAATCGGGCGTTGCACGAAGTACGTGGGATCGCTGCGCTGCTTCCAGATCGTCGGCAGGATCTCTTTGTACGCCTCGAGGATATTCGCGTACGGCGGCGGGCAGTCGCCGCGAATCTCTTCATGCAGCTGCGCCAGGGCGTGGTACGGCACCATCGGATACATGTGGTGCTCGAGGTGGTAGTTCATGTCCATGTAGATAAAGCGCAGCACGCGGTTCATGTAGATGGTGCGGCAGTTGCTGCGGTGGTCCAGCACATCTTCGGCCAGGCCCACGTGCTGGGTAAGGCCGAACAGGTAGCCAAGCCAGGCCCCATAGAGGCTCGGCAGGCCCACCAGCATCAGCGGCAGCCAGCTGTGCAGGTACAGCGCAGTGCCAATGACCAGCGCATAAATGCCGACCCAGATACGCGCGGCGCGAAACACTTTGGGCCACTCGGATTCGGGGATGAAGTCCTGCTCCTGCGCACTCATCTGGCCGATGGCATGGCGGGCCACGCCACTGAAGGTTTTCCAGGCCAGCGGCAGGTTGAACAGGCTGAGAAACATCATCCACAGGCTGGGCGGGCGCGGCTCGACGATCTCCGGGTCGCGGCCGACAACGATGGTGTCGGTGTGATGCCGGGCATGGCTCCAGCGCCACACATGGGGTTCGAAGATGCACATGAAGCTCGCCACCTGGTACAGCGCGTCGTTCATCCAGCGAGTCTTGAACGCGGTACCGTGGCCGGTTTCATGCCAGCGCGGGTTGGACGCCGTGCCGTAGAGCACGCCGTAGGCCATGAAGAACGGTACGCAGGCCCATGAGCCCCAGAACCAGTAGCCGCCAAAGCCGGTGACCAGCAGCGCCGAGATCCAGAGAGCAGTGTCGAGCAAGGCCGGGCCGTCGCGGCGCTGCATCAATTCTTTCATGCGTTTACGCGAAATCGGCGATTGGTACCAACTGGCCGAGACCAGGCCTTTTTCCGCCGCGCGGGCAGCCTCAGGGCCGGTCAGGCTGTAGTCACGACGGGTGGGGTGAGCGGTGTGTCCAGGCATTGTTATTGTTCTCCGCAAGCGTGGGTGTTCAGGTGCCTTGCGAAAGAAACCATAGAGCCTGGGTAAATCACCCTCAAGGCCTTGAATCCATTCCCTATCAAGCTATCATCCAGGCCCAGCGGGGCTTGATAGTTTTCTATCAAGACGCTCAAGGGGCCTGTCATGAACAACAATAAACGCCCGACCATCGCCACCGTGGCCGCCCAGGCAGGCCTCAGTGTGGCCACCGTCGACCGGGTCCTGAACGCCCGCGCGCCGGTCAACCCGGACACTGCCGAACAGGTGTTCCAGGCCGCCGAAGCCGTGGGCTATTTCGCCGCGCGACTGATCGGCCAACGCATTCGCGAACGCCGTCCCACCTACCGCTTCGGCATCCTGCTGCTGGGCACCGCCCAGGCGTTCTACGCCAACCTCGCACACTCGATCAGCGACGCCGCGCAGCACCACGCCACGGCCAACCTGACCTGTCAGTTCGACTACATCAACGACCGCACACCCAGCGCCATCGTCGCGCAGATCGAGCAACTCGCCGTGCAATGCGATGCGCTCGCGGTGGTCAGCTTTGCCCATCCGCTGATCAACGCCTGCCTGGCGCAAATCCGTGCGGCCGGCGTGCCGGTGGTTGCGTTGCTCTCGGATATCCATGAACACGGCGTCGAGCCCTATGTCGGCCAGGACAATCACGTGGTCGGACGCACCATGGGCTGGCTGCTCGCCCGCACCTGCGGCGCGCGCAAAGGCAGCGTCGGGATCCTGTTGGGTGGCCACCGTTTCCTCGGTCACCAGGCGCGGGTCGAAGGCCTGCACAGCTACCTCGCCGAACACGCGCCGGGCCTCAAGCCGCTTGAGCCGCTGATCAACCTCGACAACTGCGATATCACCGAAGAAGCCACCCTCGACCTGCTCACCCGCCACACCGACCTGCGCGGCCTGTGCGTGGTCGGCGGTGGCGGCGACGGCGTGATCAACGCCCTGGCGCAACTGCCCAAGCGCCCGACGCTGTGCAGCATCCTGCAGGAGTCCACCGCGCTGTCCCGCCAGGCACTGAGCCAGGGCCTGATCGATGTGGTGATGGACTCACAGCCCCGGCAGACGGCGTACGCACTGGTGCAGTTGCTGGTGCAATTGCAGAGTGGCGAAGGGTTTGATCCGCTGCGGCATCGGGTGCATATAGCGCCGCAGATCGTGACGTCGGAGAACATGGGGGTTTGAGGGCTGGTGCTTGCGGGACGCAGAGCGTCCGTGGAGGCATTCCCACGCAGAGCGCGGGAACGATCGGTGAGGAGCGTTTTTTCATGGTTTGTAAGGGGTCAGCAAAGCCATCTGGGACAGTCCTCGCCGCTGCTGGAATCGGTGGCCCGCAGTTCAGCCAAAGACCGCGCCATCGATCCTTACCTGCCCACCCCTACTATGAAGGCGCCGGCTATACGGGGCTGCGAAAATGTGCGGCACTCAGGCCAAACCGGCTCATCTTGTTGTACAGCCCACCCCGCGACACGTTCAGTTGCCGCGCGGCCAGGCGGATGTTGCCGCGGGTGGTGGTGAGTGCGGCGACGATGGCGTGCATTTCGTGGCTGCTCAGGTCCTGGGCGGGCTGCGGTTCGTAGTGGCGCAGCGTGGCGCGCGGTCTGGTTTCCAACGGTAAATCGGCCGCCTGGATCAGTTCGCCCGTCGCCAGGTTGGTGGCGCGCTCGACGCTGTTTTCCAGCTCACGCACATTGCCCGGCCAGGCGTAGGTCGAGAGCATTTCCAGCGCTTCGGGGGAAAAGCCCTGCACCGTCTTACGCTGCGAACGCGCACAGCGCGCAAGAAAGTGCCGCGCCAGCAGCGGGATATCTTCACGGCGCATGCGCAGGGGCGGCACGGTCAGGTTCAGCACATTGAGGCGGTAGTAGAGGTCTTCACGGAATGCACCCTCGGCCACTGCCTGGCTGAGGTTGCGGTGGGTGGCGGCGATGATGCGCACGTCCACCTGCCGCGAGTTCTTTGCACCGACGCGGGTGATTTCGCCCTCCTGCAACACTCGCAACAGGCTGACTTGGGCGTCGAAGGACATGTCGCCGATTTCGTCGAGAAAAATCGTGCCGCCATCCGCCAATTCGAACTTGCCCGCCGAGCCGCCACGGGCCGAGCCGGTGAAGGCCCCTTCGACGTGGCCAAACAGTTCGCTTTGCACCAGGTCCCGTGGGATCGCGCCGCAATTGACCGCCACAAACGGGCCATTGGCACGGTCGCTGGCATTGTGGATGGCCTGGGCGAACAGCTCCTTGCCGGTGCCGCTTTCGCCGAGGATCAGTGTGGTGGACTCACTGCGACTGGCGATGCGCCCCAGGTGCAGTGCGTCCTGGATGGCCCGCGAGTTGCCCTGGATGGTGTCGAAGGTGTAGCTCGCCTGGGTGCCGACGATGCGCCGGGTAATCTCGCGGATGCGCCGGTTTTCACGCAGGGACACGATCACCCCGCCCTGCTCCAGCGGGCACACCGAGACCAGGCACGCAAGTTGGCTGCGGTTGTGCAGGTGAAAGGTGCAGTCGAGATCGCGAACCGCCTCACCCAGCGCGTCGCTCAATTCACTACGGCCCAGGCGCTGGAACGGCTGGCCGAGCAGTTCCAGCCCCACGCCGAACAACTGCCGGGCATAACGGTTGAGGGCCTTGATACAGCCGCGCTCATCCAGTACCACCAAGCCTTCGTTGAGCACTTCGAGCACTGTTTGCTGTTCTTCCAACAACCCTTGCAGGGCCATTTGCCGCGACACTGCCTCGGCCGCCGCCTGCACCGTGCCCAGGGTATGAAAGTGAAACCAGCCGGGTTCGGCGGTCAGGGTCAGCATGGCCAGCGTCTGGCCCTGGGCGTTTTTGATCGGTGCAGCGGCGCAGTGCATGCGGCGCTGGCGCAGGCCGCTGGCGAAGTTTTCCTCGGCCAGCACGTACACCAGATGGTCCTCGGCCAGCGCCAGGCCGGTGCAGTTGGTGCCCTGGACCGACTCGAGCAGGCGACTGCCAACGGGGGTGATATCCAGCCCACAGAAATACAGGGTGGTGCCATCGGCATCGGTGAGGTTGATATGGCCGCGCGGGTTGTAGGCCAACAGCCCATGCATGACTTGCGCTGCTGCGGCGATCAGCACGCGATGGCTGGCCAGGGTGGCGGCAAGCGTATCGGCGCTGGCAAAGCGGTAGGCGTTGTCTGCCGGGTCGATCCCGGCCTCGACGCTGCGCCGCCATGAATCCCAAATCACCTGGCGGACCGCCACCGGGCGTTCGACCTGGCCACTCCGGCAAGCCTGCCACGCGTGCTCCAGCGCGGCCACCGGGCCGTCGTTGAGCGCCGCCGGGCCCAGAGCCGTGAGGTAGTCGAGGTCTTGCACGCTGAACGCCATGCTCATCGGATTATCCATGTGTAGATTTTTGACATGTCAGTATAGACATGTCATTGAAATGAACACATTTTGTTTATGTAGATTAATTAATCCTTACATATCAATAACTTGTGAATTGGCACAGGCTTTGCTCCTGCCCCTATGCCTGCCAGGACCGTCCTGGAGCCAACAATAAAAAAGGGGTTACTGCATGAGTACACAGAACATCCGCCTGGGTTTGATCGGTGCCGGTCGCATGGGCAGCTTTCACGGCCTTACCGCCGCCCGGCATATCCCCGGCGCCTGCCTGGCCGCCATTGCCGACCCGACCCCAGGCCAAGCCGCACGCCTGGCGGCGGAACTGGGGGTGGAGAAGGTCTACACCGACCCACAGCAGTTGCTCGACGACCCGGACATCGACGGCGTGCTCATCGCCGCCCCGGCCCGCAGCCATGCCGAACTGGTGATCCGCGCCGCGCGCGCCGGCAAGGGCATCTTCTGTGAAAAACCCATGGCCATCACCCTCGATGAAGCCGACCGCGCCATCGCCGCCGCTGCCGATGCGCAGGTTCCGCTGCAGGTCGGGTTCAACCGACGATTCGCCAAGAGCTTTCGCACCGCGCACCTCGACGTGGCGGCCGGCCGTATCGGCACGCCGCAGCTGTTGCGCTCGTTGACCCGCGACCCGGCGCTGAACAACCCGGCCAACTCGCCACAGTGGGTGATCTTCCTGGAAACCCTGATCCACGACTTCGACACCCTGCGCTACCTCAACCCCGGCGCCGAAGCGCTGCAGGTGTATGTGATGGCCGATGCGCTGATCGCCCCGGAATACAAAAGCAAAGGGTTCCTCGACACCGCCGTGGTTGCGATCCGCTTTGACAACGGTGCGATTGCCACCGCCGAAGCCAACTTCCAGGCGGTGTATGGCTACGACGTGCGCGGCGAAGTGTTCGGCAGCGCGGGCATGCTGAGCATGGGCAGCCTCAACGAGTCGGACCTGGTGCGCTACCTCGCCGAGGGCATCCAGGCCGACACGCAGCGCATGGACACTGACCTGTTGCGCGACGCCTACATCGCCGAGCTCAACCATTTTGTCGACTGCCTGCGCACCGGCGCCCAGCCCCTGGCCAGCGGCGAAGACGCGCGCGCAGCCCTGGCAATTGCCCGCGCCTGCATCGAGTCGTTCGAAACCGGCAAGGCCGTGGCCGTGCAGGGAGCCCGCCGATGATCCCGTTCAAACTGGCGATCAGCGCGGAGATGGTGTTTCTCGACCTGCCGTTTGTCGAGCGCGTACAGCGCATTCATGCACTGGGTTTCAGCGCCGAAATCTGGGGCTGGACCGACAAGGATATCGCCGCACTGGCGGCCACCGGCGCCGACTTCACCTCCATGACCGGCTATATCAGCGGCACCCTCACCGACCCCGACGGCATCCGGTCATTGCTCGACAGCGCACGCGAGTCCCTGGGCGTGGCCGCGCAGCTGAACTGCCCGAGCCTCAACCTGCACGGTACCGGACTGGGTGAAGGCGGCCTGCCGGTGCGGCCCGTCACCCAGACCACCGGGCGCATGTGGCTGAGCGCGTGCAAGACCCTGGAAAAAATCGCACGCCTGGGCGAAGACGCCGGTCGTGTGTTCCTGCTGGAAAACCTCAACACCGAGGTCGACCACCCCGGTGTGCCGTTCGCCCGCGCCGACGAGACCCTGGCGCTGATCGAAGCCGTGGGCAGCCCGCACTTGAAGATGAACCTGGACCTGTACCACGCGCAGATCGGCGAAGGCAACCTGATCGAACTGATCCAGCGTGCCGGCAGCGCCATCGGTGAAATCCAGGTAGCCGACGTGCCCGGGCGCCAGGAGCCGGGCACCGGCGAGATCCACTACCCGGCCATCGCCAGGGCCTTGCACGCCATGGGTTACACCGGCGTGGTAGGCCTCGAAGGCTGGGCCAGCGGCGACAGCGAACTGGCCCTGGAGCGGTTCCGTCAAGCGTTCACCCTATAACAATAAAAGGAACATTCTCATGCATCGCTATTCATTGATCGTTGCCGCGTTTCTACTGCTGTTCAGCCAATGGAGCTTCGCCGCGTACCGCATCGGCGTGAGCATCGCGCGGGTCGACGATAACTTCATGACCTACGTGCGCACCGGCCTGGAAGCCGCCGCCAAACAACAGGACGTGCAGATCCAGTTCGAGGACGCCCAGGGTGATGTGGTGCGCCAACTCAACCAGGTCGAAGGCTTCCTCAACCAGAAAGTCGATGCGGTGATCGTGCTGCCGGTCGACACCTCGGCCACCGCCAACATGACCCGCGCCGCCGTCGCCAGCAAAATCCCGCTGGTGTACGTCAACCGTCACCCGGACGAACGCACGCTGCCCAAGGGCGTGGTCACCGTGGCCTCCAACGATATCGAGGCCGGGCAACTGCAGATGCGCTACCTGGCGGAAAAACTCGGTGGCAAGGGCAATGTGGCGATTATCATGGGCGACCTCGCGCAGAACGCCACCCATGACCGCACCGAAGGCGTCAAGCAGGTACTCAAGGACTTTCCCGGTATCAACATCGTCGAGCAGCAGAGCGCCGAATGGCAACGCAGCAAAGGCATGGACCTGACCAGCAACTGGCTGCTGGCGGGCACGCCGTTCGACGCGATCGTGGCGAACAACGATGAAATGGCGATCGGCGCCGCCATGGCATTGCAGCAGGCGGGCAAGGCCAAGGGCGAGATTGCGATCGTCGGCATCGACGGCTTGCCCGATGGCTTGGCCGCGATCAAGCGCGGGTTGCTCACTGCCTCGGTGTTCCAGGACCCCAAGGCCCAGGCCACCCAAGCGGTGCAATCGGCGATCCGGATGATCAAGGGTGAACCGATTGAATCGGAAGTGTGGGTGCCGTTCGAACTGATCAAGCCCGAGCAGGTGGCGGTGTTCGAACAGCGCTACAAATAGGCGGGTACATGAAGATCCACATGCGGAGGCGGTGGGTCAGCTGAATCATGGTTGACTGACACACCGCCTTCGCGGGCAAGCCCGCTCCCACAGTGGAACTGTGCCAGGCACAGGAATCAGGCCAGCCCCTCCACAAACTGTGGGAGCTGAGCCAGGCATAGAATTCAGTCCCGCCACAAATCAGTGTGGGAGCTGGCTTGCCTGCGAAGGCGGTGGGTCAGCTGCATCATGGTTGACTGACACATCGCTTTCGCGAGCAAGCCCGCTCCCACAGTGGAACTGTGTGAGGCAAAGGAATTAGGCCAGCCCTCCACAAACTGTGGGAGGTGAGCCAGGCACAGAAATCAGGCCAGCCCCTCCAAAAACTGTGGGAACTGAGCCAGGCATAGAATTCAGTCCAGCCACAAATCAGTGTGGGAGCTGGCTTGCCTGCAAAGGCGGTGGGTCAACTGCATCATGGTTGACTGACCCACCGCCTTCGCGAGCAAGCCCGCTCCCACAGTGGAACTGTGTGAGGCAAAGGAATTAGGCCAGCCCTCCACAAACTGTGGGAGGTGAGCCAGGCACAGGAATCAGGCCTGCCCCTTCACAAACTGTGGGAACTGAGCCAGGCACAGAATTCAGTCCAGCCACAAATCAGTGTGGGAGCTGGCTTGCCTGCGAAGGCGGTGGGTCAGCTACATCATGGTTGGCTGACCCACCGCATTCGCGAGCAAGCCCGCTCCCACAATGGAACTGTGCCAGGCACAGGAATCAGGCAACCCCCTCCACAAACTGTGGGAACTGAGCCAGGCACAGAATTCAGTCCAGCCACAAATCAGTGTGGGAGCTGGCTTGCCTGCGAAGGTGGTGGATCAGCTGCATCATGGTTGACTGACACACCGCCTTCGCGGGCAAGCCCGCTCCCACAGTGGAACTGTGTGAGGCAAAGGAATCAGGCCAGCCCTCCACAAACTGTGGGAACTGAGCCAGCCACAGAATTCAGCCCAGCCACAAATAAGTGTGGGAGCGGGCTTGCCTGCGAAAGCGGTCGATCAGCCACATCATGGTTGACTGACCCACCGCCTTCGCGGGCAAGCCCGCTCCCACAGTGGAACTGTGCCAGGCACAGGAATCAGGCCAGCCCCTCCAAAAACTGTGGGAACTGAGCCAGGCACAAGAGCCAGGCCTGCCACACGTTTACCGGCTGTCAGTCCAGATCACTCGCATCGTGCCGCTCTGCCAGTTGCTCTTCGGGCGCCCCTGAAACTCGGTTCACCCGCCGCCCGCGCTGCACGGCAGGTCGCGCTTCGATCGCCTCGGCCCAGCGCAGTACGTGCTTGTACTCGTGCACCGACAAGAACTCCGCCGATTCCCCGTACAAGCGGCCTTTGACCAACCCGCCATACCAGGGCCAGATCGCAATGTCGGCGATGGTGTATTCATCCCCGGCAATGTACTCGCTCACCGCCAGGCGCTGGTCCAGCACATCCAGCTGCCGCTTGGTTTCCATGGCAAAGCGGTTGATCGCGTATTCCATCTTGCTCGGCGCATAGGCATAGAAATGCCCGAAACCACCGCCCAGGTACGGCGCGCTGCCCATCTGCCAGAACAGCCACGACAGGCACTCGGCACGCGCGGCGGGCTCTGTCGGGAAGAATGCCCCGAACTTCTCCGCCAGGTACTGCAGGATCGCGCCGGACTCGAACACGCGGATCGGCTGCGCACCGCTGTGATCCATCAAGGCCGGAATCTTCGAGTTCGGGTTGACCGCGACAAAGCCGCTGCCGAACTGGTCGCCGTCGCCGATCTTGATCAGCCAGGCGTCGTATTCCGCGCCGGTGTGCCCCAGGGCCAGCAGCTCTTCCAGCAGGATGGTGACCTTCTGCCCGTTGGGCGTGGCCAGGGAGTACAGCTGCAGCGGGTGCTTGCCCACCGGCAAGACCTTTTCGTGCGTCGCGCCGGCGATGGGCCGGTTGATACTGGCGAAGGTGCCGCCACTTTCGGTGTCCCAGGTCCAGACCTTCGGGGGTACGTAGTCGGTCATGCTTACTTCTCCTTGGTTTCAGTACTGTTCGATGTCGCCAGTTGGGCCACGTTCCATCCGCCGCCCAGGGCCTTGATCAGGCCCACATTAGCGCTCAATTGCTGGGTTTGCAGTTGCAATACGCTGCGCTTGGCGTCCAGCGCCGCCACCTGGGCGGTCACCACGTCCAGATAGGCCACCGCGCCCTGGCGGTAACGCGAGGTAGACAGGTCCTCGGCGTATTGCGCCGAAGCGGCAGCATCACGTTGATCCTCCAGGGCCGCGCCCAGGCCGGCGAGCTGCGACAGGTTGTCTTCGACCTGCTCGAACGCCGCCAACACCACGCCGCGGTATTTGGCCGCCGCTTCATCGGTGGCAGCCTTGGCAATGTCCACCTGCGCCTGGCGCGCGCCGCCATCGAACAGCGTGCCCACCAGCGACGGGCCAATCGCCCAGAACAGGTTCGGCGCACTCAGCAGGCGGGCAAACTCGTCACTTTGATAACCGCCCTGCGCACTCAGGGTGATCTGCGGAAACCACGCGGCCTTGGCCACGCCGATACGCGCATTGGCGGCCGCGATCCGGCGCTCGGCAGCGGCGATATCCGGGCGCCGTTGCAACAGGCTGGACGGCACGCCGGTCGGCACCGTCGGCAAGGCTATCGGCGCGACATTCACCGCCACGCTATAGGTCGACGCCGACTCGCCGAGCATCGCCGCGATCGAATGCTCGAGCAGCGCGCGTTGTACCTGGCTCTGGCTCAACTGCGACTTGACCGTCGACAGCTGCGTGCGCGCCCGCGCTACATCCAGCCCGGAGACGATGCCGCCGCCGTGCAGGCCTTCGGTCAGGCTCAAGGCCTTGGCGTAGGCGTCGCGGCTCTGCTCCAGCAGTTGGTTCTGCCAGTCGATGCCGCGCAGGTGCAGGTAACTGTCGGCCAGTTGCGCCTGCAGGCTCAGGCGCACCGAGGCGAGGTCGGCCTTGGCCGCTTCGGAATCACTGGTGCCGGCGGCAACGGTGTCGCGCACGCGGCCCCACAAGTCGACTTCATAGTCGACCTCCAGGCCCAGGGTCGCGGAGTTGTAGATATCCGGCGAGGTCGCCGAGCGCAGCGGCTTGGTGTCCGACTGGCGAATGCGCTGGCCGTTGCCAATCGCCGACACCGTCGGGAACAGCCCCGAGCGCGCCTGGGCCACATAGCCCTGGGCTTGCTGATAGTGCGCCAGCGCCGCGCTGAGGTCCGGGTTATTGCGCAGCAACTGTTGCTCCATCGTCTCCAGCTGCGGGTCGTTGTAGAGGCGCCACCAGCCGTCACGGTTGGCCTGGTCGTCGGGGCTGGCGACGGTCCATGGCCCTTGGGTGCGGAACTGCGCCGCCACCGGCGTGGGCGGCACCTTGAGTGGTGGTGCGAGGGAACAGGCGCCCAGGCCCAGGCAGGCGGCCAGGGCCAGCAACGTAGGCTTAGCCATGGGGTTTGACCTCGACCGGCGCGGCGGCCAATTGCACCGCATCATCATCGGCAAGGCCATCCGGCGGCGTGTCGATCACGCGGTCGGCGGCCTGCAGGCCACTGGCGATTTCCACGCTGTCGCCAAAGTCGCGGGCGATGCTCACGGTCTTGAAACGCACGTGGTCCTGCGCATCCAGGGTCGCGACGCGCATGCCCTTGTCATCGAACACCAACGCGCTGGACGGCACGCGCACCACGTCGGCCTGCACCGGCAGGTCAAACTGCACGCTGGTGTAGCCGCCGGGCAAGAGCCGTCCCCCGGGGTTGTCGACCAGCAGCTGCACGAGGGTGCTGCCGGACGCCGCGTTCACCGCATCGGCGGTGGCGATCACCTTGCCGGTGAAGGTTTCGCCACGGTATTCCGGCACACTCAAGCGCGCAGTGGTGCCTTCGCGGATCTGCGGTGAGAAGGTCTGCGGCACTTGCACGTAGACGCGCAGGCGGCTGACATCGGCCACCGCGAACAGCTCCTTGCCGGCCGTGCCGCCGGCGCTGATCAACGCGCCGACATCCGTACTGCGCGCGGTGACCACCCCGGCAAAGGGTGCCACCAGGCGCTGGAAGCCCTTGGTCGCGACCAATTGGTCGACGTTCGCCTTGGCCGCCGCCACCTTGGCCTGCTTGGCGGTCAGGTCACCGGTGCGCTCATCGACGTCCTGGCGCGACACCGAATCGGTCGACAGCATGGCCTGCCAGCGCTTGGCGGTGGTCTGGGCCAGGTTCGCATCGGCCTGGGCCGACGCCAGCGTGGCGCGGGCCTGCAGCAACTGTTGGTCGAGTTCGGGGGTGTCGATTTCAGCGAGCACCTGCCCGGCCTTGACGCGAGTACCGATGTCGACGTTCCAGGATTTCAGGTAGCCATTGACCCGCGCAAAGATCGACGCGCGCGAATATGCCTCCATGCGCCCCGGCAGATTGAGCACCGGGCCCTGGGCGATGACCACCGGTTTGATCAGGGTCACGCTGGGCAAGGCCTGGGCGTCGGTCCAGGTCTTGAGGTCCCGCGACTCACTGGCGCGCACGCCGATGCCGACCCCAACGATAAGCACCACGACCACCCCGCCCACGATCAGCCACAGCAGGCCACGGGAAGACTTTGGTTTGGAAAGAGCAACGGACATGTCAAACCCCTTGGGTAACGGTGGTCGCAACCCGGGCGTGCTGGCGACGCCCGTGGACCAGACTGAAAATCAGCGGAACCAGAATCAACGTGGCGACGGTGGCAAACGCCAGGCCACCGATCACCGCACGGCCCAGTGGCGCGTTCTGCTCGCCGCCCTCGCCCAGGCCCAGGGCCATCGGCGCCATGCCGATGATCATCGAGATGGCGGTCATCAGCACCGGGCGCAGACGGGTGAAGCCGGCCTCCAAGGCGGCCTGTACCGCATCGCCGTGCACCGCCAGGCGTTCACGGCAGAAGCTCACCACCAGGATGGCGTTGGCAGTGGCCACGCCCATGCACATGATCGCCCCCGTCAGCGCCGGCACCGACAGCGGCGTGTGCGTCACGAACAGCATCCACACGATGCCCGCCAGCGCCGCCGGCAACGCGGTGATGATCACAAACGGATCGGCCCAGGACTGGAAGTTGACCACGATCAGCAGGTAGATCAGCACCACCGCGCCGAGCAGCCCGAACAGCAAGCCGCTGAACGCCGCGTTCATGGTCTGCACCTGGCCCTGCAGGATCACTTTGGAGCCGGTCGGCACTTCACCGGCGTGGGCCGCAATGATCTTCTGGATATCCGCCGCGACGCCCCCCAGGTCACGGTCCTGGATCGCCGTGAGCACCTCGACCACCGGCTGGATATCCGACTGGGTGAACACCGAGTTGCCGTGGCTGCGCTGGATGTTCGCCAGGCCGCCAAGGGTCTGGTCGGTGGCTGCCCCGGCGCTGCCGCTCAACGGCAGGTTGTGCAGCGCCGCCAGGGTGTCGAGGCTGTATTGCGGGGTCTGCATGACGATCGGATAGGAAATCCCGTTGGCCGGGTTCAACCAGAATGTCGGCGCCACCTGGCTGGAACCGGCGAGGTTGACCACCAGGCTGTTGGTCACATCGCGCTCGGTCAGCCCGACCAACTGCGCGCGGGTGCGGTCGACGTCGATATTGAAAGTCGGCAATTGCCGCGACTGCTGGATGCGCGCATCCACCACGCCCGGCACCCGGCGAATATCGCGCAGCAAGGCGCTCGCATAGGTGAAGTTGCCCGCAAGGTTATTGCCGGTTATCTGCAGGTCGATAGGCGCCGACGAGCCGAAGTTGAGGATCTGCCCGACGATGTCCGAGGCCGGGAACGAGAACACCGCGCTGGGGAATTCCCGTGGCAGGGTTTCGCGCAGTTCGCGCATGTATTCGGCGGTCGGGCGATGGTCTTCGTTGAGGCTGATCTGGATATCGCTGTCCTGGGAACCCACGGTGCCGGTGTTGTTGTACACCACGTTGATGCCGCTGATGGACAGGCCGATATTGTCGACCAGGGCCTTGAGTTCGGTGGCGGGAATCTTGCGCCGGATCGCGTTTTCAATATCGGCGATCAGGCGCGCATTGCTTTCCACCCGCGTGCCGACCGGCGCCCGCACATGCAGCAGGATCAGCCCGGAATCGACCTCGGGGAAGAAGTTGCGCCCAAGGAACGGCACCAGCGCGAACGACACCGCGACAAACGCCAGCAGGCCGATCACCACCGTGCGGCGATGGTGCAAGGCGCTGTCGAGGACACCGTGGTAACGCTCGCGAAACGCTTCGAAACGCCGTTCGAAACCGCGCTGGAAATTCACCAGCGGATTGCGTGACGGCGCAGGCCCGGCTTCGCCATGCACATGCGGCTTGAGCAGGTAGTTGGCGAGGGTGGGCACCAGGGTTCGCGACAGGATGAACGAGGCAATCATGGCGAAGATCACCGCTTCGGCCATCGGCACAAACAGGAAGCGCGCCACGCCGTCGAGGAAGAACATCGGCACGAACACGATGCAGATACACAACAGCGACACGAATGCCGGGGTGACGATCTGCGCGGCACCGTCGAGAATCGCGGTCTCCACCGGCTTGCCCTGCTCCAGGTGCCAGTTGATGTTCTCGATGGTCACCGTGGCGTCGTCCACCAGGATCCCCACCGCCAGCGCCAGGCCACCCAGGGTCATGATATTCAGGGTTTCGCCGAGGGCCGAGAGCGTAGCGATCGAGGCCAGGATCGCCAGCGGGATCGAGGTGGCGATGATCACCGTCGAGCGCCAGCTGCCGAGAAACAGCAGGATCATCAGGCTGGTCAACGCCGCCGCGATCAGGCCTTCACGCGCCACGCCGCTGATGGCCGAGCGCACGAACAGCGACTGGTCGCCGATCAGGTCGATATTCAGGTTGGGCGGCAAGGCGGCCTTGTTGTCGGCGAGTTTTTCCTTGATCCCGGCGACCACGCCCAGGGTCGACGCCGAACCGGTCTTGAGCACCGGCAGCAGCACCGAGCGGTTGCCGTTGACGTGCACGATGTTGGTTTGCGGCGGGTTGCCGTCGCGCACGGTGGCCACGTCGCGGATCAACACCGTGGTGCCGTCGGCGGTCTTGATCGGCAGGTTTTCCAGGTCATGGAAATCCGACGGGGCGTTATTCAGTTGCAGGTTGAACTCGTAGCTGCCGATCTTCTGCGTGCCCACCGGGGTGATCAGGTTCTGCGTGGCCAGCGCCGTGGCGACATCCTGCGCCGACAGGCCACGGGCTTGCATGCGCGCCGAATCGAGGTCGATCTGCACCTGGCGACTCTTGCCGCCGAACGGGTAAGGCAAGGCTGCACCGGGCACGCTGGTGAGCATCAGGCGCACCTGGTTGAGGCCGATATCCCCGAGGCGCTGCTCGCTCAGGCCGGGGCCCGACAGCGCCAGTTGCACGATGGGCACGGTAGAAGCGCTGTAGTTGAGCACCAGCGGCGGAACGGTACTGGGCGGCAGTTGGCGTAGGATCGCCTGGGACACCGACGTCACCTGGGCGTTGGCGGTGCTGATGTTGACGCCCGGTTGGAAGAAGATCTTGACGATCCCGTAGCCGTTCATCGACTGCGCCTCGATATGGCGGATGTCGTTCACGGTGGTGGTCAGCACCCGCTCGAACGGCGAGGTGATGCGCCCCGCCATCTGGTCGGGCGGCAGGCCGGTGTACTGCCAGATCACCGCGATCACCGGGATGCGGATCTCCGGGAAGATATCCGTGGGCGTGCGCCAGGCCGCGAGCGGGCCGATGATCAGGATGAAAATAGCCAATACCAGGAAGGTATAGGGGCGCCGCAATGCGATGCGCACGAGGCTCAGCATAGAAGGTGATCCGGACAGGGGGTTGGATGAGCCAGCAGGCGTTGCCATGCCGTTTTCCCGCCTCGCCCCATGTGGATCCTGGGGAGTTTTCAGCGACATCCAGGTCACAAAGAGGCATACGCCACAATATCGAATTTAGTGGCGTACGCAACTAATTTGTTTCAAGCTGTCTCAGTATTCATCTAAAGGGCATCTCCGGTCTGAAAGGCCTTGTCCTGAGAGGTCTGGCAGGCATAATCGCCAGCGTCGAGTTTTGTATCAGAGAGTATCCGCCCTTGAAATCCGCCAAGCCTTGCACAGACAACCCCAGCGCCTGCGTAAACGGTGCCGTGCGCCGCACCTCGCGGCGCCTGGGCCAGATCTATGACGAGGCCTACGCGCCCTGCGGGTTGAAAGCCACCCAATACGCGGTGCTCAACCATATCGCCAAGGCCGGCACGCCGAAGATGGGCGAGTTGGCGCAAACCCTGGTGATGGACCTCTCGGCACTCGGCCACACACTCAAGCCGCTGGTACGCGATGGGCTGGTGGAGTTGCGCGTGGACGAACTCGACCGCCGCACGCGGCGCGTGCTGCTGACCGAGCAAGGCGTGCAGACCCATGCGGCCGCCAAGCGCATTTCGAACAAAATGGCCGAGCGCTTTGACCTCGCCTTCGGCCGTGAAGCCGCGGCCCAGCTGCGCCAGACCCTGGACCTGATTGCCTCTGACGCGTTTGCCCAGGCCTTGCTGGCCCAGGCAGACGACTGACGACCTCGGCCTAGACGTGCAGCGCCACACCTGCGGCGCCGGCGTGCCCAGGCACCTGTACCCGCAGCGCGATCAACCCGGCCGCCACCACCATCAGCACGCCGGCGGCGATAAACACCCCGTTGATCCCGCTGAGACTGAACATCACCCCTCCTCCTGCCGCCCCGGCGGCAATCGCCGATTGCACCGATGCCACCACCATGCCGCCGGCGCTTTCGGCCTGATCCGGCACGGCGCTGGCCACCCAGTTCGACCACGCCACCGGCACGCCACCAAACGCCATGCCCCACAGCGCCAGCAGCAGCGCCTGCCCCGGCAGTGATGCCGGCAGCAGCACCAGCGCCAGCGCGGCCACGCCCACCAGCAAGGGCATCAACACCAGGGTGGTACGGGGATGGCGCACCAGCAGCCAACCGGCCAGTAACGTGCCGGCAAAGTTCGCCACGCCGAACCCGAGCAGCATCAGCGCCAGCCCTTCGCTGCCAACCCCGGTGGTGCTTTCCAGGAACGGCCGGATATAGGTGAAGAGCGCGAAATGCGCGGTGTGCACCAGCACGCAACCGAACATGCCGATGGCGATAACCGGACGCAGCAGCACCTCCAGCACGGTGCGCAGGCGCGCCGTGCCAGTCGGCGCCAGGCGCGGCAACGTCAGCAGTTGGAAGGCCAGCGTCACTCCCCCCACCGCCGCTGCGGCGAGAAACGCACTGCGCCACCCGTAGAGACCGCCGAGGTAGCTGCCCAGCGGCACGGCAACCACGGTGCCCAGCGCAATGCCACTGAAAATGATCGACAGCGCACGCGCCAACAGCGCCGCCGGCACCAGCCGCATCGCGACGGCCGCCGCCATGCTCCAGAAACCTCCGAGGGCAATGCCGAGCAGCACGCGCATCACCAGTAGCACCCACAGGCTGGACGAGCACGCCACCAGCAGGTTGGACGCGATCATCAGCGTGGAAAACCCCAGCAACACCACGCGTCGGTCGATGCCACGGGTCAGGCCCGGCACCAGCAGGCCGGCGAACAACGCCACCACCGCCGTCACCGTCACTGCCTGCCCGGCCAGGGCTTCGGATACGCCAAGGTCCAGCGCCATCGGCGTCAGCAGGCTGGCGGGCAGGTATTCGGCGGTCAACAGGCCGAACACGCCCATCGCCAGGGAAAACACCGCCATCCACGCCGGGGTGGCCGGCTCGGCCCTGCTGTCGACAGGGGCATGGGACACACATTCGTTCATCACAGACATCCTCAAGCTATTAGCGTGGCGGCCAGTCTAGGTGTGGCCATCAGGATGATCTATGATGCAAACCCTTGAGTTTTTGATCGAAACCCCGAACATGACTGCCCAGAACGCTTTTGACGTGTCCTCCGAGCTGATCAATGAACTGCTGCGCAGCATGCGCCTGAGCGGCGTGCAGTACCGGCGCATCCAGGCCGGGCCGGTGTTCGGGGTGAGCTTTGCGGCCAAGCCCGGGCATGCGTATTTCCACTTTCTGGCCGCCGGGTGCGCCACCTTGCGCCTGGAAGACGGCAGTCTCTACGAGCTGTCGGCGGGCAATGCCGTGTTTATCGCTCACGGTGGCGCACACGCGCTGGTCTCCAGCCCGCAGGCTTGCGTGCAGGACATCACCGACTTCGACGCCGCGCCGCTGGGCGATAGCGTCTGCGCGGTGAATGCCTCGCCGGAGACGCCCTCCTGCACTCTGCTGTTCAGCGCCTGCATGGCGTTCGAACTCGACAGCCTGCAAGGCCTCGGCAGCCTGATGCCGGCCTTGATGCTGATCGATGCCGGCGGCCAGCGTTACCCTGGCCTGATGCCGATCCTGGCGGTGATGGAGCGCGAAGTCTCCAGCGCGCGTATCGGTTACGCGGGAATTCTCGCGCGCCTGGCCGATGTGGTGGCGGCGATGATCGTGCGCGGCTGGGTCGAATGTGCCTGCGGCAATGCCTCGGGGCTGGTCGCTGCGTTGCGTGACCCGCGCCTGGCTGGCGCCCTGCTCGCCCTGCATCAGCAACCGGGGCGTGACTGGAGCGTGGCCGAGTTGGCGGCGCACTGTCATACCTCGCGCTCGGTGTTTGCCGATCGGTTCCAGGCCACCCTCGGCATCCCGCCGCTGCGCTACGTGACCGAGTTGCGCATGCGCCTGGCCGCCCAATGGTTGACCCTGGAGCGCTTGCCCATCGAAGCCGTCGCGTTGCGGCTCGGCTACACCTCCCAGGCGGCGTTCAGCCGCGCCTATAAACGCATCACCGGGCAACCGCCCGGCGCCAGCCGCCAAGGCTTGCGGAGCCCGGCATGAACGAGCGGCTCGAAGACATTCTCGCCGACCACCTGGACGTGGTGTTCTGCGGCATCAACCCCGGCAAAGGCTCCGCCGCCCTCGGCCTGCACTTTGCCAACCGCAGCAACCGCTTCTGGCGCACCTTGCACCTGGCCGGTTTCACCCCGCATGAAATCCGCCCCGAAGACGGCCCCACGCTGCTGCACTACCGCTGCGGCCTGACCACCGTGGTCGAGCGCCCCACCGCCAGCGCAGGCGAGCTGGCCCGGCATGAATTCACCGATGCGGCGGCGGCCTTCGAGGAAAAAATCCGCCGGTATGCACCACGTGTCGTCGCCTTCCTCGGCAAGGCCGGCTACAGCGCCTTGTCCGCTCAGCGCGAGATTGCCTGGGGGTTGCAGCCGCAGCTGCTGGGCGGTGCGTCGGTGTGGGTGTTGCCCAACCCGAGTGGGCGCAACCTGGCGTTCAGCCTGGAGCAGTTGGTGCAGGCGTATCAGCAATTGCGCAGGGCAAGCGATTGCCCTTAATCTCTTCGGTCCATCACCCTGGTAGCAATGGAGGCTCAATGAAACTGATCGGCATGCTGGACTCGCCCTACGTTCGCCGCGTGGCCATTTCCCTGGAGTTGTACGGAATCGACTTCGTGCATGAATCCTTGTCGGTGTTCCGCACCTTCGACGAGTTTGCGCAGGTCAACCCGGTGGTCAAGGCTCCTACGCTGGTGCTGGACGACGGCACGGTGTTGATGGACTCCAACCTGATCCTCGATTACCTGGAAGCGCTGGCCCCGGCCGGGAAAAAGCTGCTGCCCGAGCAGCCCACGGCACTCGCCCGGGACTTGCATGCGCTGGGCCTGGCGCTGGCGGCCTGCGAGAAAAGCGTGCAGATCGTCTACGAGCACAACCTGCGGCCAGCCGAGAAGTTGCATGCTCCCTGGCTTGAGCGCATCAGCGGCCAATTGCTTGCCGCCTATTCGCTGCTCGACAAGCACTTGGCCGACAACGACAGTGAGGCACTGACCCAGGCCTCGCTGACGGCGGCAGTGGCCTGGTCTTTCAGCCAGCTCACCGTGGCGTCGGTGGTGAAGGCGGATGCCTTTCCCCATGTGCGACGTCACGCCGAGCGGCTGGAACAGCATCCCGCCTTCAAGCAATACCCGATCGAGTAAGCCCTCCGAGGCCTGGCATCAGACCCAGCCGCCGTCGACGATGAAGTTCTGCGCCGAGCACATCGCCGACGCGTCCGAGGCCAGGAACAACGCCATGTTGGCGATATGCTCCGGCAGCACGCTGCCCGGCAGGCACTGGCTGCGACTGATCAGGTCCCTGGCCGCATCGTCCACCCACATCGCCAGCTGCTTTTCGGTCATCACCCAGCCGGGCACCAACGTGTTGACGCGAATCCGGCTCGGCCCCAGCTCGCGCGCCAGGGCGCGGGTCATGCCATGCGCGGCGGCCTTGCTGGCGGCGTACACCGGGTAGCCGGCCGAGGCCATCATCCAGCCGACCGACCCGAGGTTGATGATCGACCCGAAGCCTGCGGCTTTCATCATCGGCACCACGGCCTTGGCGGCGAAAAAGGCGTGCTTGAGGTTGACGGAAATCAGTTTGTCGAAGGTATCCGAATCGACCTCCTCCAGGGTGTGACGCACGTCATTCGCCGCGTTGTTTACCAGCACGGTGATTGGCCCCAGCGAGTGCTCGAAACGCGCGATGGCCGCCTTGTAGGCGATCTCGTCAGTGATATCGCAATGGCCGAATTCGACGTTGTGCCCCTGTGAAACGAGCAGCGCCGCCAGGCGCTCGCCCTGGCTTTGGGCGCGGTCGACAAACCCGACCCGGGCGCCCTGTGCAGCGAAGGCGCGCACCATGGACTCGCCGATCCCCGAAGCCCCTCCGGAGATCAGTACGACCTTGTCCCTGAGGTCGGGATAAACAGCCTGCTGGATACTCATATCGCGCTTGCCTCGCCTAATTAGTCTTATTTTATTTTGCAAATACGTGGTTAAAGGCTATAAATCTGCTGTCTAAACCACGAAATATCGCACATTAGTAGAACTATTCCGACAAAACAACAAAAGGAAGTTCGACCATGAAGCACCCTCGATACCTGCTCTCGGGCCTGGCCATGTCCCTGCTGGTTGCCAGCGGTGGCGCCCAGGCCGCAGGGCTCAGCAGCGAACACAAACCCTTCGGCAAAACCAACGACGGCACCGCCGTCGAACAGTACATCCTGCGCAACAGCCACGGCATGCAGGCCACGGTGATCACCTACGGCGGCGTGCTGCAGTCGCTGAAAGTGCCGGACAAACACGGCAAGGTCGAAGACGTGGTGCTCGGCTTCGACAGCGTCCAGGGCTATCAGGCCGGCACGGCGTTTTTCGGCGCGACCATCGGGCGCTTCGGCAACCGCCTGGCCGGGGGCACCTTTGAACTCGACGGCACGCGTTACCAGGTGCCGCTCAACGATGGCCCCAACTCGCTGCACGGTGGCGCCCAGGGTTTCGACAAGCACGTATGGAAGGCCGAGCCGGTCAACGACAAGGGCTCTGTCGGGGTGAAGCTGAGCTACCTGTCCAAGGACGGTGAAATGGGCTTCCCCGGCAACCTGAAAACCGAGGTCACCTACCGCCTCAACGACAACAACGAGCTGCACATCGACTACCAGGCCACCACCGACAAACCCACGGTGCTCAACCTGACCAACCACAGCTACTTCAACCTGGCCGGCGCCGGCAACGGTGACATCCTCAAGCACATCGCCACCTTGCATGCCAGCCACTACACGCCCGTCAACGCCACCCTGATCCCCACCGGCGAACTGGCACCGGTCAAAGGCACGCCGATGGACTTCCTGAAACCCACGCCGATCGGCCAGCACCTCAAGGACGATCACCCGCAGCTCAAGTTCGCCGAGCCAAAACAAGGCGGGTTTGATTTCAACTGGGCGCTGGATACCCGGGGCGACATCAAACAGCTGGCGGCCGACGTGCATGACCCGGCGTCGGGTCGGCGTCTGCAGCTGTACACCACCGAGCCCGGCGTGCAGTTCTATACCAGCAATTTCCTGGATGGGACGGTGAAGGGCAAAGCGGGCAAGACCTACGCGCACTGGAGCGGTTTCACCCTGGAAACCCAGCACTTTCCCGATGCGCCGAACCAGCCGGGCTTTGCCTCGACGCGCCTGGACCCGGGGCAAACCTACACCCAGCACACCGTGTTCAAATTCTCCGCCGATTAACCGCAGCAAGCGGGCCGGCTCGCGAAAGCGTGGTGTCAGTCATCCACGCCTTCGCAAGCCAGCCCGCTGCCACTGTTGATCGTCACACGGTGCCGCCCAGCCTCAGTTCCACAAGCCGATTTTTTCCAGTTCCTGCTTGAAGTTCTCGCGGGTGATCAGGGTCACCTCGTCCATCGCGGTGTACTTCGGCGGCTCGGTGCCTTTGGTCACCCACTCGTACATCATCAGCGCAGTGTTGTAGCCCTCAATGTGCGGGCTGGGCAGCATCGAGCCGAAGAAACCGCTCTCGGCCTTCTTCAGTTCGCCGATCGCGTCGGTGCCATTGATACCGATGCCGATCACGTTGGCGGCCTTGAAGCCGGCGCTTTCGGTGGCGCGCACGCCGCCGAGTACGGTGTTGTCGTTCATGCCGCCGATGATCAGGTTTTTCGCGCCGCCGGGCAGCTTGACCAGGGCCGAGTTGGTGGCGTCCATGCTGCCTGGGACGTCGAGGGTCTTGGCGGCGGTGAACAGGATGTGATCCTTGGGCATGCCGGCATCTTCAAGAGACTTGACCGAGCCGTCGGTGCGCTTCTTGCCGGTGTCGAGTTCATTGAAGGTGTTGATCACCGCATAGGTGTCCTTCCAGTCCCAACCGCGTTTTTTCGCCTCGGCGGCCATGGCCGCACCCTGCTTCTGGCCGACTTCGAAGGCCGCCATGCCGAGGTACGGCACGTCCTCCATGAAGTTGCCCTTGGCATCGACAAAGCGGTCATCCACGGCAATCACTTTCAGGCCATTGGCCTTGGCCTTGGCGACGATGGCCGGGCCCAGGGACACGTCCGGCGGGCAGATCACAAAGCCCTTGGCGCCGTTGGCCGCCAGGCTGTCGATGGCCGACAGGGTCTTCTCGCCATCGGGCACGGCGATCTTGATCACGGTGAAGCCGTGTTCCTTGCCGGCTTTTTCGGCGAAGGCCCATTCGGTCTGGAACCACGGTTCTTCAGCCTGCTTGACCAGAAAACCGATCTTCACCTCTTCAGCGGCCAGCAACAGCCCGCTCAAGCTCAGGGCCGAGACCGCCACAGCGGCGCAGCACAGGGAACGCAAACCACGACGACGATTCATACGGTGACTCCTTGTTGTTGTTTTTGAATGTCTGGGGTTAACCGGCAAAGCGGTGACAGGGCTTGCCTGGCACGTCGACCTCGATGGCGAGTACCGCGCCATCGAGGGGATGATCCAAGGGGCTGGCGGCGCTGGTGATGTACAGCGTGGTCAGGTCCGGGCCACCGAACACGCAACTGGTCGGGCGGCTGACGGGCAGCTCGATGACGCGGTCCACCTGCCCGTCCGGCGTCAGGCGCAGCAGGCAGCTGCCGTCCCAGCGGGCGTTCCACAGATAGCCTTCGACATCCATCGCCGAGCCGTCCGGCCCACCGCGCGTGTGCGGGCCGAACCACACCTGGCCCGGGTCGAGTTGGCCATCGGCCTGGATCGCGTGCCGGTACAGGGTGCCGTCCATGCTGTCGCCAAAATGCACCTGGCGACCGTCGTCGCTCCACAGCAAGGTGTTGGGAATACCCAGGCCGTGCAGCAGCGGCGTGACCTGCCCATCGGCGTCGATGCGAAACAGGCCACCGGAGCGGCGGGTGATCGGCAGGTCTTCACCCTGCTCGCCGATATTGTTCTGCATGGTGCCCAGCCAGAGCCGGCCCTGGGCATCACAGCGCGCTTCATTGCCACGGTTGCCCGCCTGCGGGTCGGCCACGCACAGTAGGGTCAGGGCCTCGGTGGCCAGGTCGAGGCGGTAGACCCCACTGCTCAAGGTCACCAGTGCATCGCCGCGTTCACACGGGATAAAGGCCGAGACATGCTCGGGCAACTGCCACACCTGCAGCTGCCCGCCCATCAGGCGCAAGGCCTGTTTGCCGGCGATGTTGACCCAATACAGCGCCTGGGTTGGTGCATCCCAGAACGGCGCTTCGCCCAATTGCGCACGGTGCGCGGTCACTGCGCTCAACGACATGAAACCTCCTGATCAGGGTTTTACAGCGACTCGCGTGATGGCGTGCCATCCACCAAGCGCTGGATACGCAACGGGTTGGCGTTTTTCAACGCGTCGGGCAGCAGGCTATCAGGGTAGTTCTGGAAGCACACCGGGCGCAGGAAACGCTCGATGGCCAAGGTGCCGACCGAGGTGCCCCGCGCGTCCGAAGTCGCCGGGTACGGGCCGCCGTGCACCATCGAATCGCAGACTTCGACGCCGGTCGGGTAGCCGTTGAGCAGGATGCGGCCGACCTTCTGTTCCAGCAAAGGCGTGAGTTCGGCGAACTGTTGCAGGTCGTGCGGCTCGCCAATGATCGTCGCGGTGAGCTGGCCGTGCAGGCCTTGCAGGGCGGCGCTGAGTTGGACCTGGTCCGCGACTTCGACGAACACCGTGGTGGGGCCGAAGACCTCTTCCTGCAGCACTTCGTCACCGTCAATCAGCAGGCGCACATCAGCCTTGAACAACTGCGGCTGGGCCTGATTGCCCGCCTGGGCACTGCCGGCCAGGTGCTGGATGCCGGGGTGCGCCAGGAGCTTGGCCAGGCCGTTGCCGTAGCTGCTCAAGGTGCCGGCGTTGAGCATGGTTTGCGCCGGCTGAGCGTCGATCAACTGCGCGACCTGCTGGGTGAACGCGGTGAACGCGGGCGAAGCAATGCCAATCACCAGGCCCGGATTGGTGCAGAACTGGCCGCAGCCTTGGACCACCGAGGCGGTCAGGTCGCGGGCGATGCTGTCCGCCCTGGCGTGCAACGCCTGCGGCAGCACGATTACCGGGTTGATGCTCGACATCTCGGCAAACACCGGGATCGGCTGCGGGCGCGCCGCCGCCATATCACACAAGGCGCGCCCGCCCTTGAGCGAGCCGGTAAAGCCCACCGCCTGGATTGCCGGGTGCTTGACCAGCGCTTCACCGACGCCGCCGCCGAAGATCATATTGAACACCCCCGCCGGCATCTCGGTGGCCTCGGCCGCGCGGAGGATGGCATCGGCGACGCGCTCGGCCGTCGCCATATGCCCGCTGTGGGCTTTGAACACCACCGGGCATCCCGCCGCCAACGCCGCGGCGGTGTCACCGCCTGCGGTGGAAAACGCCAGGGGGAAATTGCTCGCGCCAAACACTGCCACCGGGCCCAGTCCGATGCGGTACTGGCGCAAATCCGGGCGCGGCAAAGGCTGGCGCTGCGGCAAGGCCTTGTCTATACGCGCGCCGTAGAAATCGCCGCGACGCAGCACGGTGGCGAACAGGCGCATCTGCCCGCTGGTCCGCCCGCGTTCGCCGTTGATCCGCGCGGCGGGCAATGCCGTTTCACGGCACACCAGCGCCACAAAGTCATCGCCCAACGCGTCCAGCTCGTCGGCCACCGCCTCCAGGAACTGCGCGCGGCGCGCGGCACTCAACCCACGGTACGCCGGGTAAGCGGCCGCAGCGGCCTTGGCGGCGGCGTCGACTTCCTGCGGCGTGGCCTGGTAGAAATCCTGCGGCAAGGCTTCGCCGGTGGTTGCATCCAGGCTTTGCAGCGTGATGCTGCCGAGGGCGCTGCGCTGGCCGCCGATGTAGTTGTGGCCGAGGAACAGGGTCATGAAACTCTCCTTAAAGACTGATGACGTGGCCGGGT
The DNA here is from genome assembly GCF_025466155.1 of Pseudomonas sp. 13B_2.1_Bac1. Classification (NCBI taxonomy): domain Bacteria; kingdom Pseudomonadati; phylum Pseudomonadota; class Gammaproteobacteria; order Pseudomonadales; family Pseudomonadaceae; genus Pseudomonas; species Pseudomonas sp. 13B_2.1_Bac1. The sequence continues at coordinate 439,691 of NZ_JANLOH010000089.1, read as the reverse complement.
TCGAATGCCGCGTCGGCGCTGCCGACACTGTTGACCAGCGGCGCGCCGAACTCGGCCTGGCTGATCTCGAACACATCGCCCGGTCGGGTACGTATACCGTCGGCGAATGACAGCGTGGCGGTGCCGAAGAAATGAATGTGCACATCGCCCGGCGTGAGGAATTGACGGTATTTGAAGTGGTGATACTCAAGATTGTCGAGGCTGTGGCACATATTCGCTTCGCCACTGAGGAATTCGTTCTGCCAGATCACCTCGCCGTCGCGCAGCAGGCGACTGGTGCCCGCCAGGTGCTGGGGCAACTCGCCCACGCGCAGCTCGGGACCGAAGCTGCAACTGCGCAGTTTGGAATGGGCGAGGTACAGGTAGTTCTTGCGCTCCATCACGTGGTCGGAGAACTCGTTGCCCACCGCAAACCCCAGGCGATAAGGCTTGCGGTCCGGGCCGATCAAGTAGAGGCCGCCGATTTCCGGCTCTTCGCCGGCGTCGTCGGCAAACGGCGGCACCGGGAACGCCTGGCCGGGGCGCACGACAATGCTGCCGTCGCCCTTGTAGAACCACTCGGGCTGCACGCCCACCTCGCCGGCCGCTGGCTTGCCGCCCTCCACGCCCCATTTGAAGATGCGCATGGTGTCGGTCAAGGTGCTCTCGTCGCCGGCCTGGTGCATCTTGTCACGCGCGGCGGCGCTGCCCAGGTGAGTCAGGCCGGTGCCGCTGATCAGCATGTGCGCGGGATCGGGATGATCCAGTGGCGGCAAAATCTTCAGCTCGGCCAGCAGGGTGGCGTAGTCGTAACGCTCACCCAGGCCCAGGCTATCCACCTGTTGCGCGAGGCCCACGCCAGCGTCGATGGCGGCCAACGCCACCTCACGCACGCTGCGCGCGGTATTCACTTCGCGCACGTTGGCGCCTTCCACCACGCCGACACGGCGCTCACCGTTGTGCAACTCGAACTGAACTAAACGCATGAAGCTTCTCCTCGATTAAGTACGTGTGGCGCCACGCGCACTGGCGGCGAACTGGTCGGCGGGCAGCGCATGCTTGCGCTCCAGCACGCGGTAGACCACGCCGGTCAAGAACAGCCCGAACACCATCACCGCAGACAAGAAATACAGGCCCGACGCCAGGTTGCCGGTGTACTCCTTGAGCGCGCCGATCACGAATGGGCCGATGTAGCCGCCGAGGTTGCCCACGGAGTTGATCAAGGCGATCCCCGCCGCTGCACTCGCGCCGGCGAAGAAGCGCCCCGGCAAGGTCCAGAACACCGCCGTGCAGGAAAACAGCGCGAATGCCGCCAGGCTCAGCGCTGCCATTTGCAGCACCGGCGCACTCAGCCAGGCGCTGCAGAACAAACCGATGGCACCGAGCACGTAGAGCACCGCCAGGTGGCCGTAGCGGTCGTTCAGGCGGTCGGAACTGCGCGGGATGATCAGCAGGCCGATGATCCCGAAAATGTACGGCACCGCCGAGATGAAACCGGTGACCAGGTCGCTGCCGCCGAACTGCTTGATCAGGGTCGGCAGCCACAGGCCCAGGCCATAGATGCTCAGGGTCACGGGCAGGTAGAACAGCGCCAGCAGCAACACGCGTTTGTCCTTGAGCGCGTGCAGCGGATTGCCATGGCGGGTCTGGCCGTAGGCCTGCAGGTCCTTGGCCAGTTCACCGGTGAGCCAGGTTTTTTCCTCCTCGCTCATCCACTTGACCTGCTGGGGGCCGTCCGGCAAGTAGCGCAACACCGGCCAGGTGAGCAGGATCGCCGGGGTGCCGATCACGATGAACAGCCACTGCCAGCCGTGCAGGCCGAGGATGCCGTCCATGCCCAGCAGGCCGCCGGACACCGGGCCGGTGATCATCATCGCAATCGGCTGGGACAGGATGAACAGCCCGAGGATCTTGCCGCGATGGCGCACCGGGAACCACTGGGTGATGTAGTACAGCACGCCCGGAAAGAACCCCGCCTCCGCCGCGCCAAGCAGGAAACGCATCACATAGAAACTGTGCGGGCCTTGCACGAATGCCATGCCGATGGTGATTGCGCCCCAGGTGATCATGATCCGCGCGAACCAGCGCCGCGCACCGAAGCGGTCGAGCATCAGGTTGCTGGGAATCTCGAACAGGAAGTAGCCAATGAAGAACAACCCCGCGCCCAGGCCATAGGCGGCGTCACCGATGCCGACGTCGGCGCCCATGTGCAACTTGGCGAAGCCCACGGCGGAACGGTCCACGTAGGCGATCAGGTACAGCAGGATCAGGAAGGGAATCAGTTTCAGCGTGATGCGCCGAATAAGCCGCAGCTCCTGGCTCATGGGGTCGATCTCCGATTGTTGTTTTTATAGAAGCTCGGGGGACGCCTCTCGCGAAAATCCGCCAGGGCCATACCTCAGTTGGACCGACTATATAGTATGACTATTTGCAAAACAACACTTCCAAAGCCGGGTATTTGCGCTTATGTTTAAGCCAGCCTAGAACATATAGTCATACAATAAGAGAATCGATCATGCCTGACAAAAAGCCCGGCCTACGCTCTGCCCAGTGGTTTGGTACCGCCGACAAAAACGGCTTCATGTACCGCAGCTGGATGAAGAACCAAGGCATCGCCGACCATCAGTTCCAGGGCAAGCCGATCATCGGTATCTGCAACACCTGGTCGGAGCTGACGCCGTGCAACGCGCACTTCCGCCAGATCGCCGAGCACGTCAAACGCGGTGTGATCGAGGCCGGTGGCTTCCCGGTGGAATTCCCGGTGTTCTCCAACGGCGAATCGAACCTGCGCCCCACGGCCATGCTCACTCGCAACCTGGCGAGCATGGACGTGGAGGAAGCGATTCGCGGCAACCCCATCGACGGCGTGGTGCTGCTGACCGGCTGCGACAAGACCACCCCCGCCCTGCTCATGGGCGCCGCCAGTTGCGACGTGCCGGCCATCGTGGTCACCGGCGGGCCGATGCTCAACGGCAAGCACAAGGGCCAGGACATCGGCTCGGGCACGGTGGTGTGGCAGCTCAGCGAACAGGTCAAGGCCGGCACCATTACCCTGGATGATTTCCTCGCAGCCGAGGGCGGCATGTCGCGTTCGGCGGGCACCTGCAACACCATGGGCACCGCGTCGACCATGGCCTGCATGGCCGAGGCGCTGGGCACGTCGCTGCCGCACAACGCGGCGATTCCGGCGGTGGATGCGCGCCGCTATGTGCTGGCGCATATGTCCGGCATGCGCGCGGTGGAGATGGTGCGCGAAGACTTGAAGCTGTCGAAGATCCTCACCAAGGCAGCGTTTGAAAACGCCATTCGCGTCAACGCGGCCATCGGCGGCTCGACCAACGCGGTGATCCACCTCAAGGCCATCGCCGGGCGCATCGGCGTCGAGCTTGACCTGGATGACTGGACCCGCATGGGCCGGGGCGTGCCGACCATCGTCGACCTGCAGCCGTCCGGGCGGTTCCTGATGGAGGAGTTCTACTACGCCGGCGGCCTGCCCGCGGTGCTGCGCCGCCTGGGCGAAGCCAACCTGATCCCGCACCCGAATGCGCTGACCGTCAACGGCAAGTCCCTTGGCGAGAACACCAAGGACTCGCCGATCTACGGCCAGGACGAAGTAATCCGCACCCTCGACAACCCGATCCGCGCGGACGGCGGCATCTGCGTGCTGCGCGGCAACCTGGCGCCCCTCGGTGCGGTGCTCAAGCCGTCGGCGGCGAGCCCCGAGCTGATGCAGCACCGGGGTCGCGCGGTGGTGTTCGAGAACTTCGACATGTACAAGGCGCGCATCAACGACCCGGAGCTGGAGGTGGATGCCAACTCGATCCTGGTCATGAAAAACTGCGGGCCCAAGGGTTATCCGGGCATGGCCGAGGTCGGCAACATGGGCCTGCCAGCCAAGCTGCTGGCCCAGGGCGTGACCGACATGGTGCGGATTTCCGATGCGCGCATGAGCGGCACCGCCTACGGCACGGTGGTGTTGCACGTTGCGCCGGAAGCCGCTGCCGGCGGGCCGCTGGCCACGGTGCAGGAAGGCGACTGGATCGAACTCGACTGCGCCAACGGCCGCCTGCACCTGGACATCCCCGATGCCGAGCTGGCGGCGCGCATGGCGGACCTGGCGCCGCCGCAGAATCTCATCGTCGGCGGCTATCGCCAGCTGTACATCGACCATGTGTTGCAGGCTGACCAGGGTTGCGACTTTGACTTCCTGGTGGGCTGCCGAGGCGCGGAAGTCCCCCGGCATTCCCACTAATTGGGATGCTATGATGCCGCCTATTTAGCCAGAGCATCTTCCCAGTTATGGATCACCAGCCGTCCAAGCCGCGCAAGAGCATGCATGCCCAGATCGTCCAGGACTTGGGCATGCACATCGTTTCCGGTCGCTTCAAGCCCGAAGAACGGCTGCCCATGGAGGCCACGCTCTGCGAGGAATACAAGGTCAGCCGGTCGGTCTTGCGTGAGGCGACCCGCGTGCTCAGCGCCAAGGGCCTGGTGTATTCCAAGCCACGGGTCGGCGCAGTGGTGCGGCCGCGGTTGAAATGGCACCTGCTCGACCCGGATGTGCTGTCCTGGCTGATGCAGACCACGCCGCACAGTGAGTTCTTCAACACCCTGGCGGGCGTGCGGCGCATTCTCGAACCGGAAATCGCCGCCATGGCCGCGACCACCGCCACCGCTGAAGACATCGCCACCATCGAAAAAGCCTACCGGGGCATGGAAACCGCGCAGACCCACGAACAGCTGCTGCAGGCTGACCTGGACTTCCACCGCGCCATCGCCGACGCCACCCGCAACGACCTGCTCGCCTACATGTGCAACATGCTCTCGTTGCCGCTGCGCGAGTCGATCAACATCACCAACCGCCGCCCGGATATCCAGGGCCTCAGCCTGCCCCGGCACAAGGCGATTCTCACCGCAATCCAGAACCGCGACGCACTTGGCGCGCGGCATGCCTCGCTGGTGCAACTGGATGACACCCGTGTGGCGCTGGACACGGTCATGAATGTGCTGACCCCGCTTTAACCCCCCTTTCCAGATACCGCACGCGCCCCTACGAGGGCGCGAGCGATCTGCGCCCTTTTTACCTGGCCAAAAGCCCCCCCGCTCGACCGCGCCGCCAACGCCGCGCAGGCCAGAGTTTCAAGAATCCCGGCGCCCAGTATCAGCTATCGTGATACTCATTCAGCGTCTGCTGATTTCGTGAAGTGACCGCCCTAGACTCCTGCTCAACCGATGCCCAGGCACCGGATCCCACACCTATAAAAATGCAAGGGGAGAGACGAATGAGTGGTCAAGTAGCGTTCGAAGACCTTCCGCTGAGCCGCTTCCATATCCGAACGGTGTTCAGCGGCACAGGCGGTCAGTTCAGTGACGGGTTCGTGCTGGGTATCATCGGCATCGCCGTGAGCATGGCGGCGGGGCCGCTGCAGTTGACGGCGCTCTGGATGGGCTTGCTCGGCGCCGCCTCGCTGGCGGGGCTGTTCCTGGGCAGCCTGTGCGCCGGGCCGATCGCCGACAGGTTTGGCCGACGCACGATTTTCGCCTGGGACATGCTGCTGTTCGCGGTGATTTCCGCTTCGCAGTTCTTCGTCACGTCCCCCGAGCAATTGCTCGCGCTGCGCCTGTTGCTCGGCCTGGTGCTGGGGTTCGACTATGTAGTGAGCAAGTCCCTGGTGACCGAGTTCGCCCCCCGCCGCTACCGTGGACGCTTGCTCAGCGTCCTGGCGGCGGCCTGGGCGGCGGGTTATGTGGCGGCCTACCTGGTCGGGTTTGCGATTCGCGATATCGGCCCGGATGCCTGGCGCCTGATGCTCGCCCTCAGTGGTGTCCCCGCCTTGCTGATCCTGCCGCTGCGCCTGGGCGTGCCGGAATCGCCCATCTGGCTGATGGCGCGTGGGCGCAGCGAGGAAGCCCTGGCGATTGTGCGCAGCAAGTTCGGGCCGCACGTCTACCTGCCCGCCCCGGCTGCCCAGGCCAACACGCCCGGACAACAGAGCCGCTGGGGCGAGTTGTTCAGCCGACGCTGGCGCAAGAACACCCTGGTCGGTTGCGTGTTCTACACCTGCCAGGTGATTCCGTTCTTCGCCCTGGGCACCTTCGCCCCCAAGGTGCTGGAAGCACTGAATGTGCAGGACAAATTTGCCGGCGGCCTGGTCTATAACGTGCTGTTGCTGGTCGGTGCCCTGCTCGGCCTGCTGGTGATCGACCGCCTGTCGCGCCGGGTCTTCCTGGTCGGCACCTTCTACCTCAGCGCAGCCGGCCTGGCGGTGCTTGCCTACGCCGGCTTCGGCCCACTGGGCACCATCCTCGCCTTCGGCTTTTTTGCCTGCGTGATGGCGGCCGCGGTGAACCTGGAATTTGTCTACCCGCCGGAATTGTTCCCCACCCACCTGCGCGCCTCGGGGATCGGTCTGGCCGTGGCCGCCAGCCGCTTCGGCTCGGCGGTGGCGACCTTCCTGCTGCCCGTCGCGGTGCAGCAAGTCGGCGTGCACGCGGCGCTGGGCGTGTGCGTCGGCGTGCTGGTCGTCGGCGGCGTGTTCTGCCATTTGTTTGCACCGGAAACCAGCAAGGAAGACTTGTCGGGCGTCACGCCCGATACCGACCCAGGGTTATCGCCGGCGCTGTCCACACCCGTGGGGCGTACGCCGAAGTAACCGTTGAAGCGCGTCAGCGAGCGAGGATGAAGATGTCAGCGAACAGGCTTATCGACATGTATGCGGTCCAGGTGTTCATCGCGGTGGCCGAGGAAGGCAGCATGTCGGGCGCTGCAACGCGCATGGGTATTTCCCAGTCCGGGGTGTCGCAGATGGTGCGCCAGCTGGAAGACGAACTGGGCGTGGTGCTGGTCGACCGCACCACCCGCCCGCTGGCCCTGACCGCGTTCGGCGTGGCCTTGCGCAATCGCGGCTCGGTGTTGAGCGAGGAGTTGTCCCACCTCAAGGCCCAGGTGATCGACGCCGGGCGCGGCGTCAATCCGGACCTGCGCATCGGCCTGGTGGACTCCTTCGCCGCCACCTGCGGTTCGGTGTTCACCCGGCAATTGCTGGGCAAGGTGGCGCAACTGTCGATTCGCACCGGGCTCAGCCCGCAACAAGGCGAGTCCCTGCTGCGCCGCGACCTCGACCTGATCGTCACCAGCGACCCGCTGATGGACGCCAACGACGTGATTCGCTACCGGCTGTTTTCAGAGAAGTACTTTGTGATCACGCCCAACCAGCTGCGCAGCGAGATCAACTCGATCGAGGATGTGCGCGCGCTGGCCAACGTACTGCCGGTGGTGCGCTTCAACCGCATGTCCCAGGTGGGCCTGCAGATCGAGCGCCACCTGCGCAGCCTGAATGTGCGGGTACCCAACCGCCTGGAACTGGATAACGCCGATGCGTTGACCTCGATGGTCGCCGAGGGCATCGGCTGGGCGGTCACCAGCCCGATGTGTTTTCTGCAGGCCGCTTCGTGGGTGGACAAAGTGACCGCGCACCTCACCCCGGACCTGCACCTGGAGCGCTCGCTGTACCTGGTGGCGCGACGTGATGAATACAGCGCCTTTTTCGCCGATGCCTGCGAAACGGCGCGCAATGTGATCCTCCATTCCTTCCTGCCCAGGCTCAAGGCCCTGGGCACAGGGGTGGAGACGTTAATTCAAATAGAAGAGGGTGATGCTCGTGAGTACTTTTGATGCTGCCGCTGCACGACTGGAAACCGATTACGTCGGTGAAGTGCACATTCCCGCCGGCAAGTTGTATGGGGTCAACTCGGTACGCGGGTTCGACAACCTCAGCGTGTCACCGTTGACCATCGCCCACTACACGGCGTTTCGCGACGCCTTTGCCCAGTGCAAGTGGGCAGCCGCCCTGGCCAATCGCGGCTGCGGCGTTATCGCCCAACCGCAGTGCGAGGCGATTGTGCAGGCCTGTGGCGAAGTGATCGCCGGCCGCTGCGATGACTCGCTGATCGTCGATCTGCTGGAAGGCTCCGGGGGCACCTCCACCAACATGAACTTCAACGAAGTCATCGCCAATCGCGCGCAGCAGTTGCTGGGGCACGCGGCGGGGTCATACGAGGTGGTGCACCCCAACGACCACGTCAATGCCTCGCAATCGACCAATGATGTCTATCCGGCGGCCCTGAAGATCGCCACCCACGCGATGCTCGGGCCGCTGATCGATGAAGTGGCCCAGTTGGCGGCCCGCTTCGACCAGAAATCCGAGCAATTTGCCGATGTCCTGCACCTGGGCCGCACCTGCCTGCAGGACGCCCAGCCGATGCGCCTGGGCCAGCTGTTTTCCGGGTATGCCGCCCTCACCCATCGCCTCGGTGCGGAGCTGGCGGCCGTGCGCGAAAAACTGCGGACCCTGCCTCTGGGCGGCACCGCCATTGGCACCGGGTTCGGCGCGCCGGCGGCGTATCGCGCGTCGGTTTATCAGCATCTGGTGCAGATCACGGGCATCGAGTACCAGGCCCCGGAGAATGCCTTCGATGCCATGCAGAACATGGATGTGTTTTCGCGGGTCTCCGCCGAACTGCGCACGTGCTCGGCATCCCTGGCCAAGATCGCTTCGGACCTGACCCTGCTGTCGTCCGGGCCGGTGGGCGGGATCGGCGAATTGAAACTGCCCGAGGCCCAGGCCGGCTCCTCGATCATGCCCGGCAAGGTCAACCCGGTACTGCCGATGGCAATGATCCAACTGAGCTTTGCAGTGATCGGCAACGATGCGGCAGTGGCGCAGGCGGTGCAGGCAGGCCAGCTGGAGATCAACCACTATGAGCCGCTGGTGGCGTCCCGCGTGTTCGACAGCATTGCGCTGCTGACCCAGGGCATCCAGCGGTTTCGCGAAAAGTGCATCAGCGGGATCACCGCCGATACGTCGCGCAACGAGCAGCACCTGACCGCATCGATGGCCGTCGCCACCGCCTTGGTGCCGCAGCTGGGCTACGCCCGTGTCAGCCAGCTGGCACGCCAATCGGTGGCACAGGGGCGTTCACTGCTGTCGATCCTGGAAGCGTCCGGGCTGATGAGCCAGGCCGAGGCCATGGCCGCAATCGAGCGCTCCTCGCGGCCGGTGTTCGAGGGCTGACACCCGGTGGGCCGTTACACCGTCAGCGTCTACGCTCAAGGCTTAGCCGGAGGGTTCAGCCATGTGCGGACGATTGACGCAGTACCGGGGCATTCATGACTTTGTCGCGGCCTTGAGCATGCCCAATGCCTGGGTCGATAACGCAGGCGACCAGGCGCGCTACAACGTCGCGCCGTCGACGCCGGTCGCGCTGTTGCACCTGGAGCAGGATGTGCTGCACGCCGACCGGGTGCGCTGGGGCTGGCGCCCGCATTGGGCCAGGGACCGTGCGGCGCCCATCAATGCTCGCGTGGAAAAAGTCGCCCAGGGGGCTTTCTTCCGCGCGATCTGGCCGCACCGCGCCATTGCGCCGGTAGACAACTGGTTTGAATGGGTGGACGAAGGCGGCCCGAAAAAGCAGCCATACCTGATCCGTCGCCGGGACGGCGCGCCGGTATTGTGCGCCGCCATCGGCCAACTGCCCGACGCCGATGAAGGCGCGGGCGAGCACGACGGGTTTGTGATCATCACCGCCGACAGCGCCGGCGGCATGGTCGATATTCACGACCGGCGGCCGGTGGTGCTCAATCCGGCGCTGGCGCGTGAATGGCTCGACCCGGCAACGCCGCGAGCGCGTGCCGAGCAGTTGCTGTTGTTCCAGGGCGAACCCAGCGAAGTGTTTGAATGGTTCAAGGTCGGCACTGCGGTGGGCAATACACGCAACGACGGGCCCGGCTTGATTGAGCCCGTCGCCGGCTAGGCGGCTCGCCTCAGCGATAGCGTTCCAGCCAATGCGCGTATGGCGCAGGCAAGGTCCAGGACGACTTCTCTACGCCCAGTTCCTTGGCGGCAAAGTAGGCCCAATGGGGATCAGCCAAGTGTGCACGGCCGACCGACACCAGGTCCAGTTGGCCGGCCTGCAATGCGCCGTCTGCCAGTTGCGGGGTGCCAAAGCCCCAGGCCGAGGTCACCGGGATACCGGCTTCGCGGCGAACGCGCTCGGCGATCGGGCCCATGAACGCAGGCCCCCACGGGATGTTGGCGTCCGGGGTCGAGAAGCCCACGCTGACGCTCAGCAGGTCCAGGCCACCGGCCTTGAAACGACGGGCCAGTTCGATGGACTCGGTGAGGGTCTGTTCGTCACGGCCGTCGTATTCGATCACGCCGAAACGCGCGGTCAGCGGCAGGTTTTCCGGCCAGACTTCACGCACCGCCGCGAGGGTTTCCAGGAGGAAACGGCTGCGGTTGTCGAAGCTGCCACCGTAGGCGTCGGTACGCTGGTTGGAGTGCTCGGAGAAGAAGCTCTGGCCCAGGTAGCCGTGGGCGAAGTGCAGTTCGATCCATTCAAAGCCAGCATCACGGGCACGGCGCGCGGCGTCGACGAAGTCCTGGCGCACCCGGGCGATGTCGTCCAGGGTCATGGCGCGTGGGACCTGAGGCAGGTTGGCACCGAACGCGATGGCCGACGGCGCGATGGTTTCCCAGCTGCGGGCATCGGATGCCGGGATGTGGTCATCGCCTTCCCATGGGCGGTTGGCGCTGGCCTTGCGGCCGGCGTGGCCGATCTGGATGCCCGGCACGGAACCGGCGGCCTTGATGGCCTTGACCATCGGCACGAAAGCCTCGGCGTGGGCGTCGCTCCACAGGCCGGCGCAGCCGGGGGTGATGCGGCCTTCCGGCGCGACTGCCGTGGCTTCGACCACCAGCAGGCCGGCACCGCCACGGGCCATGCTGGCCAGGTGCACGTGGTGCCAGTCATTGACGATGCCGTCTTCGGCCATGTACTGGCACATCGGCGGAATGGCGATGCGATTGCGCAGGGTGACGTCTTTGAGGGTGTAGGGTTCGAACAAGGCGGACATGGGGAACTCCAGGAGCGAGTGAGTGAGTGATTCGATAGTTCGATGGTAATCGAACTATGGTATTCGATGATACCCCCCTGTTATGCTTCGTTTCATGCGAGCCTTTAAACACCCCACCCTTGAAGACCTGACACTCGAGCGCCTGCTCTACGCGCTGAGTGATCCGGTGCGCCTGGAAATCGTGCGGTGCCTGGCCAGTGTGCCGGAGGCTACCTGCGGTGAATTGGACGGCGGGCGGCCGAAGTCGAGCATGTCCCATCACTTTCGCGTGTTGCGCGATGCCGGCCTGGTGCAGACCCGCAGCGTCGGCACCACCCACATGAACTCACTGCGCGGGGATGTGCTGGAAAGCCGCTTCCCCGGCCTGCTTGAGTGCATCCTCGCGCAGCGTTAAGCGCCGGTCACTCCAGCAAGGCGATCAACCGCGGCTCGATAGCCGCCACCCCGACCTCCAGCACCGCCACCGTCACCGGCAACTTGAACCGCCGTCGCCCGGCGCTGCCCGGATTCACATACAGCGTTGTGCCACGCCATTCGATCAACGGTTTGTGCGAGTGGCCGGTGATCACCAGCCGCGTGTGGGCCTCGAGCAACGCGGGGACGTCGGCGATGTCATGCACCACCAGCGTCTGCCAGCCCAGCAAGTCGATAACCAGATGGTCGGGCACCTGCGCCGCCCACGCTGCGTCCTGGTCATTGTTGCCGCGCACCCCATGAACCGGCGCGATGCGCGCCAGTTGCGCGAGAATTTCGGGGCTGCCGATATCACCGGCATGGAGGATCTGCCCGCATCCCTGCAACGCCGCCACGGCTTCAGGGCGCAACAGGCCGTGGGTATCGGAAATCACGCCAACTTTCATGGAACCTCCTGGGGGTTGGACAGCCATGATGCGTGGCAAACAGGCATGCCATCCAGGTGCACGCAGTCCTTGCCATTGCGCTTGGAGGCATACAGATTGTGGTCGGCGCACTTGAGCACCGCCGACAGATCGGCGCCGGCGGTAAAGCGCGTCATGCCCGCACTGCACGTGTAGTCATGGGGCGGCGCGACACTGTCGCGAATGGCCTGCAGCAGGCGCAGGGCATAGTCAGTGGCGATATAAGGATCATCGCCGACCAGCAAGACGCCAAACTCCTCGCCGCCAATCCTGCCAAAACTGTGGCTGCCACGGGTGGATTTCAGGCAGGTGGCCATCGCGCAGAGGATCCGGTCGCCCACGTCATGGCCGAACTGGTCATTCTTCAACTTGAAACTGTCGATATCCAACATCATGAAGTAACCGGTCTCACCGGCTGCCAGCACTTTGGCGAAGCTCTCCATAAAGGCGCGTCGGTTCAACAGAGACGTCAGGTAATCGGTGTGTGCGAGTTCGCGAAACTCACTCTCGACCAGCAGCACCGAACGCAGATTATTCAAGTATGAGTAGCTCAGGATGAAGCCAACAGACACGGATGACAGGCAAAAAATCAACAGGTAAATCTCGATGCCCGCGTACAACCCCACGGGCACAGTGGGCCAGATCACGATCCAGACCAGGGCTGCGCACGTCAGAAAGTCCTGGGCCGTGATAAACAGTATGGCGCTGCTGAGCACCAGGGTCAGTGCCAGCGGCAAGGCAAACACTTGCAGCTCAAGGTTGGCGCGCATCACATAGGCAAAGCCAACGCTCAGCAACACCATGTAGGCAACGCCGAGCAGTCGCCACAAGTAAAAATTGGACACCACGCTGTGAAGCCTGCAGACCACCAGCAGGCACAGCGTGATCAGCAGTTTATCCAGGCCGAACGTCACCAGTGGGTCAGCCATCAACACGCCCAACCAGGCGATAACGCCGATGACTTCGGCCTGTGAGATCGCCGGTGACAGTAGCCTTTGCATCCGTGGCCGCAGCTTCAAATTAGCCGGCATCCTTTCATTCCCTGTGCATGAATTGCCTATAGGCCAGCAGCCTGGTCCGATTGCAGGCTGTGCAGGCTGATCGCGAATGAATAAGCCATAAAACGTCGGACCAACACGACAAACGGCGGCAGCACTTCAAGCTGGGTCTTGGAATGAATCTTAAAGTAGCCCCTGTCCGCCCCTTCACGAACCAAACGAATGACATGCGTCTTGGACACCGACAATTGCTCGGCCAATGAAAGATAGGAAGAAGAGCGAAAACCGGCCCCGGTCTTGTCCAGCGCACACGCGTCGTTATAGATAGCCAACATCAACAGGTGCCCGGCATCCCGATTCACCAGCCAATAACATTCAGGCAGGAGTTGATCGAGGGTCACGTTAGCCTCGAACATTCTCGCAAACCCCTTGAAATAAACCGCCAGGAACGCGCGGTCATCCAACTCGCCCAGTTGCCGAATCAGGCTGTTTTGCGGGTACAGCATGCCCAATGGCTCGACGACGCACGCGAGCATCGACCTGACCTCCCGGCATGCCTGGGACGACGGGCTGAAGACCCGCAGACGGCTGTCGTCCGGATGCCCCGCTACCTTCATGAACCCCAGCGCCCTGAACAGCAGGAATATTGATTCCAAGCCATTGCGCGAACAAAACCCGCGCGCCACGCACAGCGCCTTGACTTTGGAGAGTAACGGCACCGCCTGGGAAAAATAGGCGCTCAGTAGCGCAAAAGACACCATCAAGCGGTTGAACTTCAACGCCGTCTTGTAAAAAAACGGTCGCTTTGAATAGGGTTCGAGCAACAAGGCGTAATGCGTGCGAATGCACACCTCAAACTCAACATGACTTTCAACCACGCGCGCCGAATCATCCAGCGCCAACTTCAACGAACGACTGCACATGAGAAAGAGCCCTGATCAAACAACCTGAATTCACTGATTTCAATTGCAGACTTTCTGCAACCAGGTCTCACAACAACTCACGACAGAATAGATACCAGTAATGGCGTTTTGCCTCGGTCGCAATTTATCCTGAATGAAGTACCGGACCGCATTCCTACCAAAATTGTTCCAACCGCTGGATGGGGTGGACAACTCTTGTGACATTTACCCAAAAAGCGATAGCACGCTCGAAAACCGCGGCCAGGCAGGCCGAATCAGCCCGAGCCGGCTTAAACGTTTCAGTCCCCGTGCGAACCTTACCCCCCTGCCGGCGTCCGAGCTAAGGCACTGTTGCCGACCGCCGCCGCGAGGTTCTCGTTTGAAAGCCGCCATCATCAAAAAGTACCGCCTGATCATCAAGACCATGGGCTACGTGGGCTGGGCCCTGTTCTGGCTGTTGCTGTGGGACGTTGCCGTCACCGTGGACTTCATGCTGTTCCTGACCACCAAGATCAACCTGCCGCTGATGCCGTTGACGTTGCTGGGTTCGGCGCTGGTGGTGCTGATCAGTTTTCGAAACAGCAGCGCCTACAATCGCTGGTGGGAAGCCCGCACGTTGTGGGGGGCGATGGTCAACAATTCGCGCAGTTTCGCCCGCCAGGTGCTGACCCTGCTGGACGACCCCGACGGCGAAGTGAATCCGGTCAAAGCAACGCTGTTGCGTCGCCATGTGGCTTACGTGAACTGCCTGGCCGCGCACCTCAAGGGCGAGCCGTGCCCTGAAGAAGTACGCGCGTTTATCCCGTCCGAAGAGTTCGCGCGCAACGGCGCCACCAACAATTTTGCCAATGACATCCTGACCGGCTCGGCGGCGCTGCTGGCCAGGGAATACAAGGCCGGGCACCTGGACAGCATCCGCCTGGCGCGGCTGGAATCGACCCTGGTGGACTTGTCCAACGCCCAGGGCGGCATGGAACGGATCGCCAACACGCCCCTGCCCTACCCATACGTGTATTTTCCGCGCCTGTTTATCTCGCTGTTCTGCCTGATCGTGCCGGTGGGCCTGGTCGAATCCCTGGGCTGGTTCACACCGCTGGCCTCCACGGTGGTGGGCTTCATGCTGCTGGCCATCGAGCGCATCGGCACCGACCTGCAAAGCCCATTCAACTCCAGCGAGCACCAGATCCAGATGGAAACCATCTGCGAAACCATCGAGAAAAACCTGCAGTCCATGCAGCGTGATGCGCTGGGTGGCGACCGGATCGGTTGACCGCCCACTTCGTCCTCAAGTGCGTGCCCGCGCAGTCGATATACAGGGGGTACGCATGGGCAGCACCTCCCCGATAACAACACATGCGACGCTCGACGCTACTGTTTTCCCCTTGCCAAAACTATAAATACCCGCGGGTGAAGTCATGAATATCAAGCAGAAGCTGACCTGGGCCTTTGCGGCCATCGCGTGCCTGCCGGTCATCCTGGTGGCCGTCCTGGTGGTGCTGAATGTGCGCGAGGGGGCCCTGGCCAATTTCCTCGACAGCAGCGGCCGCGAGATCCGCCAGATCGACAATGGCATGCAGCAGTTCTTCGATGGCATCAGCCAGAACGTCGATTATGTGGCCAAGGACCCGCGCGTTGTCGCGGCCAAGGACCTCAAGAACTACGCCGGCGCCGACGCCGCGCAAATCCCCCTCACCCCCACGAACAAAGACCTGCTGGATATTTTCGACCAGTTCGCCAAAAGCCATCCCAGCACCGCCTACCTGTCCCTGGGCCTGAGCGACGGCGGCTACGCCAGCTGGCCGGACGACACCAAACTGAACAATTACGACCCGCGCGTGCGCCCCTGGTACAAGGCGGCCATCGCCGCGCCGGGCAAAACCGTGCGCACCGGTGCGTATTACTGGGCGCCGGACGACGTGGTATTGATCGGCACCGTGCACACCGTGGCCGATGCCACCGGCAACATCCTCGGCGTGGTCGGCCTGGACGTGTCGCTCAAGCAGCTCACCGAACTGGTGCGCAACATCAAGCTGGGCGACAGCGGCTATCTGATGCTGGTGGAAGCCAACGGCAACGTGCTGGTGGACCCCAGCGACGCCAAGCACAACTTCAAGCCCCTCGCCGATCTCGGCGCCAACTACGCCGAACTGGCCAAGCGCGGCGACGGCGTGACCCAGATCGACATCGATGGCGTGGCCTACATGGCCAACGTGGTCAGCTCCAAGGACCTGGGCTGGCGCTTCATTGGCCTGATCAAGCGCGACGAAGTGATGGCCGGTGCGACGAGCCTCACGTGGTTGATCGCTGCGATTGCGGCAGCACTCGCCGTGATCTTCGCCATTGTCGGCGCCAGCTTTGCCAGCGTGATCGTGCGCCCGATTCGCGGGGTCGCCAACGGCCTGCAGGAGATCGCCGAAGGTGAAGGCGACCTGACACGCCAGCTCACGGTGCAGGGCAAGGACGAAACCGCCACCCTGGCGGGCTGGTTCAACCAATTCCTGGGCATGATCGCGCAGTTGGTGCAGCGTATCGGCAATGCCTCCTCCGACCTGCAGACCGCCGCCGCCGACACCAGCGAAGTCGCGCACAACATGAACCAGGCCGCCGGCCGTCAACGCGAAGCGGTGGAGCTGGTCAGCACCGCTTTCAACGAGATGGTGGCCACCGCCAACGAAGTCGCGCGCTCCTGCAGCGCCGCCGCCACCAGCGCCGATGAAGGCTATCGCGACGTGCACGACGGCCAGCAGCATATCGGCGAAGCGACCGGCAGCGTGCTCAAGCTCAGCGAAGACCTGCAGCGCTCGACCCAGACCATGCAGCAGCTGGAGCAGGACAGCAAAAACATCAACACCATCCTCGACACCATTCGCTCGATTGCCGAACAGACCAACCTGCTGGCGCTGAACGCCGCGATTGAAGCCGCGCGCGCCGGTGACCAGGGCCGTGGTTTCGCGGTGGTTGCCGACGAAGTGCGGGCCCTGGCGCGGCGCACCGCCGACTCCACCGGCGAGATCGACAGCCTGTTGGGCAACCTCGCCCGCCGCACCCAGGAAGTCACCCAGCAGATGCAAGGCAGCCTGCTGGTGTCGCACACCAGCGTGGAGCGCATCCAGCAGGCGCGCGACAGTTTCGACAAGATCCGTGGCTCTGTGGATTCGATCCGCGACCAGAACACCCAGATCGCCACCGCCGCCGAGGAACAGCACCAGGTCGCGGAGGAGATCAACCGGCACATCGCGCAGATCCACGCCGACGCGCAGTTGGTCGAAGGCTTTGCGCATTCGGCGCAGACCGGTTCGGGTCGCCTGACCGATATTTCCGGCCAGCTCAAGGGCCTGGTGGGACGCTTCAAGTTCTGACCGGCCATGCACGGCGTTCGCCTGCAGGGAGCAGGCGAACGCCGCGCGTATTCGCTACTATGTGCAGCAGTTGCCCGCCCATAGTCAGATCGATCCGGAGCCTCAATGCCCAACCCCAAGGACACTGCCCCCGACAGCAGCGCCCCGATGATTCCCGAGCAGCGGCGTGAGTTGATCCTGCGCCAGTTGCGCAAGCATCAAGTGCTCAGCGTGCATCAGTTGATGGAGATGTTCGACTGCTCGCACATGACCGTGCGCCGCGACATCGCCCTGTTGGAACAGGACGGCCGCGCGTATTCGGTGACCGGTGGGGTGCGTATTGCCAGCCAGCTGCACAGCGAGCCCAGCCATCAATCCAAGGCCGTCGTCGAATTGCCGCAGAAGCAGGCGATGGCGCGACTGGCCGCGCGGCTGCTGCACGCGGACATGACGGTGTACCTGGATGCCGGCACCAGCACGCTGGAGATCGTGCCCTACATCAAGGCGCTGTCGGGGATGACCGTGGTGACCAACGATTTCGGGATCGTGCAGGCCTTGATGGACGCGCCGCAGGTGACGGTGATCCACACCGGCGGGCAACTCGACCATGACAATCATTCTTCGGTCGGCGGCCTGGCGGTGGCCACCCTGCGCCAGGTGGTCACGGACATCGCGTTTGTGTCGACCAGCTCGTGGGACCTGCACCGCGGCATCACCACGCCCTCGGCGTTGAAGGTCGAGGTCAAGCAAGTGGCGATGCAGTCTGCGTCCCAGGTCGTGCTGGTGGCGAGCAGCTCCAAATACGGCACCTTCAGCATGTACCGCATCACCGGGCTGGAGCCGTTCGACATCATCATCAGCGACGACGCCCTCGCCCCGGCTGCCGCCGATGGCATCCGCAAGCGTGGCATCGAACTGATGCTACCCAGCGACCCGCCGCCCGCCTGACCCACCCCCTCGCCGGCAACCCAGCCCCTACCTGGTGATCTCTATCGCCAAACAAAAATCCCCACGGTCACCCCTCCCCCCCGTGTGGGAGCCGTCGAGCCCCAGCGAGGCCGCGAAGACGGCAGCATGGGCGCTAGAAATCTACCTGCCCTACCCCCCTCGCCAGCAACCCAGCGCCCACCTGGTGATCTCCATTGCCAAACAAAAACCCCCAAAGTCCCCGCCGCCCCCCTTGTGGGAGCCGTCGAGCCCCAGCGAGGCCGCGAAGACGGCGGCATAGGCGCTAGAAATCTACCTCCCCCCCCTCACCTGCCGCCCCTCCAGCTCAACGCACCTTCCAGTCTCGCAACCACTGCAGCCCCGCCGACGTATCGCCCCGCGGCCGGTACTCGCAGCCGACCCAACCGTCATACCCCAGTTGATCCATCAGCTCGAACAGATACGCGTAGTTCACCTCACCCAGGTCCGGCTCATGGCGGTCAGGCACACCGGCAATCTGGATGTGGCCGATGCCGTCGAAGTCGCGGCGCAACTTGGTGGCCAAGTCACCCTCGACAATCTGGCAGTGATAGCAGTCGAACTGCACCTTGAGGTTGCTCGCGCCAACTTCACGGCAGATGGCCTGCGCCTGGTCCTGGCGATTGAGGAAAAACCCCGGCATGTCGCGGGTGTTGATCGGCTCCAGCAGCACTGTGACGCCGACCTTGGCCGCCGCCGCGCTGGCGTAGGCCAGGTTCTCCAGGTACACGGCGTGATGACGCTCGCGCAAGGACTCCGACGGCAACAGCCCGGCCATCACATGCACACGGGAATTGCCCAGCACCGCGGCATAGTCCAGCGCCCGGTCGAAGCCGCTGCGAAACTCGGCCTCACGCCCCGGCAGCGTGGCGATACCGCGCTCCCCGGCGGCCCAGTCGCCTGGCGGCGCGTTGAACAGCGCCTGCTCCAGGCCGTTGTCGCTCAGGCGCTGCTTGAGTGCCTCGGCGCTGTAGTCGTAGGGAAACAGATATTCCACCGCGTCAAAACCATCGGCCTTCGCCGCAGCGAAGCGCTCGAGGAAATCATGTTGCGGGTACAGCATGCTCAGGTTGGCAGCAAAACGAGGCATAAAAGCTCCCAGGATTCAGACAAAAGGCCAGATCAGCAGGGTTATCAGGAAACCCAAAGTACCGAGCAACGTGGTGATCACCGTCCACGTGCGCAAACCGTCCGCGACGTTGAGCCCGGCAAGCTTGGTGAAGATCCAGTAGCCGGCGTCGTTGATATGCGACATCGCCAGCCCGCCACCGCCCATGGCCAGGCACAGCAGCGCCATGTGGTTGGGGGTGAGGTTGAGCGTCACGATCAGCGGGCTGATGATCCCCGCCGTGGTCACCAGGGCCACGGTGGTCGAACCCTGCACCGCGCGCAGCAGCATGGTCAACAAGAAGCCCAGCGCCAGCACCGGCAGGCCGGTGGTGCGCAGCATGTCGGAGACTACCGCGCCGATGCCGGTGTCCACCAGCACCTTGCCGAACACGCCGCCGGCACCGGCGATCAGGATCACCATGGCCACACCGGGCAAGGCCGAGCCGATCACGTCGGACACCTGGCTGCGGCTCCAGCCCCGGCGCGAACCGAGCAGCCAGGCGCACAGCAATGTATCGATCAGCAGCGCCACCAGTGGCGCGCCGAGCACGGTCATGACCCCACGCAGGGTCGACTCGATCGGCAGCAACGAGGTCGCCAGGGTGCCCAGCAGAATCAGCACGATCGGCAGCAAAATCAGGCCGACGATCAAGCCGAAACCCGGTGCAGGCGCCGCCGGCAGCTTGGCGGCGATGGCGCTGGTGGATTCCTCCAGGCCCATGTGCGACTCGGCCACGGCACTCTGCTGCACCGCCTGTGAGTTGCCGTTGGTCCAGGCGCGCAAGTCTTCATTGGTCACGTGCGGGCCGTACACTTCGGCGCGGATATCGTCGGTCATCGGGTAGAAACGGCGGGTCATGCGCCCCGCCACGCGGTAGCCGATGTAGCACAGCAACGCGGTGATCGGCAGGCCGAACATCAGCACGCGGCCCAGGTCGGCACCCAGTTGGCTGGCGGCAGCCACGGCACCGGGATGGGGTGGCAGGAAGGCATGCACGGTCAGCAGCGCCGCACACATCGGCAAGGCGAACACCAGCAGCGGCTTGCGCGCGCGGCGGGCCACGCCATAGGCCAGCGGCATCAGGATAATCACCCCGACCTCGAAGAACACCGGCACCCCAATAATGAACCCGGCGATGGTCAAGGCCAGCGGCGTGCGGCTATTGCCGAAACGCTCGATCAGCGACTTCGCCAGGGCCTCGGCACCGCCGGACAGCTCGATAATCCGCCCGATCATCGCGCCCAGGGCAATGATGATCGCGATATGCCCCAGGGTCTTGCCCATGCCGCCTTCGATGGTCGCGACCAGGTCAGCCGGTTTCACCCCGGCCACCAGCGCGACCACGATACTGACCAGCATCAGCGCCACAAACGGCTGGAATTTGTATTTGAGTACCAAAAACAGCAGCAGCGCGATGCCCGCGCCGGCGGTTAACATCAGAATCAATGGGCTCATGCGGGTAAGTCCTGTTGTTATTGTTTTTTTAAGCAAGCCGGGTCCGTCGAGCGTCAAACCAGACGCTCGGGCAGCACTTGCGGTGTGTCTTGCGGGTTACCAGTGCGCGCCGAACGTCTCGCGCAATTCATCCAGTGCCGCCTGATCCAGCGGCGCCGGCCGAGGGTTGCTCATCAACCACAGCCGTGCGGTTTCTTCCAACTCTTCCAGCGCGTAGCTGGCCTTGGCCACCGAGCTTTCCCAGACCACCGGACCGAGGCGTTCAAGCATCACCCCGCGCACGCGGTTGGCCAGTTGCGCGACTTGCTCGGCGACCTTGGGCGAACCCGGGCGCTGATAGCCGATCAGTGGAATGTGCCCGACTTTCATCACCTGATATGGCGTGAGCGGCGGCAAGATATCGTCCGCGCGCCACACCCCGGCCAGGGTCAACGCCACCAGGTGAGTGGAGTGGGTATGCACCACACCGCCGACACTCGGGTTGCGGTCGTAGACCTGGCGATGCAGGGCCAGGGTCTTGGACGGCTTGTCCCCGGACACCCACTCGCCCTTCAGGTTGACCTTGGCAATGGCGCCAGGCGCCAGGCGACCGAGGCACACATCCGTCGGCGTGATCAGCCAGCCATCGTCGAGGCGCGCGCTGATATTGCCGGCACTGCCCACGGTGTAGCCGCGCTGGTACAGGCTATGGCCGACGTCGCAGATTTCTTCGCGCAGGGCCTGCTCGTCGGTGCCGCTCATTGCGCACCTCCGGCCAATTGTGCGAGGGCTTTGGTGAAGAAGTCGCGGCCACCGAAGTTGCCGGATTTAAGCGCGAGTGCCAGCGGCTCGGCAGAACTGCTGACAGTGGCCGGCACGCCCGGATCAATCTGCGCGCCGATCTGCAGCAGGTTGACCCCGAGCGCCTTGACCACCGCGCCGGAGGTTTCGCCGCCGGCAATCACAAAGCGTCGCACGCCTTGCTCGCGCAAGCCCGCCGCAATCGCCCCCAAGGCATTCTCCACCAGCGCGCCGGCGCGTTCGACGCCGAGCTGCTGTTGCACCGCCTTGACCTCGTCCGGGGTGCTGGTGGCGTAGATCAATACGGTGTGTGCACTGCCCTGGGCAAACGCCAGCGCCTGAGCCACTACCGGCTCACCGGCGGCCAGCGCCAGCGGGTCGATGCGCAGCGCCGGGCGCCCCGCTTCGCACCAGGCGGCAACCTGGCCGAGGGTCGCCACCGATGCACTGCCAGCCAGCACAACCTCGCCGCCGCTGATGCTTGGCAACGCCGCCGCGTCGAAGTCACGCAGTTTGCCGGCGCGACGGAAATTGCCCGGCAAGCCCAACGCCAGGCCCGAGCCGCCGGTGAGCAATGGCAAGTCGGCGCAGGCACTGCCGAGGGTGTAGAGATCCTGGTCCGACAGCGCGTCGGCGATGGCAATGCCCACGCCTTGCGCGCGCAGTTCGGCAATCTTGTTGCGCGTGGTCTCGACGCCGGCAGCGATGCTGTCATAGCGCAGCAGCCCGACCGGCAGTTGGGTCTGGCTTTGCAGCACGCGCACCAGATTCGCGTCGCCCATCGGCGTCAGCGGGTGATGCTGCATGCCCGACTCGTTGAGCAGTTGGTCCTGCACAAACAGATGCCCGCGAAAAATCGTGCGGCCGTTTTCCGGGAACGCCGGGCAAGCCAAGGTGAAATCACTGCCCAGCGCCTTGAGCAAAGCTTCGCTGACCTGGCCGATATTGCCGGCGGCGGTAGAGTCGAAGGTCGAGCAGTACTTGAAGAAAATCTGCTCGCAGCCCTGCTCGCGCAGCCAGGCCAGTGCGGCCAGGGACTCCTCGACCGCCTCGGCGACCGGTGTCGTGCGTGACTTGAGCGCGATCACAATCGCGTCCGCATCCAGCCCGGCCGCGACTTCACGACTGGGAATGCCGATGCTTTGCACCGTGCGCATGCCGCCACGCACGAGCATGTTGGCGAGGTCGGTGGCGCCGGTGAAATCGTCAGCGATGCAGCCCAGCAAGGGGCGTGCCGTTGGGTTAGTCATGCGGCGTTCCTCACACAGGCTCAGGCTTGGCAGTCGGCAGGTCGATGCCGGGGAAAATCTTGATCACCGCCGAGTCGTCCTCACGGCCAAAACCGGCACTGGAGGCCTGCATGAACATCTGGTGCGCGGTCGCCGAGAGCGGCAGCGGGAATTTGCTGGCGCGGGCAGTATCCAGCACCAGGCCGAGGTCCTTGACGAAAATATCCACCGCCGACAGCGGCGTGTAATCGGCCTTGAGAATGTGCGGCACGCGGTTTTCGAACATCCAGGAATTGCCGGCGCTGTGGGTGATCACCTCGTACAAGGCGTCTGCATCCACCCCTTCGCGCAGGCCCAGGGCCATGGCTTCGGCAGAGGCGGCAATGTGCACCCCGGCGAGCAACTGGTTGATGATTTTCACCTTGGAGCCCAGGCCATGCACATCGCCCAAGCGGTAGACCTTGCCCGCCATGCCAGCCAGCACGGCTTCGGCCTTGGCGTAGGCCGCTTGCGGGCCGGAGGTCATCATGGTCATTTCGCCGGCCGCCGCCTTGGCCGCGCCACCGGAGATCGGCGCATCCAGGTACAGCAGGCCCTGGTCCGCCAGGCGCTGGCCAAGCTCGACGGCGTAGGTCGGGGCCACGGTGGCGCAGCCGATCACCAGGCTCGCCGGGCGTAATGCCGCCACCGCGCCGCCTTCACCGAACAGGACGGTTTCGGTCTGCTCGGCGTTGACCACCACGGTAATGATCACATCACAGGCATCCGCCATCAGCGCCGGCGACGCGCACGCCACCCCGCCTTCGCTGGCGAACTGCTGGGTCACCGCGTCGCGCACATCACAGGCATGCACATTAAAGCCTGCGCGCAACAGCGAACGGGCAATGCCCAGCCCCATCGCGCCCAGACCGATCACACCGACATTCTTATTATTCATGGGGTACTCCAGGGGTAAACGGCGGCTCGCGCTACACCGGCGAGCCGCATTGGAATTGCAGTCGATCATCCACCAATGAACGGATTATGTGAAGTTATTTTTCGATTTAACATTTATTAACATTGGTCGCCGCCGATTTACCACGCCAGCCGGTAACCAATGTTCAAAGCCCACGGGCGCTTTTGGGTAGAACTGTCACTGGTCTCGACATCGGCATATAGATGCTGGCTCCTGCCCATGGCCGCAGTAATACCTGCCCCGGCATACCAGCCACCGCCATTGCCGTCGGGGTGGCTGCTGACGTCGTTGGTCTTGACCTGGTTGCGCGCTGACAGGTCCTGGATCCAGCCAGCCTTGAGGTACGGCTGGATCGCAAAATCACCCTCCAACCGCATCTGGCGCCCAACCAGCGCGCCGCCGCGCAACTGGGTTGAAATGCCATCGTCGGCGTCGACGCGCATGTCGTTGCTCAACCGGTAACGATCACCGCCACCGTACAACGCCGACAACTGCGCTTGGGGCTCGACAAACCAGCCATGGGAGAAATCCAGGCGCTTGCCGGTTTCCACCGAGAGGCCAGCGCCGTTGCTGTGGGTTTTACCGCTGACGCGTTTGCCGTCGGTAGCGTCCACGTCGAACCGAGTGGACCAGCGATTGAGTGTCAGCAGGCTGTCGGTGTACCAACCCGAATCGTCCAGGTAAGTGGCGTAGGCACCGATGTAGTAACTTTCGAGCTTACCGCTGCCCTCGCCATTGAAGCTGCGATTGGCGTGACTGTAACCGGCAAGGCCGCCGAGGATCAGCGAACCGTTGCTGCGCGCCATCCGGCCATCCACACCCACCTGGACGCCGTTGAGGTTCTGCGTGAAGTGCCGCCCTGCGCCGTTATCCAGTTGCTGCTCCTGACCATAGCTGCGCATCCACACCCCTTCGTCGTGGCCATCGCCGCGCACATCGCCCAGGCGCTGGATCAGGCTGCCGCGTTCAGCATCCCAGGTGTCACGCAGGGTCGCCAACGCGCTGCTGTTGATCGCCGCGCTGGCGGCGGTGGACAGTTGCTCGGTGATGTTGACCAGGCTCCACTGCGATTGGCCGCTCGCACTGTCGTCACGTTGCAAGGTGTAGCGGTAGGTGCCCACATCCACCTCCTGGCCACGGTTGGCCAGCGTGAAGTCGCCGACGCCCCCCTGGCTGTCGATCAACAGCAATTTCTGCCCACCGCCCGACGGCTCGGTGCCGCTGTTGCGCACCAGCAACTGGTTATTACCGGTCACCTGGCCGCCCACCTCAAGCCGGTCGCCGCGCAGCGCGCCCAGATCAGTATTCATGATGTACTGCCCGTCGCCCTGAAGGTCGCCGGCGACTTTCAGGCGCATGAAATCGCTCGCTGCCGGCGTGGCGAATTCCACGCTGCCCTTATTTGTCAGTTGGCCGACACTGGAGTCGCCCCGCATCAGCCAGGTGCTGCTGTCGTCCAGACTGAGGCTGGAATGGCCAGGGGTATCGTTCACCGCACCTTCGAGGCGTGACTGATTGTTCAGGCTCAACTGCAGCGCGCCACCCTCGACCAGGACATCGCCATCGATGAACGAGTGATCGCTGTCCAGCCGGACGAGGTCGGCGGCCAGCCCATTGGCGCCGTCGGTAATCCATACTGCCGTCGCGGGCTGATCGGCGCTGCGCCCCACCAGGCTGCTGTGGGTCAGATGACTGAGCAAGCTGCCGCCGGAGACGCGCAAGGCACTGCTGTCGTGGGCCAGTACCGTACTGTCAGTGAGATCGAGTTGGTTGGTGATACCCGCGATGGTTGCCTGGCTCACCAGCCCGTAGGCTTTCTCTCCAGCGGTCTCGATGTGGGTGTCGGTCAGGTCTGCCGTGGCATTGTTGCTGACCGACAGGCCATACGCCGAGTTACCTTCGGTGACCACATTCGTGCGAGTCGTCTGCAAGCTGGCATCATCGCCTGAAACCAGTAGGCCATGACTGAGATCACCGTGGGTCAACAGCTGGCTGTCGGACAACACCATCCGTGTCCCGCCCAGCCGGGCTAAGGCGCCGACCGACCCGACGCCAAAGGTCTCGATCACCACGTTCGTCACATCGAACGTCGCCCTGGGCGCCCCCGACTGGCCACCGATCACGTCGGTTGATGCATAGAGCCCGTGGGACGAGTCACCGTGGGTGACCACGCGGCCGCCGTCCATCTGGAAAATACCGGCGCGATTGTCCACCGCGGCCGCCTGTGTGCCCCATGTTTCCAGATGACTGTCGTGCACGTCGGCGTGGCTGTCGCTGCCGGGCATCCAGATCGCCGAACCATTATCCCCTTTGGCGCTGATCTGGGACTCGTACAGTTCCAGGGACGCACCTTTGGCATCAAGGTTGATGCCGTTGCCGGTTTGAGAGAGGACCTGGGAATTGCGTACTACCGCCGTCCCCCCACCGTTGGGAGAACTCGGCCGGATCAGGATGCCGTCAGTCTTGGCCTGGATGCTGCCATTGCTGAACTCCAGACGTCCTTCTTGCATCTCCACGCCCTGGGCGCCGTCGGATTGTGCGGTCACGCCGTCGGCGGTGACCACGCTGTCCGTACCGGTGATGGCGATCGCGGCAGTCTGGCCATGGGCGGTGGCGCTGACGTTGTTCAACTTGATGCGCGCCCCCTGTTGCGCCCGCACTGCGTAGGCCGCATTGCCGGCGGTCGATACGCTCGTGCCACTGGCGCTGATGGTCGAACCGGCGCCCATGGCAGAGAGCCCGTCGGCCATAAGCCCTGTAGTGGTGACCGTGCCGCCGATGATCTGCGCGCTGGAGCCCTGATTGACCATGACCCCACGGCCACGGGCGCCGTCGGTGGTGATGTCGGTCTGCCCCAGTTGCACATGCGAGCCTGCACCGCTGGCGCTGGCACCGTCGCCGAAATAGCCGCTGGCCTTGATGGTTGAGCCCTGCAGTGTGCCCCGCCCACCGCCCTGCGCTTGCAGCCCCGTCACGGCATCGTTAGGCCCGCCGGCGGTCGCGTGGATATCCATGGTCGTGCCGATGAATTCATTTTGCCCCCCCACAACGCGAACGGCCGCACCTTTGCCGGTGAACGAAACCTGGTCATTATCCAGTACCAGCAGGTCACCCGCCTCGGACGATACGTCAACAGGCCCGATAGTGGCCGCCTGCACCGGCGCCAGTGCAACGAAGAGGGCATAACTGATTGCAAAACTGAGGGGTTTCTTCGCAGAGTTCATTAATCCAATCCTTGACGTTAGTTGTCATCCAACAAAAGCGCTCGGCAACAGAATGCCCGCCATGCCCCCAGTCAGAGAGGGCGTAGCAAACCCTTTAAAGCGCCTTTTATTGATACTTCACAGTGACCGTTGCGGTACCTTTTACAAGCCCGGGTGTGACGCAATTAGTGCCGCCAGAACTTTGGTAATAACGCACTAAATAGGGCAAGTTGAAACTTGTCGAATTGTTAAACACCGTGCCCACGACTTGAGTCGCCCCGAGTATCGCGGGCAGCCCGCTGGAGGCATCGAGTACTTGCAGCGCCACGCAAGAGGCATTGTTCACGCCGGCCTGCGGTTTGATCAGGCCCAGGCTGCCGTCGGGCATGAACTTGTCTGCGTCCAGGGTCAGGGTGACTGCGCCGTTGGCTCCGGAACAGGTAAACGGCACGTTGAAAGGTGTGTCGCCCGTGGTGGAGCCCTGCCCGGTGAAGCGGCCGAATGGCGCCGGAGCCAGATCCACACTCAGGTCGCCGATCGAGCAGGTACCCGTTTCCGGCACGATTTCACTGCCGCCACCGGTGATGCGCGTGGTCAGGAACACACCACTGTTGAACGGGTAAACACTCTGCGCCGTGTTGTTGGTGTAGGTACCACCCGCCAATGCACCGGAACCGACGGTGTCGCTCAGCTTGATCAACTCAACGACAACTGTTCCGCCGACATTGAAGACCAAGGTGTTTTGCGCCGCCGAGCCACTGACACCGGGCATCCCAAGTTTCCAGGTGGTCTGTTCTCCAGCATAAAACGGTGAAGCCGATTGTGCGGGTATCCAACTGGTACGCATGCCGACACCGGCAATGTTAGTTGTGTAGACGTTAGTGATAGTAGTGGCAGTGCCTTGTACGACTCGCCATTGCGTTGTATCACCCGGCTTGCAAGAAACAATGGCGAAAAAACTGCCAACAATAGGAAACTCCTTACTGTAAAACACGTCACCCACGGCAACCCCCGAAGGTACCGATATGCGGCCCATGGTTATATCGACTACCGCGCCTTCCTGATAGTTGGGCATCATCCCGCACACCGCATAAGCCGACGTTGAAACCATTAGCCAGGCACACACCTGAAACACTGCATAAATAAGTCTGGTCATTTTCATCGACTGCTCAGACGGGTACCTTCGCGCAGCAGGCACGGCGCTTGCGTTTGTAGCAGCCCCTTGGTGCCGCTCGCCGTTTTCTCGCCGAATCGATATGCAACCTGACAGGTTGATTCGTCCGGCAGGTTCACGCTCAGTGCGCCGTTGTTTTCAACGCCCTGGACAAACAGGTTGTTGCCCTGGCCGACCACACCGACCACATTGCCACGCTCGTCGCGTACATCCGCGCCGAACGGCAACTTGAGGTTGCTGCCATTGGTGATATGGATCACCGCCGACCGCCCGACCCGGGTCTGGAAATCGACGCGGACAATTGCGCCGGCAAAGGGTGCGACCTGTTGCGTGGTGTTCTGGAACGTGACATCCATCGAGCTGCCCTTGGGGTCCAGGTTGATATTGTTCATGCGATAGGGCGATAAATACGGCATCACGCCATAGCCGTTTTTATCGATGACCAGGCCGGACAATCCACCAATGCTCGCGCCCTCGCCGCCCGGTGCGGAGACCAGTGCAATGGTGTCGCCGGTATTCGGCGATAGCGTCACCCCGCCGCTGTGCACCACCAGGCTGCCATCGCTGCCCAGCGAGGTGGATTTGTAGTCCCCACCCTGTTCGTACGACGCGCGAACGGTGCTGCGGTCGCCGCGGTATTGAGCATTGACGCTGCCCGAGCTTGAGGTGTTGGTGTCCGCCGCGTGGGCGACCCCGTAGCTCAGGCGCCCCTCGTCATCGGCCACCCCGCTCAAGTAGTTGCGCAGCGTGCTGCCTTGCCCGCGCCCGCCGGTGTACTGCGTGCTCAGC
This sequence comes from Pseudomonas sp. 13B_2.1_Bac1, assembly GCF_025466155.1. Taxonomy (NCBI): domain Bacteria; kingdom Pseudomonadati; phylum Pseudomonadota; class Gammaproteobacteria; order Pseudomonadales; family Pseudomonadaceae; genus Pseudomonas; species Pseudomonas sp. 13B_2.1_Bac1. The sequence goes on along the minus strand of NZ_JANLOH010000089.1, from coordinate 411,019 downwards.
GTCGGTGACTTGGCGCCGCTGCCCAATGGAATATTCAGGCTCAGGAAGTACTGGGTCTGGGCGCCGACGAACTCATCGTTATTGCGACTGGCGGAAAGGCTGTAGCTGACATCTCCGACGCTGCCGTTGAAGCCCACTTCAAACTGCCGGCTCGAGGATCCCGAGCCCCCCCAGGTCTTGCTGGTGCTACCGGTCAGGAACAGCGAGCCATAAGTGCTTACCGGCTGATCGATGCTGATATCGAAGCGGTCACGCTCATTGCCATACCACAGCCATTCATCCTGATAGCCCGGGGTCTTGACCCGCTCACGCGCATCGACCGCCTGGGAAAGCGTCATGTATTTGGACGACGAGTAGCGGTAGGCAGCGAGGGTAAAGTTAGTGCGGGTTTCGCTCAGCAACTTGCTGTACGCCACCTTGACGCTGTGCCCCGAAGCCGAACCGCTACGAGCGCCCAGTTGGGTGGTCTCCTGGGTCAGGTCGACCGAAAACGCCCCCAGCGAGGTGTTCAGTCCGACACCCGCGAGCCCCGCGTGAAAGCCTTCGCTGACCTGGAACCCGCCGTAGCCGGTCAGGCTGTTGTTCAGACCATAGAACAACGTGCCCTGGAACAGATGGGCATCGCTGGCCAGGTTCTGGTTATACAGCCGGCCAGCCACCAGGTCGTATTTGGCGCGCCCCGGACGCATCAGGTTGGTGATCGACGAATAAGGCACATCGAAGCGCCGCTCACTTCCGTCGGCCTCGGTAACCACGACATTCAGGTTGCCGCCATAGCCTGTGGGGTACAGATCGTCGATCACGAAGTTGCCGGGCGTGACCGTGGTCTGATAGAGCTTTATATCGTTCTGCCACACCTCCACTCGCGCATTGCTGCGCGCGAAACTGCGGATCACCGGCGCGAAACCGATCTGTGAATCGGGAAACATGCGCTCGTCCGAGGCCAGGCTGACACCGCGCACAGCGATGCTGTCGAACCCCACGCCTTTGGTATTGATCTCGCCCAGGGTCACCTGGCTCTTGAGCTGCGCCACTGGCCGCTGAAGGTAGGTGGACATGCGGGTCCATTCGGCTTTGCCCCCCTGGGTCCAGTTCACATTTGCGTTATGTCGGAACTGCCAAAGGCCAAAATTGAACCCGCCACGCAAGCCCAGGTAGGCAGAGTCGGTGCTGCCGTAGTGGTCGTTCTGTGTGCTGAAATAGTTCAGATTGTAATCAAGTTTCGCCGCGGTAATGCCCGCGTCCCAGTACTCGGGCTCTACATAACCACGCGGGGTACGCCGCAAGTTGGCCTGGGGGATTTGCAGGTAGAGCTTCTGCTCACCGATGTCGGCATAGGAGACCGTGTTGGGCAGCACCGCCTTGAGCTTGCGACAACCGTTGAACGGCACCAATGGCTGTGTATCGATGCCCAGCCGTTTCAGCGCTGCGAGCGTGAAACAGGCTTGCGCGATATTGCTGTTGGCCTCATCTGCAAACTCGACCTTGGCGCGCGTCACCTGCTTGCCATTGATGTAAACGTCCAAATCGTAATTTCCTGGCAATACCGGGTTGCCCTTCTGGTAACGCGACATATCCGTACGCTTGGCATTGCCCACCAGAAACGAACTGGTGAACTCGGCATCCTGGAAGTCCACCTGTGCAGCGGCCGCCGGCAGCACCGGCTCATCCGCCATCACGTTGTCATCTGCCGTGCTGAACACGAGGCACACGACCGCCCAGAAACGAACGATTGAGCATGACGGTGCCGCCAGAAACACTTTTCTGCGTAATATCGATCGATCAAAACGGTTCATAGACTTTTAACGAAAGGGTAATTGAACTTAGTCGAACTGCGCGTTCACGGTTTTCAAGGCGCCATAGTCGTTAATATAATTAAACTGTATGCCCTGGGCTTTTAGTTCAGGCAGGCGCGCGGTCTGCGGGTGCAGTTCAAACACGGCTTCGCCGCCCGGGGCAACCATATGATTACCGTCAGTATTACTGAGTGTCTTGCCCGCCCACTTCACCTGTATATCGGCAAACGAGACATGCAATGGCGAAGTATTCGTGCAGCGCAACTTCAACTGTGCGCCGTCGCCGAACACCTGCCACGTCAAATGCTTCGCGGCGTCATGCAAGGAGCTGCGGAGTGTCGCGGGTCGATAGAACACTTTAATTCGACTTTGAACAGCCAATAACAAGTTATTCTTGTTTCTCGACTTTTCCGGCACCGGTGGTACTTCAAGTACATTCAGCCAGAACAGCGATTCACGGTCTGGCGGCAATGCTGTTCCATTGAACAGGATCCGCAGGGTCTGCGAGGCCTGGCCTTCGATACGGGTCAGCGGCGGCATGATCAGGAACGGCGCGGAGCTGTTCTCCGGCGTAGAGTCGGTGGCGCCGTCATCCATCCACGATTGCACCAGTGCCGGGGTCGCGCCCTTGTTCGACAGGGGCAGCGTGACTTCACGTTCGCCGCCTGGATAGATCAACCGAGTGCCGCCCAAAACGATATTGGCGCGAGCATCGAAGCTCATTAAATAAATGAGCAGGCAACCTGTTAATAGACGATATATCCGCATAGTCAGGGTAGTCCCCTCTGCGCGATGTCCGCGCAGAGGGACGTTCTCAGTTATAGCTCAATTGGTATTTGACCTGGCTCTTCACCAGGCCCGCCGTGGACTTGCCGGTCGCGTAGTACTGCACGCCGTAGATCATTTCAGCCGCACCGTCTTGCACGGTGAAGCTCTTGGCAGCGCCAGCGTCGCCTGGCTTGATCACGGAGTTGTCTGCGTAGTTGTAAAGCTGCAGGCCCACATTGGTGGCGGAGGTATCGCCGCTCAACTGGTTTTTCAGCACGCCCGAACTGACGTCGACCAGGTTGGCATCGTAGAGAAACTGCGCGCGTACATTGGTCACGGTCGGCGAGCATTGATTGACCGCAATACGGAAGTTGGACGGCATCGCGGTAGCACCGGCCTGGGCCAGGTCAGCCACTTTGGCGGTGGCCAGGTCCACGGTAAAATCGCCCGACGAGCCGGTGGTTACCTGGCAAGTTTCATCCGTAACTTTACCGTTAAAAGTAATAGTACCGGCTTCCGCGGCGTTGACAGTAGTGGACAACATCAGGCCACCACACACACTCAGGAGCGCCGCCTGCACAGGCAGTAAACGTTGTTTCTTCATACTTCATCATCTCTCAAGTTTATATTCATTGGCGTTACTTTAATAACGCATCACAGGGCCGCACTTCACTTCACGAGTTGCTGGGTATCCACCTCCTGACTTCGTAATTAATCCTTTTTCGGGCGCACAGTGACCCGCTGCCTTGAAGTGCACTGTTGCGCACAACTGCAATAAGAAACGGTTCTTTTCTAGTGCAACTCAACCAGCACGGCTACAGGTAGGTGGCGTGACTTAGTCTATTGAGGTGCGGGCTGACGCTGTGGGCGCTATTATGCGAGCCGACTCGGTGGCTGTCTTTAAGATCAAACTGAAAATAGGCCCAGGGCGAGAACTGTCTTTCGGTTCAGCCCACGTAAACCGCTGGCACGACTTACAGGAAAAGCTGCGCGTCCGCACAGAAGGCCAACAACGCTTGATCATTTTCGACGCCCAACTTGCGCATCGCCGAGACCTTTTGTGCGCTCACTGTCTTGGTGCTTCTATGCAAAAGTGCCGCGATTTCACGACCACTCAAGCCCGATACAAAATGCCGCAGCACTTCGTATTCGCGCATCGTCAGCCGAGCGGCCCTGGCTTGCATCTGGCTGTCACTGTTCGACAGCGCTTGCACTGGTGGCTGGTATTTGCGTCCCTGCGACAACGCCTGCAGTGCTACCGCAATCTCATTGAAATCACCACTTTTCAATATTACGCCCCACACACCCAGGTGATAGAGACCGCTGAGAATCAGGGGATTGGACAGCATGGTGAATACCAGGATGCGGGTGTCACCAAAGCGCCGGCACAGCAACTCGATCATCTGCAATCCATCGCCATGAATTCCGTCGCCGGGCATGCTGTAGTCGGCAATCACGACATCGGGCGAAAACTGCTGGTGCATCTGCACCAATTCAGTAGGCCCCTTGGCGATACCCACCACTTCAAAGCGGTCATCGCGCTCGACTATTTCCTGCACCGCCATCGCCACAATCGGATGGTCGTCGGCTATCAACACAGTGGTCTTTTTCATGGTTTGTATTCCAGTCTCAGTCGTTGGATGTAGGGGGCTCGCCGTCCGTATTCGGCGCGAGGCCCGCCAGTAGTCGCTCTATACCGTCCATGAGTTCAATAACGCCCTTGGGAATTTTGTGCGTGGCGATCAGTTGCTGCTCCAGCGCTTTGCACGCGTCTGCCAGCTGCTTCGCCTGCACCGCCGCCAGCGAGCCGCGCAGCCGATGCAACTGCGGCACCATGGCAGCTACGTTGTGTTGCTGGCTGGCATCGCGCAGGATTTTCAGGTCTGCGCGCGTGATATTCACAAACAGTTCATGCAGTCGCGGTGAGAGCGCCACGAACGCCGGCAGTTCTTCCTCCTGCGGCTCAAGTATTTGCGCGGGCGGGCAGCAGCGTCGCAACACTGCGTACAAATCGCTCAGGCTCACGGGCTTTACCAGCCAGGCATCCATGCCGGCTGCGACGAAGCGTAGGGTTTCTTCCTGCAGGGCGCTGGCGGTGATGGCGATGATCGGAAGCGTTACGCCCTGCTGACGCAGCGCACTCAATAACTCGAACCCATCCATCTGCGGCATGTTGATGTCGGTCAGTAGCGCATCGAAATCCGGCGACCAGCGCGCCAATGCGTCAAGACCGTGACTTGCCAGGGTGACGCGACAGCCGAGCTGCTCGAGTTGCTCCTTGATCAATGCCTGGTTCATCGGGTTGTCGTCGGCGACCAGCAGGTTCAGGCCCAACTTACCGGGATGCCGAGACAAGCGGGCCCGCACGGCGGTCGGCGGTGCCTGCTGCCCCAAGGCAAAGCTGGCACTGAAACTGAAGCAGCTACCCACCCCGGGTTCGCTGGCCACGCTCAATCGACCGCCCATCAGTTGGGCCAGTTGCGCGCATATGGACAGGCCAAGCCCGGTGCCAGCAACGGTATGCGCATGTCGGTGCGCCTGGTAGAACGGCTCGAACAGATGAACCTGCTGCTCGGCCGCAATACCCACGCCGGTGTCGGTGACTTGCCACGTCAGCGTAGCCCTGTCGTCGCTAATCGCGGCGCTCAACTGCAGCGTTACACCGCCGTGCTCGGTGAACTTGAGGGCATTGCTGAGCAGATTGGTGAGCACCTGCCGGATACGCCGCGCATCCCCATGCACCCCAACCGGTACACCGGCATCGACATTCAAGCGCAACTGCACGCCCTTGCCCTGTGCGGTGCCGCTGTATTCGGCGACGACCTCCTCGGCCAGCGCGAGGGGGCTGAAATCCGCCGACTCCAGCGCCATCTCCCCCGCTTCGATCTTGGACATGTCCAGCACATCGCTGACCAGTTGCAGAAGCATTGAAGAGGAGCGCTCGATAATGTGCAGATAGTTGCTTTGTTGCTCGGTCAACTGTGTGAGCCCCAGCAACTCCAGGGTACCCAACGCGCCATAGAGTGGCGTGCGGATCTCATGGCTGATGGTCGCCAGGAACCGCGACTTGGCGGCGCTGGCCTCGGCGAGCTTCTGCTCCACCGCCTTGTGTGCGCTGATGTCGCTGAACGCGCAGAGCACCACCGCCTCGCCGCGATAGCGGGCTGAGGCGAAACTGCCGTGCAATGTGTGGCCGTGGCGGCTGTGGAAAATCACATCGCCGTCGGGTTGCGCCGGGGCAGGATTGAGCCCCCAATGCTCACTCAACTGCGTCACCGCCTGGGCATCCCCCAGCATTCGTTCGGCCAGTGGGTTTTGCATGATCAGGTGCCGATCCGCGCGCCTGAGCACACACAGTGCCACAGGGGCAGTCTGGATTACCGTACGGCTGAAAGTGTCGCTTTCGACGATCTCAAAATGGGCCTGGCGCGCGGGCGAAACCACCTTGCGCGCGTACCAGCGAATCGCCACCCAACTGCTCAACATACTGGCCAGCAGCAGCCCAATGCCGCCAAGCAACTGCCACTTGGCGTAGCCGAAAAAGCTTTGATAATTCAGTTCGTACAACGCGACCCAACCACCGGCACTGGGGCCGCCCATCTTGAACAGCAGGCCTTGCGCAGTGAAATTCAGGCCCTGCCGATAGCTCTGCGCTACACCGACTGCATCTATCAACGAGTCGCCCTGGGGAGACAACAGTTGCAAGCGGTCGTAGATCGGCCGCTCGAACAATTGCTCGGGATCATTGATGCGCTCCAGATCCAACAGGGTCACGATGAAGATCCGACGCTTGACCTCAGGTGTCCACCAGAGCGCATCGGGCAGCCTGAAATCCAGATAACCCAACAGCTCACGGGACTCGCCGGCAATGAAATGCTGCGCTGGCGCCCAGCGCACGTGGACTCCCCCCGTCGAGTCTTTACCGACTGGCAGCGCGGTGTAAATCCGCTCGACTGCCGCCAGGTAGTTCTCCGTTGTCAGCAGCGCACGCCCCGGAAACCGGTCGATGGCAGGCACAGCCATGCTGGTGTTGCCCAGCGCGCCGATGACGAACACCTGCGGTGCCGGGTACACCGAGGTACTCCAGAAACGGCTGTAAAAATTCGCCAGCATCACCCCCAAGGCGAAATTGCCCGGATGCGGGCCGGACGTTACGTGCTGCTGCGCCAGGGTAAACGGCATCGAAAACGTATATTGCGCCGCCTCAAAGATCCGCACGCCTGGCGTGTCGACACGCATTTGGCTCTGTACCGTCAGACCCGACGTCGGTTGGTTCTGCGAGGCCTGGTTGCCGTGTTGCGCAATCCTGTCGATGAATTTTTCGTGCTGATGGATATCACCCACCAATCGGTTGAAATGCAGCATCACCTTGTTGCGCTCTTCGGCAACCACCTTGCTCAACGCCCAATAGCAGGCGGCCAGCATTAACAGGTTAAGAAAAAGCGCGCAGATCAGCACGGTATTCAGGCGCAGGGACGTGCTGGCGAGCTTGCGAATCAAGCTGTAGTTGCGTTCGGGCATAGGTTCAAAGTCCGGTCTCGTAAGACGGCACGGTGGTAGCGGCATAGAGCCAGGCGCTGTATGCCACAGCTGGAGGTGAGTATGGCGTAACACGGCAAGTTCGCCTTGCCAGGCTAGAAGCGGCGCCAAGTTTAAAAAAGGGGGCGTTTTTACCAGATGAGCATCTCGCAACGATTGATCCAGATCAAAAAAACGCATCACCCAGCTGTACCGTTTGCCGACCCGATCTTGTGGCGCTTGCACTTGTCATATTATGGTATACCATCATACACAGATCCACTTACCTCAGACGGAGCAGCCCATGAGTTTCGAAATCCGCAAGATCGTCAGTTACGTAGAAGAAACCTTCATTGAAGGCGGCAAGGCCTCGGACACGCCGGTGACCATGGTCGGTCTGGCCGTCGTGTTGAAAAACCCGTGGCTGGGTCGCGGTTTCGTCGAAGACCTCAAGCCGGAGATCCGCGCCAATTGCTCCGACCTTGGCGCACTGATGGTCGAGCGCCTGGTGGGCATCATCGGCGGCGCCGAGAAGATCGAAGCGTATGGCAAGGCCGCCGTCGTGGGCGCCGATGGCGAGATCGAACACGCGAGCGCAATCATCCATACCCTGCGCTTCGGCAATCACTACCGTGAAGCGGTCAAGGCCAAGAGCTACCTGAGCTTCACCAACAAGCGCGGCGGCCCTGGCACCTCGATCCAGATCCCGATGATGCACAAGGACGACGAAGGCCTGCGCTCGCACTACATCACCCTGGAAATGCAGATCGAAGACGCCCCGCGTGCCGACGAAATCGTCGTGGTGCTGGGCTGCGCCGATGGCGGCCGCCTGCACCCACGGATCGGCAACCGTTATATCGACCTGGAAGAACTGGCCGCCGAAAAGGCCCAGTAATCCCGGCGGCTAACACCCTAATAAAAAGGTATGCAGGAGCGCTCCATGATTCGGCTCACCGCTGAACGCACCCCGGCTGGCACCAGTTATCTGGCGACCGGCCAAGGCCAGCCTGTGGTTTTGATCCACGGCGTGGGCCTGAACAAAGAAATGTGGGGCGGGCAAGTCGTTGGCCTGGCCACGAATTACCGCGTGATCACCTATGACATGCTCGGCCATGGCGCCAGCCCGCGCCCGGCCGCCGGCACGCCGCTGCTGGGTTATGCCGACCAGTTGCTGGAACTGCTCGACCACCTGCAATTGCCTCAGGCCACGGTGATCGGTTTTTCCATGGGCGGCCTGGTCGCCCGGGCGTTTGCCCTGCATTACCCGCAGCGCCTGCAAGGCCTGGTGGTGCTCAACAGTGTGTTCAACCGCAGCCCGGAACAGCGCGCCGGCGTGATCGCACGCACCGCCCAGGCCGCCGAACATGGCCCGGACGCCAATGCCGAGGCCGCGCTGTCGCGCTGGTTCAGCCGCGAATACCAGGCGGCCAACCCGGCGCAGATCGCCGCGCTGCGTGAAACCCTGGCGGGCAACGACCCCCAGGGCTACCTGACCACCTACGAACTGTTCGCGACCCAGGACATGTACCGCGCCGACGACCTCAAGGGGTTGCGCGTGCCGACCCTGGTCGCCACCGGCGAACTCGACCCGGGCTCGACCCCGGAAATGGCCCGGCAACTGGCCGATCGTATTCCCGGCGCCACCGTTGCGGTGCTGGCCGAACAACGGCATATGATGCCGGTAGAATCGCCACGCCTGGTCAACCAGCTGCTGCTGGGCTTCCTCGACACGGTGTACGCCCAAAACAATCCAATCAAGGGGATCGTTGCATGACACTCGCACGCTTCCAGATGTGCATCGGCGGTGAATGGGTCGATGCCCTGTCCGGCAAGACTTTCGACAGCCTCAACCCGGCCCTGGCCGAGCCCTGGGCGCAACTGCCCGACGCCGACGAAGCGGATGTGGAGCGCGCCGTGCAAGCGGCGCAGACTGCCTTCGACAGCCCGGCCTGGCGTGGCCTCACCGCCACCGCGCGCGGCAAGTTGCTGCGTCGCCTGGGCGATTTGATTGCCGAGAACAAAGAGCAACTGGCCCAGCTGGAAAGCCGCGACAACGGCAAGCTGATCCGCGAGACGCGCGGCCAGGTCAGCTACCTGCCGGAGTTCTTCCACTACACCGCCGGCCTCGCCGACAAACTCGAAGGCGGCACCCTGCCCCTCGACAAGCCCGACCTGTTCGCCTACACCGTGCACGAAGCCATGGGCGTGGTCGCAGCAATCATCCCCTGGAACAGCCCGCTGTACCTGACCGCGATCAAGCTCGCACCGGCCCTGGCGGCGGGCAATACCATCGTGATCAAGCCGTCGGAGCACGCCTCGGCGACCATCCTCGAACTCGCGCGCCTGGCCCTCGAAGCCGGGATTCCGCCGGGCGTGGTCAACGTGGTCACCGGCTACGGCCCCAGCACCGGCGCCGCCCTCACCCGCCACCCGCTGGTGCGCAAGATTGCCTTTACCGGCGGCGCGGCCACGGCCCGGCATGTGGTGCGCAGCAGCGCGGAGAATTTCGCCAAGCTGTCTTTGGAATTGGGCGGCAAGTCACCAAATATCATCTTTGCCGACGCCGACCTCGACAGCGCCATCAATGGCGCGATTGCCGGCATCTACGCGGCGTCCGGGCAGAGTTGCGTGTCGGGTTCGCGCCTGCTGGTGCAGGATGAAATCTACGATGAGTTCGTCGAGCGCCTGGTGGCGCGCGCCCAACGCATCCGCATCGGTAACCCGCAGGACGACGCCAGCGAAATGGGCCCCATGGCCACCGCGCAGCAACTGGCCGTGGTCGAAGGCCTGGTGGCCGATGCCATCGCCGAAGGCGCGCGCCTGCGCACCGGTGGCAAGCGCCCGCAGAATCTTGGTGAAGGCTGGTTCTATGAGCCGACGCTGTTCGAATGCGACCGCAACTCGATGAAGATCATGCAGGAAGAAGTCTTCGGCCCGGTGGCCTCGGTCATCCGTTTCAAGGACGAAGCCGAGGCATTGGCGATCGCCAACGACTCGCAGTTCGGCCTCGCCGCCGGCATCTGGACCCGCGACCTCGGCCGCGCCCATCGCCTGGCGCGGGATGTGCGCTCGGGGATCATCTGGGTCAACACCTACCGCGCGGTCTCGGCCATGGCGCCCATCGGCGGTTTCAAGAACAGCGGCTACGGACGCGAAAGCGGCATCGATTCGGTGCTGGCCTACACCGAGCTGAAAACGGTGTGGATCAACCTCTCCCAGGCGCCGATGCCTGATCCTTTTGTGATGCGTTAAGAGACCCCGACCATGATCGAACCCGGCATTTACAAAGACGTCATGAGCTCCTTCCCATCCGGCGTCACGGTGGTCACCACCCTCGACCCGGACGGCGGCATCGTCGGCATCACCGCCAGCGCGTTCAGCGCGCTGTCGATCGACCCGGCCCTGGTGCTGTTCTGCCCCAACTATGCGTCGGACACCTACCCGATCCTGCGCGACAGCAAGCGTTTCGCGATTCATCTGCTGTCCGCCGACCAGACCGCCGAGGCCTATGCCTTCGCCGGCAAAGGCAAGGAGAAGGCCAAGGGCATCGAGTGGCATCTCAGCGAGCTGGGCAACCCGCTGCTGGCCAAGGCCACGGCGATCATCGAATGCGAGTTGTGGCGCGAATACGACGGCGGCGACCACGCAATCATTGTCGGCGCGGTGAAGAACCTGATCCTGCCCGCGCAGCCGGTCACGCCGATGATCTATCACAAAGGCAAGCTGGGCCCGCTGCCCACCCTGGCCTGAGGAGCTGATTGATGAGCACTGAAAAATACCAGCAGGGCCTGAAGATCCGCACCCAGGTGCTGGGCGAGGCCTACGTGCAGCGTTCGATCGACAACGCCGATGATTTCACCCGGCCGCTGCAGGAGATGGTCACCGAGTACTGCTGGGGCCACGTGTGGGGCCGTGAGGGTTTGTCGCTTAAAGAACGCAGCATGATAAACTTGGCAATGATTTCGGCCCTCAATCGGCCCCACGAACTCAAGCTGCATGTGCGCGGCGCCTTGCGTAACGGGCTGAGTCGTGAACAAATACGCGAAATTCTGCTTCAGGTCGGCATTTATTGCGGGGTTCCCGCCGCCGTGGACAGTTTCCGACTGGCCCGGGAAGCGTTCGCCGACGCCGATGCCGAGGCCTCCAGTTAACCGCTACATTCAGAGCAGACCCCATGAAACGCCTGCCACTCGACGACAGCTTCAAGGTCAATCACAACCCGGTCACCCTGCGCGAAATCGTGTTGGAGAAACTGCGCAGCGCCATCATGAACTTCCAGCTGTTGCCGGGTGACCGCCTGGTGGAGCGCGACCTGTGCGACCGCCTCGGCGTCAGCCGCACCTCGGTGCGCGAAGCCTTGCGTCACCTGGAGTCCGAAGGCCTGGTGGAATTCGCCGATGCCAAGGGCCCGCAGGTCGCAATCATCACCCTGGCGGATGCCGTCGATATCTATGAACTGCGCTGCGTGCTCGAAGGCTTGATCGTGCAGCTGTTCACCCTGCGCGCCAAGGCCAAGGACATCAAGGCCCTGGAAAAAGCCCTCGAGGAAAACCGCAAGGCCCTCAAGGACGGCGAGCTGCAACAGGTGATCGATTCGGTGCAGGGCTTCTACGACGTGTTGCTCGAAGGCTCTGGCAACCACGTGGCCGCCACGCAGTTGCGCCAGTTGCAGGCGCGCATCAGCTACCTGCGCGCGACCTCGGTGTCCCAGGAAAACCGTCGCGGCACCAGCAACCAGGAAATGGAACGCATGGTCCAGGCGATCAAGAGCGGCGACCCGCTCGCTGCCCACCAGGCCTGCGTCGACCACGTACGCGCCGCGGCTGCGGTGGCCCTGGATTACCTCAAGCGCAAACAGGAAGAGACCGGCAAAGTCCCGGAGATCACCCTGCCCATCGCCCTCAAAGAACCCCGCATAGGTCACTGAGCGTGTTCAGCCCAAGCTTTTGCCCGAAATGTGGCGGCAGTGACCTCGGTCACCAGCGGCCACCGGGCGATACGCATGAGCGCCTGATGTGCCGTGGCTGCGGCTATATCCACTACATCAATCCCAAGATCATCGCCGGCTGCATCATCGAGCAGGACGGCAAATACCTGCTGTGCCAACGCGCAATCCCGCCGCGCCCCGGCACCTGGACGCTGCCCGCCGGTTTCATGGAAGGTGGCGAGACCACCGAACAGGCCGCGCTGCGTGAAGTCTGGGAAGAAAGCGGCGTACGTGCGGAGATCCTCTCGCCCTACTCGATCTTCAGCGTGCCGAAGATCAGCGAGGTGTACATCATCTTCCGCGCCATCGCGCTGGAGATCACCGGCCAGTTCGGGCCGGAGACCCTCGACTACAAGTTCTTCGCGCCCGAGGACATCCCCTGGGACAGCATCTACTACCCGGCCATCCGGCAGATCCTCGAGCGTTACATCGAAGAACGCCAGGCCGGGGTGTATGGCATCTACATCGGCAATGACGACAGCGGCAAGATCCACTTCATCCGCTGATCTCCAGACCAAACCGAGTCCCAGCTCCCACATTCGGACCCGGTATGGCTGTTAGACCTGGTTCGCCAGGCGGGATGTAGGGCGTCTACCACGGCAACGCCCATTTCATCCGCTGATCTCCAAGCCCAGACACGGTTCAAAAATGTGGGAGCGGGCTTGCTCGCGAACGCAGTGTGTCAGGCACCGAATGCATCAACTGACACTCCGCCTTCGCGAGCAAGCCCGCTCCCACAGTTGAATCGGTTTATGTCCGATAGATCTAGTTCGCCAGGCCGAGGTTTAGAGCCTCTACCACGGCAGGGTCTATTTCATCCGCTGACCTCCAGACCGAACCGAGTCCCAGTGTGGGAGCTGGCTTGCCTGCGATGGCATCCACCGGGGTCACCGGATGTACCAAGGCACCTGTATCGCAGGCAAGCCAGCTCTCACATTCGGACCCGGTTTGGCTGATACAGCTAGGGCGCCAGGCCTTCCACAATAATAATCTGTGCGACCCCAGCCCCCTCCCGGTGCCCCTTCGCCTCCTGGTACTCCACAGACTCATAACACGCCACCGCCTGCTCATAACTCTCAAACTCGATCACCACGTTACGCTGGCGCGCCGGCCCGCCTTCAAGCGCGGTGCTGCGCCCGCCCCTGGCCAGGAACCGCCCGCCAAACTTCGCAAACGCCGCCGGCGCGCGTTGGGTGTATTGCGTGTACTGCTCTGCATCGGACACATCCACATGGGCAATCCAGTAGGCCTTCATCGCGACATCCTCTTGTTTGATTTTTGTGGTATACCATAATACATACAACCAACAAATCGAGCACTCTACATGGCCTTCAACAGCATCGCAGACATCATCGAAGACTACCGCCAGGGCAAAATGGTGCTGCTGGTGGACGACGAAGACCGGGAAAACGAAGGCGACCTGTTGCTGCCTGCGGCCTGCTGCACCGCCGAGACTATCAGTTTCATGGCCCGCGAAGCCCGTGGCCTGATCTGCCTGACGCTGACCGACGAACACTGCCAGCGCCTCGGCCTGGAACAGATGGTGCCGAGCAACGGCAGCGTGTTCAGCACCGCGTTTACCGTGTCCATCGAAGCCGCCACCGGTGTGACCACCGGGATCTCCGCCGCCGACCGCGCGCGCACGGTGGCGGCAGCCGTGGAAAGCAACGCCGGGCCCGCCGATATCGTGCAACCGGGGCACATCTTCCCATTGCGCGCCAAGGACGGCGGTGTGCTGACCCGCGCCGGCCACACCGAGGCCGGTTGCGACCTGGCGCGCCTGGCCGGGCACACCCCGGCCTCGGTGATCGTCGAAGTGATGAACGACGACGGCAGCATGGCCCGCCGCCCGGACCTGGAGATTTTCGCGCGCAAGCACGGGATCAAGATCGGCACCATCGCCGACCTGATCCACTACCGCCTGAGCACCGAACGCACGGTGGTGCGCATTGGCGAACGCGACCTGCCCACGGTGCACGGCACGTTCCGCCTGATCACCTTTGAAGACCGCATCGACGGCGGCGTGCACATGGCCATGGTGATGGGCCAGCTGCGCCGCGATGAACCCGCGCTGGTGCGCGTGCATGTGATCGACCCGCTGCGCGACCTGGTCGGCGCCGAGTACAGCGGTCCGTCCAACTGGACGCTGTGGGCCGCCCTGCAACGCGTCGCGGCAGAAGGCAGTGGCGTAGTGGTGGTGCTGGCCAACCATGAGTCGTCCCAGGCGCTGCTGGAGCGCGTGCCGCAATTGACCCAGACGCCGCGCCAGTTCAGCCGCTCGCAGTCGCGGATTTATTCGGAAGTCGGCACCGGGGCGCAGATATTGCAGGACCTGGGCGTCGGCAAGCTGCGTCACCTCGGACCGCCCCTCAAATACGCCGGGCTGACCGGCTACGACCTGGAGGTGGTCGAGAGCATTCCCTTCACCGAATGATGGATAACCGGTAAGGCAAAATGCTTGCACAAAGTTTGGAATACCATAATATGATATTCCATAGACCGAACGCTTTCGCCAAGTGCGCCCGCCAGGGATAGCACCAATAACAGCCCTTGGCACGGTCGCCTTTTGGGGCCTCGAATAGGGGCCTCGATAAACCTACTGCTCCCGATAGGCGGGCATTACCAAGCCCGCTCAATAACAAAACAAATGAGGGCGTGAAAATGGTGTTGAACAAACGTGCAACCGCAGTGCTGTTCGCGGGCTTGCTGGCCACGGCCACTCACGCGGCCTTGGCGGCCGAAAGCGTCAATTTCGTGAGCTGGGGCGGAAGTACCCAGGATGCGCAGAAGCAGGCATGGGCCGATCCTTTCAGCAAGGCCAGCGGCATCACCGTGGTCCAGGACGGCCCTACCGACTACGGCAAACTCAAGGCCATGGTCGAAAGCGGCAACGTGCAGTGGGACGTGGTGGACGTCGAGGCCGACTTCGCCTTGCGCGCCGCCGCCGAAGGGTTGCTCGAACCCCTCGACTTCTCGGTCATCCAGCGCGACAAGATTGACCCGCGCTTTGTCTCCGACCATGGCGTCGGCTCGTTCTTCTTCTCCTTTGTGCTCGGCTACAACGAAGGCAAGCTCGGCGCTGGCAAGCCGCAGGACTGGACCGCGCTGTTCGACACCAAGACCTACCCCGGCAAACGCGCCCTCTACAAATGGCCAAGCCCCGGCGTGCTCGAACTGGCGCTGCTGGCCGACGGCGTACCCGCCGACAAGCTCTACCCGCTGGACCTGGACCGCGCCTTCAAGAAACTCGACACCATCAAGAAAGACATCGTCTGGTGGGGCGGCGGCGCGCAGTCGCAACAGCTGCTGGCCTCCGGCGAAGTCAGCATGGGCCAGTTCTGGAACGGGCGCATTCACGCACTGCAGGAAGACGGCGCGCCCGTGGGCGTAAGCTGGAAGCAGAACCTGGTGATGGCCGACATCCTCGTCGTGCCTAAAGGCACGAAAAACAAAGCCGCTGCGATGAAGTTCCTGGCCAGTGCCAGCAGCGCCAAGGGCCAGGCGGATTTTTCCAACCTGACCGCCTATGCTCCGGTGAACATCGACAGCGTGCAGCGCCTGGATTCAGTCCTCGCGCCCAACCTGCCGACGGCGTACGCCAAGGACCAGATCACCCTCGATTTCGCCTACTGGGCCAAGAACGGCCCGGCCATTGCGACACGGTGGAATGAATGGCTAGTCAAATGAAAATGACGGCAACCACGCCGACCGGGAGCGCCCTCGGCGCTGCCGGCCCGGTGTCCGGCAAGGCTTCGGCGCCGTCCCTGGCGCAGCGCTGGCGGGGGGCGAGCAATCTGCTCCCGGCCCTGCTGTTCCTCGGCCTGTTCTTTCTCGCACCGTTGATCGGCCTGCTGCTGCGCGGCGTGCTGGAGCCGGTGCCGGGCCTGGGCAACTATGAACAGCTGTTCGCCAACTCGGCGTATGCGCGGGTGCTGCTCAATACCTTCTCGGTGGCCGGCCTGGTGACGCTGTTCAGCCTGCTGCTGGGCTTCCCGCTGGCCTGGGTGATCACCCTGGTGCCCCGTGGCTGGGGGCGGTGGATCCTGAATATCGTGCTGCTGTCGATGTGGACCAGCCTCCTCGCCCGCACCTATTCCTGGCTGGTCCTGCTGCAGGCTTCGGGAGTGATCAACAAGGCGCTGATGGCCATGGGCATCAGCGATGCGCCGCTGGAGATGGTGCACAACCTCACCGGCGTGGTGATCGGCATGAGCTACATCATGATTCCGTTCATCGTGCTGCCGTTGCAGGCGACCATGCAGGCCATCGACCCGATGATCCTGCAGGCCGGCTCGATCTGCGGTGCCAGCCCGTGGACCAACTTCTTCCGGGTGTTCCTGCCGCTGTGCCGGCCGGGGTTGTTCTCCGGTGGCCTGATGGTGTTCGTGATGTCCCTCGGTTACTACGTCACCCCGGCGCTGCTCGGCGGTGCGCAGAACATGATGCTGCCCGAATTCATCATCCAGCAGGTGCAATCGTTCCTTAATTGGGGCCTGGCCAGTGCCGGCGCAGCGTTGCTGATCTTCATCACGCTGGTGCTGTTCTACTTCTACCTGAAGCTTCAGCCGGAATCCCCGGTTGGCGCCAGCAATGCGAGGTAAGCCGTCATGCTGCTGACTCCCAATGCCATGAGCCGCAGGATGCGCCTGGGCCTCTACACCACCACCGGCGTGATCGGCGTGTTTTTGCTGCTGCCGATTGTATTCATCGTGCTGCTGTCGTTCGGTTCGTCCCAATGGCTGGTATTCCCGCCGCCGGGCTGGACGCTGAAATGGTACGCGCAGTTCTTCTCCAACGCCGACTGGATGAACGCGGCGATGGCCAGCCTCAAGGTGGCGGTGCTGACCACGGTGTTTGCCGTGGCGCTGGGCTTGCCCACCGCATTCGCGTTGGTGCGCGGGCGCTTTCCTGGCCGTGAGTTGCTCTACGGCCTGTTCACCCTGCCGATGATCGTGCCGCTGGTGATCATTGCCGTGGCGGTGTACGCGCTGTTTCTCAAGCTCGGCTACACCGGCACGATGTTCGCCTTTGTGGTCAGCCATGTGATTGTCGCGCTGCCGTTTACCATCATCTCGATCATCAACTCGCTGAAACTGTTCGACCAGTCGATCGAAGACGCAGCGGTGATCTGCGGTGCCTCGCGCCTGCAGGCGGTGTTCAAGGTGACCTTCCCGGCGATCCGCCCGGGCATGGTGGCCGGCGCGCTGTTCGCGTTTCTCGTCTCGTGGGATGAAGTGGTGCTCAGCGTGATGATGGCCAGCCCGACCCTGCAAACCCTTCCCGTGAAAATGTGGACCACCCTGCGCCAGGACCTGACGCCTGTGATCGCCGTCGCCTCGACGTTGCTGATCGGCTTGTCGGTGCTGGTCATGGTGATTGCCGCCGTCGCTCGTCGACGCACTGAAACCCGCGCTTGAGCGCCGAGGATTAAGACATGAGTGCAGTGATCAAAGACCCCGCCCAGAACCCTGGCCAACCCCTGGTCAGCCTGCGCAACCTGAACAAGTACTACGGCGAATTCGCCGCCGTGGACAACATCTCGCTGGACATCCAGGACGGCGAATTCCTCACTTTCCTCGGCTCCAGCGGCTCGGGCAAAAGTACCACCCTGTCGATGCTCGCCGGCTTCGAAACGCCGAGCAGCGGCGAGATCCTGGTCAGCGGCCAGTCGCTGGTCAACGTGCCGCCGCACAAGCGCGATATCGGCATGGTGTTCCAGCGCTACTCGCTGTTCCCGCATTTGTCGGTGCGCGACAACATCGCCTTCCCCCTGGCGATCCGCAAACTGGCCAGCGCCGAACGCGAGAAACGCGTCGACGCCATGCTCAAGCTGGTGCAACTCGAACAGTTCGCGCATCGCCGCCCTTCGCAACTGTCCGGCGGCCAGCAGCAACGCGTCGCCATCGCCCGCGCGCTGGTGTACGAGCCACGCATCCTGCTGATGGACGAACCCCTCGGCGCCCTCGACAAGAAACTGCGTGAAGACCTGCAGGATGAGCTGCGCCAGTTGCACCGGCGCCTGGGCATCACCATCGTCTACGTGACCCACGACCAGGAAGAAGCCATGCGCCTGTCACAGCGCATCGCGATTTTCAGCCACGGCAAGATCGTCGGCCTCGGCAGCGGCTTTGACCTCTACCAGAACCCGCCGAACGCGTTTGTCGCCTCGTTCCTCGGCAACTCCAACTTCCTCAAGCTCAAGGCCCAGGGCAATGCGGCGGCGATGTTCGAAGGCCAATCGCTGTCGATCCGCCTGACCAGCGGCCTGCACACCGAGCAGGAGGTGCTGTTGATGGTGCGCCCGGAAAAAGCCCTCGCCCTCAGTGTCGAGCAAGCCGCCGAGCAGCCTCTGGCAGCGGGTTGGAATGAAGTCTCGGCAATGGTCGGCGAAGTGTTGTTCCTCGGCGAAAGCCAGACCTGCACGGTAAAAACCCTCGGCGGTACTTCGATGACGGTCAAGGCGTTGTCCGCCGCGGGCATGCCGCTGAAAGCCGGCGACCCGGTGCGCGTGCGCTGGGCCACGGCGGATGCGTGCGTATACACCGAGTGGGCTGAGAGTGACTTGAACAAGGCGGCCGGCTCATTGAGTCACTAGGGACACGCCGAAAAAATGTGGGAGCGGGCTTGCTCGCGAATGGGATGGAACAGTCAACATCTGCAGCGACTGATCCGGCGCATTCGCGAGCAAGCCCGCTCCCACATTTTGAATGGCGTCCGCACTCAACGCTTGCGCTCGAAAATCGCCCCCTCGATCCCCAGTACCTCACGGGTATCGGCATAAATCCCCACGCCCTTTTCCCACACGTGCTTGATCGACTGATCGGCGCAGCGAATCTGGTAACTGAGCTCGAATGGTTCATGCCGCGACAACGCGTATTGCACCTCGCGCCACACGTAGTCGGCATCCTGCGCGAGGATCAGGCTGTTGTAGGTGAACTCATGGTTGTCCACCAGACGCTCGGCGGGATAGCCGGTGAGTTGCAGGCAACCGGCACTCACGAATTCCATGGTCCAGTCGCGGTTGTTGCGGCCGCGATAGATCAGCCCCGGCATGCTGTCGAGCAGGCTCACGCTGCTGCGCTGACTCGCCTGCAGGGCGATTTCGCGGCGCTTGTGCGCGGTGATATCGCCGGCCACCAGGTAGAAGCCTTGCGGGCCGCGCTTGAGGCTGATCTCGAACCAGCGCAGTTCGCCACTGGGGTGCACAAAGCGCAGGCGCTGGTTGAAGCAGGTGTCGGGGCGCCGGCGCAGTTCGTTCAAGGCCTGGCGCCATAGCGGGCGGTCTTCCTGGTGCACGTAGTCGATCAGGTTGCGCTCCGCGCCCGGCGCGCCCATCAGCTCGGCCCAGGCCAGGTTGAAGTGGGCGATGTGGCCGTTGTCGCGCAGGTGCAGCAAGGCCGCGGGAAAACAGTCCATCAGGTCCATCGGCGGGAGCGCAAAGGCGTCGGGGCTGTCCCTCATCTAATGGCGCTCCTCGTGCTTGAGCAAACTGCCGCTGTGCACCCAGGCCGCCAGCTCCAGCCGCGAATGCAGGCCGAGCTTCTGCAACAGGCTGCGCACATAGATCTTGACCGTGCCGTCGCTGATTCCCAGCTCGCGGCCGATTTGCTTGTTGCTCATGCCGGCGGCAATCAGCGCCAGGGTCTGGCCTTCGCGCTCGGTGAGGTGGTCGTTGCCCGGGGCCTCGCTGTGCGGCGCCGGCTCGGCCTGGTCGGCAAGCAAGGCGATCAGGGTCGAGTCGAGCACAATCGCGCCCTTGTGGCAGTTGCGCATATACGCCAGCAACGCGTCGGGCTCGGTTTCCTTGAGCACATACCCGCTGGCGCCGAGGCGCAAGGCGCTCAACAGTTCGGCGCGGTCCATCGAGGCGGTCAGCACCACCACCTGGCAATCCAGGCGCAACTGGCGCAGCTCATCAAGCACCTGCAGGCCACTGAGGCCAGGCATGTGCAGATCGAGCAAGACCTGTTGCGGGGTCAGGCTCACAGCGAGGTTGATGCCTTCTCGGCCGCTGGCCGCCTGCCCCACCACCTCGAAGTCGCCACTGGCGTCGAACAACTGCGCCAGGCCCTTGCGAAACAATGGGTGATCATCGATCAGTAGTAAGGTCGTGCAGTCCATCGAGACTCCCCTGTGGCTGGTCGTGGTGGCGGCGCAGGCCAAGATGCACGCGCACGCCGTGCGGGCGGATCGCTTCAATGCTCAGGCGCGCGCCGATGCTGGCGGCGCGCTCGCGGATAATCGCCAGGCCGAAATGGTTGTGCTCGGCGCACGCCTGGCTCAGGCCGATGCCATCGTCTTCCACCGACACCGAGGCTTCGCCGTCCTGGGTCTGGCGCAGCTCGATGCGCACGTGGCGCGCGTGGGAATGGCGCACCGCGTTGGCCAACGCCTCGCGGATGATCTGCAAGATCTGCAATTCGGTTTCCGCGCCGAGGGCATCGTCGGCCAGGCGATTGTCCAGTTCGAAGACGATGATGCAGCGCCGTGAAAACTCCGCCACCGAGTCGGCCAGCGCCTGGCGCAGCGAGCGCCCGTCCATGGTCAGGCGCGCGCTGGTGATCAGTTCGCGCACCTGGCGTTGCAGTTGGCTGAGGCCGGCGCACAGGTCCTGCAGCGCCGGCTCGCCAAATTGCGCTTGCAGCCCATGGGCCTGGAACGACAGGTAGCCGAGTTGCTGCGCCACCGAATCATGCAGCTCACGGGCCAGTGCGCCGTGGCGCGAGGTCGCCTGTTTGCGCTGTTGCTCGCGTTGCTGGCTGCGCAGGCGCACGGTCACGCCGACTGCCTGCGCCGCCTCTTCAAGCAATTGGCGCCAACTGGCCCCGGCGCGCCTCGGAGTGTCGAGCAGCAACGTGCCCTTCTGGCCCTCGGGCAAGCCACACACCAGGCGGTGCACGCCATGTTGCCGACACGGCCCGCAGGCCTGGGCCGCTTCCGTCACGCAGGCGTTGCGCCAGGGGCAGGTAGCTACGTCCTGGCAGCCGTCGATCAAGCCGCGTCGCGTCGGGCTCAATTCTTCGCCCCCCAGTATCAGGTTGAGCTTCGCCGGGGGCAGCAGTGCGTCGAAACGGTCCAGCAAACCCGACAAGGCACCGTCAGCGTGCAGGGGCAAGCCGGCCAGCAGCCTGCGCACGCTGCGCGCCTGTTCGGGGCGCACAGGCCCCAACCAGAGCGGCCATGCCTTCGGTCGTATTTGCACGCGTCGATCACTCCCCATCCGGTTGCCCTGCGTGAGGCAAAGCCCAGCAACTTCCATGCCCCCAACGGCGGTGCCGCAAGGCTTATCTCCAAAGGCATAGCCCTTTTTCCAGATTGAGAAGATTTTCCCCTTAGGAAAGTATCTCTCCCAACAGGAAACAAAACACACCTTGGAGGAGCCCGCATGACGCACACCCTCAGCCGCCCCATCGTGGTGATGCAATCGGCAACCGCCTGCCCGCCGGTCATCGCAGAACTGGACCAGCCGCTGCTGCTCAACGGCGACCAGCCGGATTTCGCCCGGCGCCTGCAACAGACACTCGCCAGCGCGACGGTGGGTTGCCGCCTCTACCTGCTGGGCGATGAAGCGTTTGCCTGGCGTATTCACGCCGAGGCACGCGCCGCCGGGCTGGAAGACGACGAGATCAGCATGACCTGCACGACGCCCGGCCTGCGCCAGGTGTATTGCGCGCATTGCGGCCTGACCCAGGCGGCTGGGCCGCAAGCTGTATTGAACTGCATCGGCTGCCACGTCGAGCTGGAGGTGCGCACGCATTTTTCCCGGCGCCTGGGCGCGTACCTTGGCGTGTGTATCAATCCCGACCAGCCCTATGCGGGGTTCCAGCCATGAGCGCGGCCCTCACGGTTCAGGTCAGCGCGGCCAGGATGCTCACGCCGGTAGTGCGCGAGCTGACCCTCAGCGCCTGCGACGGCGCCCTGCCCGGCTTCTCGCCCGGCAGCCACGTGCAGGTGCACCTGCCGCTCGCCGAGGGCAAGGTGCGCAACGCCTATTCACTTACCAGCGACCCGGCGCACACCCAGCACTACCGCATCGCCGTACGCCTGCAAGATGCCTCGCGCGGCGGTTCGCGCTACCTGCATCGGCAGGTGCAGGTCGGTGACACCTTGCAGATTTCACCACCGGCCAATCTGTTCGCGCCGCATGGCACTGCGCGCCTGCATATCCTGATTGCCGCCGGTATCGGCATCACGCCGTTCATGGCCTACATCGCCGCGCTGGAACAGCAGCAGGCCGCTTTCGAACTGCATTACCTGTTCCGGCCGGGCCTCAGCGACGCGTATCTGGATGAACTGCAACAGCGCCTCGGTCCGCGCCTGCATGCCTATGCCAGCCGCCCCGACCTGGGCCGGATCCTTGCCGACCGGCCGCTGGGCAGCCATGTCTACACCTGTGGCCCGCAGGCGCTGCTCGATGCGGTTGAGCACCACGCCACGCGCCTCGGATGGCCGCCCAGGCGCGTTCACTCGGAAGCCTTCAAAGGTACACAACCGGGCCAACCGTTCGACCTGCACCTGCTGCGCAGCGGCCAACGCCTGCGTGTCGAGGCCGAGCAAAGCCTGCTCGAAGCCCTGGAACACGCTGGCCTGCAGGTGCCCAACCTGTGCCGTGGCGGGGTCTGCGGCCAGTGCATCACGCGCCACCAAGGCGGCGCCATCGAACACCGCGACAGCTTCCTCAGCCCGGCCGAGCAGGCCGAATTTCTGATGCCGTGCGTCTCGCGCGGCAACGGCCCCTGCGTTTCGCTGGACCTATAGGAGTGAGTGCCATGCCCCTGCAATCGAGCCCTGTGCTGAGCTATCGCGATGACTTCAGCTTTCGCAACAGCCCGGCGGCGATCCGGCGTTTTCCCTTTCCGTTTGTCGAGGACAGCTACCTGTACTCGGTGAACATCGAACCGGCGACTTCACGTGACCCAGGCTCCATCTACGAGCACGCCTTCGACATCGACGAACACTACCGCTCGGAAATGGCCGAACGCGCGCTGGTACTGGACAAGGACCCGCGCCGCTACCTGGTGATGCCGCACATGCAAGTGGCCGCCTGGGATGCCCTGCAAATGATCATGCAACACCTGGCTGCCGACTACCCGCAGTCGTTCAACCTGACGCAAAACGGCGAGCACTGGCAGTGGCGCAATCACCTGCTGGACATCGACCAGCACTTTATCTTCGGCGACGCCACCAGCCTGCCCTGCGCACCGCTGGAGTACATCGGCCGCCAGGTGCAGGGCGACTTCGCCTTGCTCGACCAGCGTGACGGCGACCTGTACATGGACGCCGGCCTGATCACCAGCCCGGCCGACTGGTCGCTGGCCTTCGACGCCGGCATGAGTTTCAAGCAATGGCATGCGCCGGTGCCGATGGCCCACCAGATGGGCGTGTTCGAACGCGCGTTGAAATACCTGCTCAACCTGCAGGTCGGCCAGCCGGTGCGGCGCTTGAACTGGACCCTGACGATCAACCCGCGCCTGGATTCCTCCCCGGAGACATTCCACGAATGGGGCGCCGATCGTGGGCGGATCACCGCGCAAAACGTCGGGCAGCAGGTGCACCTGCGGGTCGAGCTGCAAGTCATGGCGCGCCTGCCTCGCAGCCACGCGGTGATGTTCAGCATTCGCACCTACCTGATCAGCCTCGACGAATTGGTCACGCAACCGGGCTGGGGCTGCCGCCTGCACCGCGTGCTGCGCGACCTGCCCGACCCCATCGCCGACTACAAGGGCATGACCCGCTACCGAAGCACGCTGGTCGAGTGGCTGAGCCAGTTCGACCCACACGCCTGACCCTCATTTTCCCGACAAGGACCTTCACATGACCCACTCCTGGCGCATTTCTGCATTGGCCGAGCGGCACCGCGCCCTCGGCTCTCGACTCGAAGACTGGAACGGCATGGGCACCGCCTGGACCTACAGCACCGAGCTGGCCGACCACCACCAGGCGATCCGCACCCGTGCCGGCCTGATGGACGTGTCGGGCCTGAAAAAAGTCCACTACGTGGGGCCGCACGCCGAGAGCCTGTTGCAGTGGGCGACCACCCGTGACATTGCCAAGCTCTACCCCGGCAAATCGGTGTATGCCTCGATGCTCGACGAGGACGGTAAATTCGTCGATGACTGCATCGTCTACCGCACCGGTCCCAACGCGTTCATGGTCGTGCACGGCGCCGGCACCGGGCATGAAATGCTTGTGCGTTCAGCCCAGGGCCGGCAGGTCGCGGTGCTGTTCGATGACGACCTGCACGACCTGTCGCTGCAAGGCCCGCTGGCGGTGGATTTCCTCGCCGAGCACGTGCCGGGGATCCGCCAACTGGCGTACTTCCACCACCTGCAGACACGCCTGTTCGACCGCCCGGTGATGATCTCCCGCACCGGCTACACCGGCGAGCGCGGCTACGAGATTTTCTGCAAGGCCGCCGACGCCTCGTTCCTGTGGGACAGCATCCTCGAACAGGGCGCGAGCCTGGGAATTATCCCGTGCGCCTTCACCGCGCTGGACTGGCTGCGGGTGGAAAGCTCGCTGATGTTTTTCCCCTACGACAACTCGCAGATGTACCCCTTCGCCGACCAGAAGGCCGGCGACACCCTGTGGGAAATGGGCCTGGACTTCACGGTTTCGCCCGGCAAGCACACGTTCCGTGGCGCCGAGGAACACCTGCGCCTGCGCGGCCAGGAGCGCTTCAAGATCACGGGAGTGCTGCTCGAAGGCGTGCGCGCAGCCGAAGCCGGCGACACCGTGTGGCAGGGCAACCAGCAGGTCGGCGTGATCACCTGCGGCATGTATTCGCGCCTGAGCAAACGCTCGATGGCCATCGCGCGCATGAGCGTCGCGTGCTCCCTCCCCGGCATTGCCTTGCAGGTACGCGGCAGCCTGGAGGCCAGCGCCACCACCCACGCCCTGCCCTTCGACGACCCGGAAAAAACCAAGCGCACGGCCAAGGGCTGAACCTTCCTTCACTGTATTCAGGAGCTTTCGATGGACGCCTCCCGCGAACATTACATCCTCAAGATCACCTGCCCGGCGGCGTCCGGGATTGTCGCCGCGATCAGCGCCTGCCTGTCTCGCCAGCAGTGCTACATCAGCGAACTGGCCCAGTTTGACGACGAGTTCACCGGGCAGTTTTTCATGCGTGCGGTGTTCCGTTTCAACACCGGGGTCGACGGTGACATCGGCGCCTTGCGCGAAGGCCTCGGCGACCTCGCCGGCGGCTTCGACATGCAGTGGCAATTGTTCAGCTCGCAACGGCCCACCCGCGTGCTGCTGATGGTCAGCAAGTTCGACCATTGCCTCACCGACCTGCTGTACCGCCACCGCAAGGGCGAGATGGACATGCACATCACCGCCGTAGTCTCCAACCACCTCGACCTGCGCGCGATGGCCGAGCGCGAGGGCATCCGCTTCATCTACCTGCCCATCACCAAGGACACCAAGGCCAGCCAGGAGGCCGAGTTGATGCGCATCGTCGACGACACCCAGACCGACCTGGTGGTGCTCGCGCGCTACATGCAGATCCTCTCCGACGGCCTGTGCCAGCAGTTGTCTGGCCGCGCGATCAACATTCATCACTCGTTCCTGCCCGGTTTCAAGGGCGCCAAGCCGTATCACCAGGCCTATGACCGCGGGGTGAAGCTGATCGGCGCCACCGCCCACTACGTCACCAGCGACCTGGATGAGGGCCCGATCATCGAGCAGGAAATCCAGCGCGTCGACCACACCCACCTGCCCGACTCGCTGGTCGCCATCGGCCGCGACACCGAGACCGTGGCCCTTTCCAAAGCCCTGAAATACCACCTGGAACACCGGGTGTTCATCAACCAGGACAAGACAGTGATCTTTCGCTGAACCCCTCAGGAGGCACGCTCATGACTCTACGTGTTGCAATCATCGGCGCCGGCCCGTGTGGCCTGGCGCAACTTCGCGCCTTCCAGTCGGCCCGCGACAAAGGGGCAGACATCCCCGAACTGGTGTGCTTCGAAAAACAGCAGGACTGGGGCGGTATGTGGAACTACACCTGGCGCACCGGCCTGGATGAAAACGGCGAGCCGGTGCACGGGAGCATGTACCGCTACCTGTGGTCCAACGGCCCCAAGGAATGCCTGGAGTTTGCCGACTACACCTTCGAGGAGCATTTCGGCCGGCCGATCGGTTCCTACCCACCGCGCGAAGTGCTGTGGGACTACATCAAGGGCCGCGTGGAAAAGGCCGGCGTGCGCGACTACATCCGCTTCAACAACGTGGTGCGCCAGGTCACCTTCGACGAACAGACCCAGCGCTTCACCTTGCAGGCCCACGACTACACCAGCGACACGTTGACCAGCGAAGCATTCGACTACGTGATCAACGCCTGCGGCCACTTCTCCACGCCCAAGGTGCCGTACTTCGACGGCTTCGAGCAGTTCGCCGGGCGCATCCTGCATGCGCATGATTTTCGCGAGGCGCTGGAGTTCAAGGATAAGGACCTGCTGATTGTCGGCAGCAGTTATTCGGCCGAGGACATCGGCTCGCAATGCTACAAATACGGCGCGCGCAGCATCACCAGTTGCTACCGCACCGCGCCCATGGGCTACGCCTGGCCGGACAACTGGGAAGAAAAACCGCTGCTCAAGCGCCTGGAAAACAACCGTGCGTATTTCGTCGACGGCAGCAGCAAGCACATCGACGCCGTCATCCTGTGCACCGGCTACAAGCATCACTTCCCGTTCCTGCCCGATGAGCTGAGCCTGAAAACCGACAACCGCCTGTGGCCGATGAACCTCTACAAAGGCGTGTTCTGGGAAGCCAATCCGCGGCTGATCTACCTCGGCATGCAGGACCAGTGGTACTCCTTCAACATGTTCGATGCCCAGGCCTGGTACGCGCGCGATGTGATCCTGGGGCGCATTCCGCTGCCCAGCCACGCCGAGATGCTCGCCGACAGCCGGCAATGGCAGGCGCGCGAACAGGTGCTGGAAACCAACCAGCAGATGTTCGAGTACCAGGGCGCCTACATCCAGCACCTGGTGGACGCCACCGACTACCCGAATTTCGACATCGCCGCCGTCAACGAAACCTTTCTGCACTGGAAGCACGACAAGGCGGAAAACATCATGGGCTATCGCGACAAGTCCTATCGCTCATTGATGACCGGCACCCAGTCACCGCCGCACCACACCCCCTGGCTGCAGGCATTGGACGACTCGATGGCGGCGTACCTCGGCGAGCCCGCGACCGCCATCAAGTCGGTCGGTTGAAGGTGCAGCCGATGATGAATGCACCGCGTATTTCGCGCCCGCGAGAACCCGGCTTGTTTGCCCGCGCGCCGAACCTGGAACGCTACCGCGTGGCCGCCGGCGGTGTGACGCTGGTCGACTTGCAGCCCGGCGACGGCCTGCAAGTCATCGACGTCGAAGGCCGCCAGGCCTGCACACTGCTGGCCCTCGACGCCGGCGGCCGCAGCGCCCTGGCCAGTTGGGGATTGCACGCGTCTATCGCCTGCAGCGTGCCCGCGCGTATCGGCCAGGTGCTCGATCGGCGCGGCATAGAGGCGCAGCAGTTGCCGCGCGCCGCGTCGTTGTGGGACGACGACAGCCCGCCCGGCCACAGTCGCCATTTTGTCGCGCAGGACGCGCTGCTGGTGATCGTCGCCGCCCCTGCCGGCCCGACCGCTGTCGACCGGCAATACCGGCCCAGTGAGCTGCGCCTGCTGGTCACCCGCGCCAACCCGTCGCCGCTCTGGGTGCCTGCCCTGCCTGAGCCGTTGGGCGAGGTGCTGGACGAGTTCACCCTGCGCGCCGGCACGGCCCATGCCTACACCGTCGCCAAGGGGCAGTACGTCCAGGTGCTGGACGTCGCGGGACGCCAGTGTTCGGACTTCGTCGCGCTCGACCGCCGCGCCCTGGATCGCGGTATCGAACTGGACCTCGACCAGACCGTGACCCGCACGCTGAACGGCAGCGCCTACCCGGCACCGGGGTTGTTCTCGAAGTTTTTCGACCGCCAGATGCAGCCGATGCTCGAGGTGGTGCGCGACACCGTCGGGCGCCACGACTCGTTCGCCCTGGCCTGCGCGGCGCGTTATTACGAGAGCCACGGGTATTTCGGGCACGACAACTGCAGCGACAACCTCAGTCAGGTCCTCGCCCCCCATGGCGTGCAAGCGCGCAAGGGTTGGCCGGCGATCAATTTCTTCTTCAACACCGGTATTGATGCGCACCAGCAGATGACCCTGGATGAGCCCTGGTCGCGCCCCGGCGACTACGTGCTGCTGAAGGCCATGACCGACCTGGTGTGTGGCAGCACCTCGTGCCCGGATGACATTGACCCGGCCAATGGCTGGAACCCGACCGATATCCATGTCCGCATCTACCGCGAGAAGGAGCGTTTTTCCATCGCCATGAGCACTCGAACCACGGCGGATGCCGACCCGATTCTCACCCGTGAGTCTGCGTTCCACTCACGCACCAGCGCCCTCACCGGCAGCTTCACCGACTACCGCAACTGGTGGCTGCCGCTGCGCTACGACGGCTATGGCGCCACCGAGGAATACCTGGGGTGTCGCGAGCGCGTGGCGGTGATGGACCTGACCGCCCTGCGCAAATTCGAGATCATCGGCCCCGACGCCGAAGCCTTGCTGCAGTACTGCCTGACCCGCGACGTGCGGCGCCTGGCGGTGGGCCAGGTGGTGTACTCGGCGATGTGCCACGCGCACGGCGGCATGCTCGACGACGGCACCCTGCTGCGCCTGGGCCCGGACAATTTCCGCTGGATCTGCGGCGAAGACTACGCCGGCCCCTGGCTGCGCGAGCAGGCACAGAAACTCGGCATGAAAGTCTGGGTCAAGTCCGCCAGCGAGCAGATCCACAACCTCGCCGTGCAAGGCCCGCTCAGCCGCGAGCTGCTCAAGCAGATGGTCTGGACCCCGCCCACCCAGCCCAGTCTGGAAACCCTCGGCTGGTTCCGCTTTCTGGTCGGTCGGCTGGACGGCTTCGATGGCTGCCCGTTGATGATTTCCCGCACCGGCTACACCGGTGAGCTGGGCTATGAAGTGTGGTGCCAACCCGAAGACGCCGAGCGGGTCTGGGACCGCATCTGGCACCTCGGGCAACCCCTGGGCCTGGTGCCGCTGGGCCTGGAAGCCCTGGACCTGCTGCGCATCGAAGCCGGTCTGATTTTCGCCGGCTACGAGTTCAGCGACCAGACCGATCCGTTCGAGGCTGGCATCGGTTTCAGCGTGCCATTGAAGAGCAAGACCGATGATTTTATCGGCCGTGAAGCCCTGTTACGGCGCAGTGCCCATCCCACCCACAAGCTGGTCGGCCTGCACCTGAGCGGCAACGAGGCGGCCCACCATGGCGACCCGGTGTACCACGGCCGGGCCCAGGTCGGCGTGATAACCAGTGCCTGCCGCTCACCGTTGCTGGCCAGCAATATCGCGCTGTGCCGGGTGGATGTGAGCTGCGCCGAGCCCGGCACGGCACTTGAGATTGGCAAAGTCGATGGCCTGCAGAAGCGCATCAGCGCCACGGTCAGCGCAGCGATTTTCTACGACCCGGACAAAAGCCGGGTGCGTAGCTGATCGTTCCGATACGCGTGTGCCACCCCATTTTGACTGCCCCACTTAAACGCTATTCAGACATGGGAATACAGAGATGGAAGCGACGACGTTCGAGGCAGTACCGCAGGCCGCCAGTTCGGTGGGCAGCCTGCACCGCAAGATCGATTGGCGCGGGGCGTTCTGGGTCGCCAGTGGCGTGCCCGCCCTGGTGCTGTTCTCTATTGGCGCCATTGCTGCGACGGTCGGCAAGCCGGCGTGGATCGTATGGATCGTGTCGATCCTGTTCGGGTTTATCCAGGCCTTTACCTATGCCGAGATCGCCGGGCTGTTCCCGCACAAATCCGGCGGTGCCTCGGTGTACGGCGCGGTGGCCTGGGTGCGCTACAGCAAGCTGATCGCGCCGGTGTCGGTGTGGTGCAACTGGCTGGCCTGGTCGCCGGTGCTGTCCATCGGTTCGGGGCTGGCGGCGGGTTACATCCTCACCGCGCTGTTTCCCGCCGATGCGCTGATCAACACCTGGCAACTGACCTTGCTGGACCTGGGCTGGGTGAAAAGCGGCCTGTCGCTGCGCATCAATGCGACTTTCGGCATCGGCGTGTTGATCCTGCTCACGGTATTTGCCGTGCAACACGGCGGCATCCTGCGTTCGGCACGCCTGACCCTGGTGCTCGGTGTCACCTCGCTGATTCCACTGCTGCTGGTGGGCGTGGTGCCGTTGTTCACCGGGGATGCGGCCCAGGCCAACTTCCTGCCGCTGTACCCGCTGGCCCATGATGCGGCCGGGCAAGTCATCGATGGACCCTGGGATATCTCTGGCTGGTCGCTGATGGCCGGCGGTTTGTTCATGGCCGCCTGGTCCACGTACGGCTTCGAAACAGCGGTGTGCTACACCCGCGAATTCAAGGACCCCAAGCGCGACACGTTCAAGGCCATCTTCTACGCCGGCCTGCTGTGCATCCTGGTGTTCACCCTGGTGCCGCTGGCGTTTCAAGGCAGCCTCGGGCTGGGGCAACTGGTGACCCCGGCGGTGCTTGACGCCAGCGGCGCCATTGTTACACCGGCGGTGTACAGCGGCCTGTTGTCGCCAGCGATCTACAGCGGCATGGGCGTTGGTCAGGTGCTGGCCGACAGCATCGGCGGCGGCAAGGTGGTCGCCAATATCGTGCTGATCATGTTGGTGCTGGCGACGCTGCTGGCAATCATGACCTCGATGTCCGGCTCGTCACGCACGCTGTATCAGGCGTCGGTGGATGGCTGGCTGCCCAAGTACCTGGGGCGCACCAATGAACACGGCGCGCCGACGGCGGCGATGTGGACCGACCTGTCGTTCAACCTGCTGCTGTTGTTGATGTCGGACTATGTGTTTGTGCTCGCGGCGTCCAACGTCAGCTACATCATCTTCAACTTTCTCAACCTCAATGCCGGCTGGATTCACCGCCTGGACCGCCCTGACTGGGTACGCCCGTACAAAGCGCCCACCGTGCTGCTCGCGGCCGGTGGCGTGTTGAGTTTCGTCAACCTGGCCTGCATGGGCCTAGGTGCGGACATCTGGGGCGCGGGCACGCTGGTCACCGGCTTGCTCCTGGCGCTGCTGATCTTGCCGGTGTTCTGCTTCCGTCACTACGTGCAGGACAAAGGTCGCTTCCCCGCCGCCATGCTCAGCGACCTGTATCTGCAGGTCGGCGACGGCCAACGCCGCGCCGGCTGGCTGCCCTATGCCACGCTGATTGCCGGTGCACTGGTGGTGTATGCCTGCCATCAACTGGTAGCCTGAGCCCACTGGGCTGCTTATCGCTGAGGGATCTGTTCCCTCAGCGCCTCCCTATTTCTCCAGACAACGGTGACGCTTTTGACCAGCTCTCTCCCCACGCTTGCCCGCGATATCGACGGCAAGGCCATCTCTGCCCGGGTGCTCGACGAGGTTCGCGAAGAGGTCCAGGTGCTCGCCACGCAGCAGATCTACCCTGCCCTGGCGGTACTGCTGGTGGGCGATGACCCGGCCAGCCATGTCTACGTGCGCAATAAACTGCTGCGCGCCAAGGAAGTCGGGATTCGCTCGCTTGAATACCGGCTGCCGGATGACGCCACCCAGGCGCAGGTGCTGGCCCTGCTGGCGCAGTTGAATGCCGATACGTCGGTCAATGGCATCCTCGTGCAGCTGCCGCTGCCGGGGCATATCGACGAGGCGGCGGTGATTCACGCGATTGACCCGATCAAGGACGTGGACGGCTTCCACCGCGAAAACGTCGGCGGCCTGGTGCAAGGCATCGAGGTGCTGACGCCCTGCACGCCCAGCGGCTGCATGCGCCTGCTGTATGAAACCTGTGGTGATTTGAGCGGAATGCACGCGGTGGTCATCGGCCGTTCGAACATCGTCGGCAAACCGATGGCGACCCTGCTGCTGCAGGCCAACTGCTCGGTCAGCGTGGTGCATTCGCGCAGTGTCGATGCACCGGCGTTGTGCCGCCTGGCCGACATCGTCGTCGCCGCCGTCGGCCGCCCGCAGTTGATCGACGCTAGCTGGCTGAAGCCAGGCGCGGTGGTGATTGACGTGGGTATCAACCGCATCAACACCGAGACCGGCACGCGGTTGGTCGGCGACGTCGATTACGCCAGCGCTCGCACGGTGGCCAGCGCAATCACCCCGGTGCCCGGCGGTGTCGGGCCGATGACCATTGCCTACCTGCTGAAAAACACCCTGGTGGCCAGCCAACTACAGCGCACTGCCCGGCCCCTTGCCCTGGCCGTGCCCTGAACGCCCCCCTGCAGGAGCTGGTTTGCCAGCGATGGTGGTGTGTCAGTCACGTTATGCTTTGGCTGATCCACCGCTTTCGCAGGCAAGCCAGCTCCCACATTTTTTCGAGGTGTCCGGTCGATTGTGAAAGGCGCCCGCTTGTTAGGCAGGCCAGGCCGGCAGTGATCTGAACCACAACACAAAACCCCTGTGGGAGCTGGCGGAGTCGCCCTTATTTCAATCCCCAGGATGATCGCAATATCCGGCGCGACGCAGCCCAAGTGTGGGAGTTGTCGAGCCCCGGCGAGGCTGCGAAGGCGGCGGCATTGCTGGCATTTTCTGCGCCTGGCACACCGCATTCGCAGGCAAGCCAGCTCCCACATTTTTTCGAGGTGTCCGGTCGCTTGTGGAAGGCGCCCGCTTGTTAGGCAGGCCAGACCGGCAGTGATCTGAACCACAACACAAACCCCCTGTGGGAGCTGGCTTGCCTGCGATGGCGGTATGTCAGTCACCTTATGCATTGGCTGATCCAGCGCATTCGCAGGCAAGCCAGCTCCCACAGGAAATTGGCGGAGTCGCCCTTATTTCAATCCCCAGGGTGATCGCAATATCCGACGCGACGCAGCCCAAGTGTGGGAGTTGTCGAGCCCCGGCGAGGCTGCGAAGGCGGCGGCATTGCTGGCATTTTCTGCACCTGGCACACCGCTTTCGCAGGCAAGCCAGCTCCCACACTTTTTCGAGGTGTCCGGTCGCTTGTAGAGGGCGCCCGCTTGTTAGGCAGGCCAGGCTGGCAGTGATCTGAACCACAACACAAAACCCCTGTGGGAGCTGGCTTGCCTGCGATGGCGGTGTGTCAGTCACCCTATGCATTGACTGATCCACCGCTATCGCCGGCCAGCGCCTGCAGGTTTGGGTTGTGATCAGTGGTTGTACGCCCGCTCGTTATGCTCGGCCAGGTCCAGCCCCATGTCTTCCACCGATTCATGGGCACGCAGGCCGATCAGGGCGTTGATGACTTTGAGGATGATCCAGCTGATCGCGAAGCAGTACACGGTGGTCAGCACGACCCCTTTGATCTGCGCCACCACCTGGCCGCCCATGGTCACGCCTTCGACCAGTCCGCCCATGGACGGTACGCAGAACACGCCGGTCAACACCGCGCCGATCATGCCGCCGATGCCGTGCAGGCCGAACACGTCGAGGCTGTCGTCGTAGCCGAAGCGGCGTTTCAACACGGTCACGCTGAGGTAGCAGAACACCCCGCACAGCAAGCCGATGGCCAACGCGCCGCCGACGCCCACATAGGCACACGCCGGGGTGATCCCGACCAAACCGGCCAACGCGCCGCTGGCCAGGCCGAGGGCACTCGGTTTGCCGACCTTGAACCACTCGGTGAACATCCAGCCGAGGATCCCGGCACACGCGCCCAGTTGGGTATTGAGCATGACAATCCCGGAAAGGCCGTTGAGCCCGCCGCCGGAGCCGATGTTGAAGCCGAACCAGCCGACCCAGAGCATCGCCGCGCCAACCATGGTCAGGCTCAGGTTGTGCGCAGGCATCGGCGTGTTCTGGTAGCCCTTGCGCTTGCCGAGGATTAGGCACGCGGCGAGCGCAGCCACACCGGCGTTGATGTGCACGGCGGTGCCGCCGGCAAAATCAAGCACGCCCCAGTTATGCATCAAGGCCCCCGAACCGCCCCAGACCATATGCGCCACCGGGGCATATACCAGGGTGAACCAGATGGCCATGAACCACAGCGCGGCCGAGAACTTCATGCGTTCGGCAAACGCCCCGGCGATCAGCGCGGGGGTGATGATGGCAAAGGTCATCTGGAAGGTCACGAACACCCCTTCCGGGATATCCCCCACCAGGCTTTCGGGGGTCATGCCGGCCAGGAACGCACGGCTCAAACCGCCGACAAAACTGTTGAACGTCACCTGCCCTTCGACCATGCCGGTGGTGTCGACCACCATGCTGTAGCCGTAGATCACCCACAGCACGCCCACCAGGCCGGCGATGCCGAAACACTGGGTGAACAGCGAGAGCATGTTTTTCGCACGGACCAGGCCGCCATAGAACAACGCGAGCCCCGGCAGGCACATGAACAGCACCAGCACGGCGGCGGTGACCATCCAGGCGGTGCTGCCGGTGTTCAAGGTGGGTGCATCGGCGGCCTGTGCCAAAGGTGCGAAGGCACTGGCGGCCAATAACCCGAAGAGGGACTTGCCGAGAAGACGATTGACCATATTCAAAGCTCCTGCGAAAGAAATGGGATATGCCTGGCAGCGAGCAGTTGTTGTTAGGAGAGCCTCTTGGCGGGCTCCTTGATTTGCCGATCTGTCGTGGCAAGGGCGCTTACGCAGCCCTAAAACGCCGGCTGCAGCTGCGCTGAACGGCAGCAAGCGCCCTCGCCACAGGTATAACGCCAGGCTCAGTAGCCGGAACCGGGCACCCAGCTGGTTCCTGCCAACGGCACCCGGGCCATCGCCGCCGATTCCACGGTCAGCGCCACCAGGTCCTCGGGGTCGAGGTTGTGCAGGTGCGACTTGCCGCACGCCCGCGCCATGGTCTGCGCTTCCAGCACCATCACCCGCAGGTAGTTGGCCAACCGCCGCCCGCCTTCCACCGGGTCGAGGCGCTTGGACAGTTCCGGGTCCTGGGTGGTAATGCCGGCCGGGTCGCGGCCGTTCTGCCAGTCGTCGTAGTAGCCGGCGGCCGAGCCGATCTTTTTCAGTTCCGCATCCAGCCGTGGGTGGTTATCACCCAGGGCAATCAGCGCCGCCGTACCGATGGCGACCGCATCCGCGCCCATCGCCATGGCCTTGGCCACGTCGGCCCCGTTGCGGATCCCGCCCGACACGATCAACTGGACCTTGCGGTGCATGCCCATCTCTTGCAAAGCCTGTACCGCTTGCGGGATCGCCGACAGAATTGGAATGCCGACGTGCTCGATAAACACTTCCTGGGTCGCCGCCGTGCCGCCTTGCATGCCGTCGAGCACGATCACATCCGCGCCCGCCTTGACGGCCAGCTTCACGTCGTAATAAGGCCGGCTCGCGCCGATCTTCACGTAGATCGGTTTCTCCCAGTCGGTGATTTCGCGCAGCTCGGCAATCTTGATCGCCAGGTCGTCCGGGCCGGTCCAGTCCGGGTGACGGCAGGCACTGCGCTGGTCCACACCGATCGGCAAGGTGCGCATGCCGGCCACGCGCTCGGTGACCTTCATGCCGAGCAGCATCCCGCCACCGCCGGGCTTGGCGCCCTGGCCGAGGACGATCTCGATGGCGTCGGCCTTGCGCAAATCGTCGGGGTTCATGCCGTAGCGCGACGGCAGGTACTGGTACACCAGGTGCTGGGACTGGCCGCGCTCTTCCGGGGTCATGCCGCCGTCACCGGTGGTGGTGCTGGTGCCCGCGATGGTCGCGCCACGGCCCAGGGCTTCCTTGGCATTCGCCGACAACGCCCCGAAGCTCATGCCGGCGATGGTCACCGGGATCTTCAGGTGGATCGGCTTCTTGGCGAAGCGGTTGCCGAGGATCACGTCGGTGCCGCACTTCTCGCGATAGCCTTCGAGCGGGTAACGCGACACGCTGGCGCCGAGCAGCAGCAAGTCGTCGAAGTGCGGCAGCTTGCGCTTGGTGCCGCCGCCGCGAATATCGTAGATACCGGTTTCGGCCGCACGCTGGATTTCCTGGATGGTCAGGCGGTCGAAGGTGGCCGACTCGCGCAGTACCGGAGGGGTTTGTTCACTCATGGTTGTAGCTCCTGATCAGTACGCGGAGGCGTTATCGACTTTGAAGTTGTACAGCTGGCGGGCCGAGCCGTAGCGCTTGAAATCCGCCGCCTGGTGGGCGAAGCCGGCACGGTCGAGCAGTTCCTGCAGCTCTTGCAGGTGCTCGCTGCGCATCTCTTTTTCGACGCAGTCAGAGCCCAGGGACTCCACCGTGCCTTTCACGTAGATGTGGGTCTCGTACAACGAGTCGCCCAGCGCATCGCCGGCATCGCCGCACACCACCAGGCGCCCGGCCTGGCCCATGAAGCAGCTCATATGGCCGATGCTGCCGCCGACGACAATGTCGATGCCCTTCATGGAGATCCCGCAACGCGCGCCGGCATCGCCTTCAATCACCAGCAGGCCGCCATGGGCCGTGGCCCCGGCCGCCTGGGACGCGCTGCCTTTGACGCGCACCGAACCCGACATCATGTTCTCGGCGCAGCCCACGCCGACATTGCCGTGCACGGTGATCGAGGCCTGTTGGTTCATGCCCGCGCAGTAGTAGCCGGCGTGGCCCTCGATATCGATGGACACTGGCTGGTTCACGCCCACGGCCAGGTTGTGCTTGCCGTTGGAATGGGTCACGCGCCATTCGTGGTCGAGCGCTTGCGCGTGCAGCGCCTGGTTGAGGTCACGCACAGTGGCGGTGGAAAGATCGATGGTTTTCATGTGTGCGCTCCTTAAGCTGACTGGCGTTCCCAGATATACAAAGTGGCCGGTGCCGGCTCCCAGATCCGCGCGTTCTCGATGCCCGGCAGGCTCGATAGCGCCTGGTATTCGGAGGCCATGGCCACGTAGTCGTCGGTCTCGGCGAGGATCGCCGGCTTGCACGCAATCGGATCGCGGATAACCGCAAAGCCGTTGCGCGTTCCGATGGCGAAGGTGAAGAAGCCGTCGAGGTCCTGCAGGGAATGGTCCAGCGCCTCTTTGAGCGAGTCGCCCTGTTGCAGGCGCCAGGTCAGGTAGCCGGCGGCGACTTCGGTGTCGTTGTCGGTCTCGAAATGAATGCCTTCACGCTTGAGTTCCTGGCGCAGGCGGAAGTGGTTCGACAGCGAGCCGTTGTGCACCAGGCACAGGTCGGCGCC
The DNA here is from genome assembly GCF_025466155.1 of Pseudomonas sp. 13B_2.1_Bac1. Classification (NCBI taxonomy): domain Bacteria; kingdom Pseudomonadati; phylum Pseudomonadota; class Gammaproteobacteria; order Pseudomonadales; family Pseudomonadaceae; genus Pseudomonas; species Pseudomonas sp. 13B_2.1_Bac1. The sequence continues at coordinate 373,823 of NZ_JANLOH010000089.1, read as the reverse complement.
GGTGGAAAACGGGTGGCTGCCTTCCATGGTCACCGCGCTTTCGGTGGCCATGCGCGTGTGCCCGATGATGTGGCTGCCTTGCATGCCCGCCAGGCCGAAGCGCTGGGAAATCTCCTGGGGCAAACCCATGCCCTTGAGGATTTCGATGCTTTGCCCGGCGCTCATGATGCGTACGCTCGGCGCCAGTTCGGCCAGGGCCAGGCGCACCGGGGCTTCGTCGGCGTGGATTTTCAATACCGCCGCGCTGGCGTTCTGGAACCAATCCAGCGAGCAGCCCAGGCGCCCTTCGAGTTCGCCCATCAAGGCCTTCCAGTCGAAGGCTTCAGTGGTCGCCTGCAAGGTCAACTTGACCCAGCCGTCGGCGACCTCATCGCCGTAGATGGCGAAGCCCGCGCTGTCCGGACCGCGGTCGGTCATGGCCTGCAGCATCGGTTCAAACAGCTTGCCGAGCTGGGGTTCCAGCCGGGGATTTTTCAGGTACAGACCTACGATTCCACACATAAGAGCAGTCCTCACTTTGTTCTGGGTGGCCAGCTGCATTCAAGCTGCAAGCAAGCCGGGTAGACAGATGACTTGGAGCGGCCCCTACCACCGCCTTGACTTGCAGCTTGCAACTCACAGCTGCCGCCCCTTGCCTCAGAAAAATTCGGTGTAGCGCGCGACTTCCCAGTCGCTCACATGGCGGCTGTACTCCACCCACTCCATGCGCTTGAGCTTGATGAACTCGCCCACGATCTGCGGGCCGAGCACCTCGGCAAACAGCGGGTCGGCTTCCAGCGCGTCGCAGGCTTCCTTGAGGGATTGCGGCAGGGTCTTGATGCCGCGCTCGGCGATCTGCTCCAGGCTCAGGCTGTAGAGGTTCTCGTTGCAGACGTGGTCGATTTCCAACTGGCGGTCGATGCCATCCAGGCCTGCCGCGATGATCGCGGCGCTGACCAGGTACGGGTTGCAGCCGGCATCCGGCAGGCGAAATTCCAGGCGGCCATACGGCACGCGCACCATCGCCGAACGGTTGTTGGCGCCAAAGGCGATAAAGGCCGGGGCCCAGGTGGCGCCGGACAACGAGTTGCCCACGACCAGGCGCTTGTAGGAGTTGACCGTAGGTGCGGCGAACGCACACAACGCCGGGCCATGGGCGAGCAAACCGGCGGCGAAGTGATAGGCCAGTTTCGACAGGCCCATGCCGCTCGGATCGCTGGCGTCATGGAACAGGTTTTTGTTCTCGGCGCTGCTGATCGACAGGTGAAAGTGCATGCCGTTGCCAGCGCGTTTCGGGTCGGGCTTGGGCATGAAGGAGCAGATCATGCCCAGGTCATTGGCGATCTCGCCGGCGGCCATGCGAAAGAAGGTAAAGCGGTCGGCCGAGGTCAGCGCGTCGCTGTAGGTGTAGTTGATCTCGAACTGGCCGTTGGCGTCTTCGTGGTCGATTTGATAGACCTCGAAATCCACCGCCTGCAAGGCTTCGGTCAGGCGCTCGAGGAACTCGCGTGAACGCGACAGGCCCTTGTAGTCGTAGCAGGGTTTGTCGAGGTTATCGCTGGGGTCGACCAGTTGCAGCTTGCCCTGCTCGTCGCGGCGCATCAGGTTGAATTCGGGTTCCAGGCCGGTGTTGAGGGTCCAGCCCTTGTCCTGCAGGCGCTGCACCTGCTGCTGCAGCACGTAGCGGCTGTCGTAGGGATGAGGCTTGCCATCGACATGCCCGACGCACACCACCCGCCCATAACCCGGTTGCCACGGCACCGGCGTCAGCGTGGACAGGTCACCGCGCGCCATGAAGTCCGGACCGTGGGGCTCCATGCCCATGCCGCTGATGGCAAACCCGGCAAAGCCCGCACCCTCTTCGGCCACGGTCTTGAGCCCGCAAATCGGCACCGACTTGGTCTTGGCCGCACCGTGTATATCCACAAACTGCGCAAGCACGTACTTGATCCCGTGCTTGTCGATGATGCGCTGGGTTTCTGCTGGCAACATTGCGTGTCACTCCTCGCGAAAGGCAAAACCGTGTGGGTGGGCCTAGGCTGTCTTTTTATTCCTAAAAAGAAAGTTAGTTTCCTTACAGGAATGCAATACCCTTGCCAGATTCGCGAGCGGCGGATTGAACTGCCGGTGAAAGCGCTTTTGTGCTGTATATATGGGAAAATTGTTTTCCCCGCAGGAATACGCACAGCGGGGTGGCCTTGAAGAGCCAGATCTTGCACTTTCCCAGTGCGAAAATAATATTACTGAACGGAAACCGTGCAGGAGCCGATGATCATGTCCACCGAAACCGCCCCGCGCCTCAAACTCGAGCAATACCTGGGGCTGCAGATCAAACGCCAGCGCCAGGCCCAGGACCTGAAGCTGTCCGACGTGGCGAAAATCGCCGATATCAGCCAGGGCATGCTGAGCAAGATCGAAAACGCCCAGGTCTCCACCAGCCTCGACACCCTGAGCCGCCTATGTGATGTGCTCGGGCTGCCGCTGTCGAAATTGTTCAGCGAATACGATCAGCAGGATGGCAGCGCTTTGCTGGTCAAGGCCGACCAGGGCATGGAAGTGGTGCGCCGAGGGACCGAGAAGGGGCATACCTATCACCTGCTCAACCATACGCGCGGGCCGAAGAAGAGCTTCGAGGCGTACATGGTCAGCATGGATGACGCCAGTGAAGAGTTCCCGACCTTTGCCCATCCGGGGACGGAGTTTTTGCACTTGCTCGAAGGTGAGCTGATTTACCGGCATGGGAACCAGCTTTACCGGATGGAAGCGGGAGACAGCCTGACCTTCGAGGGGGAGATTCCGCACGGGCCGGAGCAGTTGGTGCAGGTGCCGATCCGGTTGTTGTCGATCATGAACTACGGCAACGACAAGGAATAACGCAGGCACCGAGGTTGTTTTCTATGGGAGCTGGCTTGCCTGCGATGCGGGCAACTCGGTCTGCCAGTGGCAGTGGGTTGATGCCTTCGCCGGCAAGCCAGCGCCTACATTTCATCGCATTTCACTCTAGGAACGCGTCGTAAAAATTCCTATCAGTTAAAAAACTTTCCCAAAACCTCTAGACGCCCCGCCCCCATTCCCCTATAAAGCCACTTCAGGAATATTTTATTCCTCACAAGAAAATGCGCTCACGGAACGAGCCCGCTGTCCTCAGACATTTTTTCGCTATGCGATGAGCTGCCGCCATCATCCCGAGGACGTGTCATGCAACACGAAAAAAACCATTTCATCATCAAGGTCACTTGTCCCGCGGTGTCCGGCATTGTCGCTGCCGTCACCACTTACCTGGCGGACAACGCGTGCTACATCGGGGAGATGGCGCAGTTCGATGATGACTTCAGCGGCCGCTTCTTCATGCGCGCCGTGTTCCGCTTCAACGACGGCCACGCCGGCGATCTCGAACAGATTCGCGCAGGCTTCGCCGATGTCGCCCAGGCCTTCGACATGCAGTGGGAGTTGTACGACACCCGCGAGCCGATGCGCGTGATGCTGATGGTGAGCAAGTTCGACCACTGCCTCACCGACCTGCTCTACCGCTACCACAAGGGCGAGATGGACATGACCATCACCGCCATCGTCTCCAACCACCTCGACCTGCGGCCGATGGCCGAGCGCGAGGGCATTCGCTTTATCTACCTGCCCGTGTCGAAGGACAACAAGGCCGCGCAGGAAGCCGAACTGATGAAGGTGGTCGACGACACCCGCACCGAACTGGTGGTGTTGGCGCGCTACATGCAGATCCTCTCCGACGACCTGTGCCGGCAACTGTCGGGGCGCGCGATCAATATTCACCATTCGTTCCTGCCCGGTTTCAAAGGCGCCAAGCCCTATCACCAGGCCTACCAACGCGGTGTGAAGCTGATAGGTGCCACCGCGCACTACGTCACCAGCGACCTGGATGAGGGCCCGATCATCGAGCAGGAAGTGCAACGCGTGGACCACGTGTACAAGCCCGACGACCTGGTCGCCATCGGTCGCGACACCGAGACCGTGGCCCTGTCCAAGGCGGTCAAGTACCACCTTGAGCACCGGGTGTTTCTCAACCAGGACAGAACGGTGGTGTTCCGGTGAACGCGCACAAACTGATCGATGGCAAAGCCGCCGCCGCGCAGGTGCTGCTGCAGGTCCGCGAGGACGTCGCACGCCTGCATGAGCAAGACATCCTGCCCGCCCTGGCGGTGATCCTGGTCGGCAACGACGCCGCCAGCCAGGTGTATGTGCGCAACAAGATCCTGCGCGCCGAAGAGGTTGGCATCCGCTCCGTGGAGCACCGCCTGCCCGGCGACACCAGCACCGAACAACTGTTGATCCTGATCGGCCAATTGAACGCCGACCCGGCCATCCACGGCATCCTCCTGCAATTGCCGTTGCCGGCGCAGATGGACGAGCTGCGCGCCCTGGAGGCCATCGCGCCGGACAAGGACGTCGACGGTTTTCACAGCCAGAACGTCGGCGGCCTCAGCCAGGGCCGCGCGGTGCTCACGCCGTGCACGCCGAGCGGCTGCCTGTATTTGCTGGAACAAACCTGCGGCGACCTGCGCGGCAAACATGCGGTGGTGATTGGCCGTTCGAACATCGTCGGCAAGCCCATGGCTGCGCTGCTGCTCAAGGCGGACTGCTCGGTGACCGTGCTGCATTCGCGCAGCCACAACGCCCAGGCGCTGTGCCGGCAGGCGGATATCGTGATCGCCGCCGTGGGCCGCGCACGCTTGATCGACGCCAGCTGGCTGAAGCCCGGCGCGGTGGTGATCGACGTCGGTATCAACCGTATCGACGACGCGGGCCGCAGCCGCCTGGTAGGCGATGTCGACTTCGACGGCGCCCTGCCCCACGTCGCGGCCATCACCCCGGTACCCGGTGGTGTCGGCCCGATGACCATTGCCTTCCTGATGAAAAACACCGTGGCCGCCGCCCTCGCGCAACACCACGCCCTACGCAGCCAATCGGAGGCCGTATGCCATTCAATCTATTGAAGTACGGGCTGAGTTCGGAGTACCCGGTGGAGGTGGATCTGCCCCCGCCCAAGGAACTCAAGGCCAGCTATGACGTGGTGATCATCGGCGCCGGCGGCCATGGCCTGGCGACCGCCTACTATCTGGCCAAGTACCACGGCATCAGCAACATCGCGGTGCTGGAAAAGGCCTACCTGGGTGGCGGCAATACCGCGCGCAATACTGCGGTGATTCGCTCCAACTACCTGACCAGCGAGGGTGTGCGCTTCTACGCCGAGTCGGTGAAGATGTTCCAGTCGCTGTCCAACGAATTCGACTTCAACATCATGTACTCCGAACGCGGCCAGCTGACCCTGGCGCATACCGATGCCACCGTGCGTTCGTTCCGCCAGCGTGCCGAGGTCAACAAGCACTTCGGCGGGCGCACCGAGATGATCGACCGCCAGCAGATCCGCGAACTGGTGCCCAGCCTCAATCTCGACCCCGGGCACTTGCCGGTGATCGCCGGGCTCTGGCATATCGACGGCGCCACTGCGCGCCACGATGCCGTGGCCTGGGGCTACGCCAAGCAGGCGGCCAAGCGCGGGGTGGAAATTCATCAACTCACCGAGGTGCAGGACCTGGTCATCGACCACGGCACGATTACCGCCGTGAAGACCAATCGCGGCACTATCAAGTGCGGCTGCGTGGTACAGGCGATTGCCGGGCACAGCTCGTTGCTGATGGCCAAGGCCGGCATCCGCTCGCCGATCCAGACCTTCCCGCTGCAAGCCATGGTCACCCAACCGTTCAAGCCGTTCCTCGATCCGTTGGTGAGCTCCTCCGCGCTGCACTGCTATGTGCAGCAGACCAGCCGCGGTGAAGTGGTGTTCGGCGGCGGCTCCGATCCTTATCCGCTGTTCAATACGCGCTCGACCCTGGACCTCAAGGAAAGCCTGCTGGCCCACGCGATCGAAATGTTCCCGTTCCTGGCCAACGCCAAACTGATGCGCCAGTGGGCCGGGATCACCGACATGACCCCGGACTACAGCCCGATCATGGGCCTGTCACCGGTGAAGAACTACTACCTCGACGCCGGCTGGGGCACGTGGGGTTTCAAGGCCACGCCCATCTGCGGCAAGACCATGGCCGAGCTGGTCGCCAGCGGCGGCCAGGTGCCGGCGCTGATCAAGCCGTTCGGCCTCGAACGTTTCTCGACCTTCCAGCAAGTCAACGAGATGGGCGCTACGGCGGCCAGTCACTGATGGAGAGCGGACTATGAAAATCATGACGTGCCCGCTCAACGGGCCGCGCAATATCAGCGAGTTCACCTACGGCGGCGAGTTCAAGCCGATGCCCGACCCCGTCCATTGCAGCGATGCCGAATGGGCCGACTACGTGTTCAACACCGACAACCTCGCCGGCGTGGTGCGCGAATGGTGGATGCACACGCCGTCCAGCTACTGGTTCCTCGCCGAGCGCCACACGGTCACCGATGAGGTCCTGCGCACCTTCGACCCCAAGGAACTGTTCACCACCCGCGTCGATTTCGCCGCTGCCAAGGAGATCGCCGGATGAACCGTCTTCCCGCCCCCATGGGCTTGCTGATCCAGCGTGATCAAGCCCTTGATTTCAGTTTCGATGGCCAGGCGTACCAAGGCTTGCAGGGCGACAGCATCGCCAGCGCCCTGCTCGCCAACGGGCGTTTCCTGCTCTCGCGTTCGTTCAAATACCACCGCCCGCGCGGCCCGCTGACCATGGCGGGCCAGGATGCCAACAGCCTGGTGCAACTGCCCCGCGAGCCCAACGTGCTGGCCGATGCTCACGCGTTGTCTGCCGGCTTGGCGGTGAGCGCGCAGAACGTCAACGGCTCGCTGGACAACGACAAGGACGCCTACCTCGGCAAGTTCTCCAAGTTCATGCCGGTGGGGTTCTACTACCGCTCGTTCTACAAGCCCAAGGGCATGTGGAAAGTCTGGGAGCCGATCATTCGCAAGAAGGCCGGCCTGGGTGTAGTCGACCTGACGTTCCAGCCCGAGTACTACGACAAGGCCTATCTGTTTACCGACCTGGCCGTCATCGGCGCCGGCCCCGCCGGCTTGCAGGCGGCGCTGACGGCCGCGAATGCCGGGGCCAAGGTGCTGCTGATCGAGCAGCAGCCGATCCTCGGCGGATCACTGACCTATGCACGCTTCGATATCGCCGGTACCCGCGCCGACAGCCTGCGCCGCGAACTGGTGAGCGCGGTGCAGCAGCACGCGAATATCCAGGTGCTCACCGAGGCCACGTGCAATGCCTGGTTTACCGACAACTACCTGCCGGTAATCCAGGGCAAGCGCATGTACAAGGTGCGCGCGCAGCAGTGCCTGGTGTGCAGCGGCGCCTTCGACCAGCCGGTGATTTTCCGCAACAACGACCTGCCCGGCGTGATGCTGACCAGCGCCGCGCAACGCCTGATGAAACTCTACGCGGTCAAGCCGGGCAAGCGCGCGGTGGTACTGACCGGCAACGACGACGGCTACCTCGCCGCCCTCGACCTGCATGACCAGGGCGTGGAAGTCGCCGCCGTGATCGACCTGCGCCACGCCCCGGCCGACAAAGCCCTGTCCGGCGCCCTGGCCCAGCGCAAGATCCCGTTGCTGAACAACAGCACCGTGTTCGAGGCCCTGCATGAGAAAGGCCTGCGCCACGTGAAAGGCGTCGACGTGCGCCAGATCACCGGCCAGGGCCAGGTCAGCGCCAGCGGGCAAGTGTTCGACTGCGATTTGCTGTGCATGTCGGCCGGCTACATGCCGGTGTATCAACTGCTGTGCCAGGCCGGCGGCAAGCTGGCCTATGACGACCAGCGAGCCGAATTCAGCCTCAGCGGCCTGCCCCGCAACCTCCAGCTGGCGGGCTCGGTGCACGGTCGGCATCAGCTCGAGAATGTGCTGGCCGACGCCGCCAACGCAGCGGCCGACATCGCTGTGGCGCTGGGCCTGGGCACCACGATTGCGCCGCTGCCGCTGCACAGCGAAGCCCAGGTCAACTTCGGCTGGCCGATTTTCCCGCACCCCAAGGGCAAGGATTTCGTCGACTTCGACGAAGACCTGCAAGTGGCGGACATCGTCAACGCCACGCGTATCGGCTACCGCGATGTGCAATTGGTGAAGCGCTATTCCACGGTCGGCATGGGCCCATCCCAAGGGCGGCATTCGGCGCTGCCGACCGCGCGCCTGGTGGCCTGGGCGACCCAGCGCAATATCAGCGAGACCGGGGTGACCACCGCACGGCCCCCTTTCGTCGCGGAGAAACTCGCGCATGTCGCCGGGCGCGCCTTCGACCCTTACCGGCAGACACCGATGCACGCGCGGCATGTGCAGGCCGGGGCGAAGATGATGCCCGCCGGTATCTGGCAACGCCCGGCCTACTACGGCCGCGCCCAGGATCGCGACGCCTGCATGCAGGCCGAAGCCCTGCACGTGCGTAACCACGTCGGACTGATCGATGTGTCGACCCTCGGCGGCCTGGACGTGCGCGGCCCGGATGCCGCCGAACTGCTCAACCGCCTGTACACCTTCGCGTTCCTCAAGCAACCGGTGGGCCGTTCGCGGTATGCGCTGATGACCAATGAACACGGGGTGGTCATCGACGACGGCGTGTGCGCGCGCCTGGCCGACCAGCACTTCTACGTCACCGCCACCACCAGCGGCGTCGACCGCATCTACCAGCAGATGCTCAAGTGGAACGCGCAATGGCGCCTCGACGTCGACGTGGCGAACGTCACTGCCGCGATCTGTGCGGTGAACGTGGCCGGGCCGGATTCGCGCAAGGTGCTGGAACAGGTCTGCACTGACCTCGACCTCAGTGCCGAGGCCTTCCCCTACCTGGGCGTGCGCCAAGGCACGGTGGCCGGGATCAAGGCGCGGTTGCTGCGGGTCGGGTTTGTCGGCGAGCTGGGTTATGAAATCCACGTGCCTGCACGCCACGGCCTGGCGCTGTGGGATGCGTTGATGGAGGCCGGCAAGGCGTTAGATATTCGCCCCTTCGGCGTCGAAACCCAACGCCTGCTGCGCCTTGAAAAAGGCCACGTGATCATCAGCCAGGACACCGACGGCATGACCCACCCGGCAGAAATCGACATGGGCTGGGCGGTAAGCCGCAACAAGCCGTTTTTCGTCGGTCGCCGCTCGGTGGACATCCTCGAAGCCCAGCCGCTGAAACGCAAACTGGTGGGTTTCACCTTGCCCAAGGGCAGCGTGCAACCGCTGGAAGGCCACCTGGTGCTCGACGGCCCGGACATCAGCGGCAACGTCACCTCGTGCGAATACTCTGCAACGCTGGGCCGCATCATCGGCCTGGCCTACGCCGGGATCGAGCAGAGCACACCGGGGCAGCGCATCCCGATTCGCGTCGAAGGCGGCATCGTCGTCCAGGCCGAGGTGGTGCCACTGCCGTTTTTCGACCCCACCAACCAACGCCAGGAGGGTTAAGCCATGACCAGTCTGAAAGCCCACGAACTCTTCACGCCGCCCTGCCACCTGGTTGACCAGACCGATCTGCCCCGGGTCGGCTTTCGCGGCGCGCAAAGCGCCGAGTACCTCAGCGCACGCGGTTTCACCCTGCCCGCCGCCCCCAACCAGGCCACCCCGCAAGCGGACGGCAGTTGGGTGGCGCGCCTGTCGCAGACCGAATACCTGTTGTTGGGTAGCCCGCAGGATCAGGGCCAGCGCATCGCCGATGAAGAGGCCCGCTGGGAGCTGGACCACCGCGCCAACTACCTGCTGCCGCGCCAGGACAGCCACGCCTGTGTGTTGCTCAGCGGCGCGGTGATTGCCCACGTGATGGCCAAGCTCTGCGGGGTCGATCTCGGTTTCCCGGCCTTCCAGCCGGGAGCGGTGGCGCAGACGTCAGTGGCGCGGGTGAATGCGCTTGTGATCCACACCGGGAGTGTGGAGGCACCGGCGTTGCATATCCTCTGGGATCGCGCGTCGAAGGAATACTTCGTCGGTGCATTGCTGGATGCATTGGGCGAGTTTGGCGGGGGCACTCTGCTCAGCGCATGAAGCTGGCTTGAAGTCGATCTCGGTCCCCCATTCTGGAGCCTGAGGTGTGAGCAAAGGTCAGTCGGTGTAGCCCAACCGCGCCGCCCTGACCTTCTGGGTATGTTGACGTGTCGCCAGGCAGTAATACAGCGGGCACGTCACCACCAACCCCACCAGCCACGACAGGTCCGCGCCGTCCACCAGATTGGCCCACGGCCCCACGTACAGCGATGTATTGGCAAACGGCAGCTGGACAATGATGCCGATGAAATAAGCCACGATCGCATGCAGGTTGAAGCGCCCGTAGACCCCGCCGTCCGCGCGGAAGATCGAGGCAATGTCGTACACCCCGCGCTTGATCACATAGAAGTCGATCAGGTTGATCGACGCCCACGGCACGAGCACCAGCAACAGCGCCAGGATCAGCCCGATAAACTGCGAGATGAAGTCCGCCGATGCGCCCAGCGCCACGACGCAGCAACCGGTCAGGACCACGCCGGACAGCACCACGCGCACCTTGATGCTCGGAGTCCAATGGCTGGCAAAGGTCTGGATCGAGGTGATGATCGACAGCACCGCGCCGTACAGATTCAGGGCGTTGTGGCTGATGATATTGAGCAGGAACAGCACCATCAGGATCGGTCCGAGCCAGCCAGTGGCTTGCTTGACCGCGACCATCGCTTCGGTGCCTTCGGGCGTGGCCAGTGCCGCGACCAAACCAAATGCGAACGACAGGATGGTGCCGAGCGTGGCGCCCAGGTAGGTCGCAATAAACGGCCGAGTGATGCCGATATCCGCCGGCAGGTAGCGCGAATAGTCACTGGTGTAGGGCGAGAAGCTGATCTGCCAGATCACCCCCAGCGACACCGTGGCCAGCCAGCCGGCGGCGTTGAAACCGCCACGGGTGAGGAAGTCCGCTGGCAGGTCATGGGCGAAGATGTAGATGAAACCGGCGAGCAGCGCGCTGCCCATTACCCAGGTACCGATGCGGTTGAGGCTGTGGATGAAGCGGTAGCCGATCACGCCGATGGCGGTAGCGCTGAGCGCGCCGATCAGAATGCTCGCCGGCACCGGCACCGCGGGCACGATGCCGACGATGGATTTGCCGGCCAGCACGATGTTGGAAATGAAAAAGCCGATATAGATCAGCGCCGCGAAGAACACGATCAGCAGTGCGCCGTAACGGCCGAACTGGCCCCGGCTCTGCACCATCTGCGGGATGCCCATGCGCGGGCCCTGGGCCGACGCGAGGGCAATCACGATACCGCCGAGCAGATGCCCGAGGGCAATCGCCAGCAGCCCCCACACCAGGTTGAGGTGGAACACCTGGGCCACCATGGCACCGGTGACGATGGGCAGCGGCGCAATGTTGGTGCTGAACCATAGGGTGAACAGGTCGCGGGCCTTTCCATGGCGCTCTGCGAGAGGAACGTAATCGACCGTGTGATTCTCGATCAGGGGATCTTGCCGGGACATCTGGGGCATGGAAATGGACTCGCGTTTGTCTGATCTTATAGTTGTTTGACGCCATACCGGGGGCGCATCGTGGCGGCCCCTCAGATGAACACCATATTATGGTATTCCAACATTTTCACAAGACTGATCCGTAGTCTCAGCGCGCATCTGATCCGCAAGTGTGCCACATGGCCCCCGGTGTTTTCGCGCTTTTACCCCCGTATTTACTGGTTATAAGACCAAAGGTTGAGGTTTATCGGCTGCCTGAAAAAGCTGTTGCATCGAGTGTATTACGGTATACCATCAGACCTACAAATTCATAAAAACCCGCTCTACCGCCAGAGGACCTTCCCATGATCGATGCCGCTATCTACAAACAAGTGATGGGTTCGTTTCCGTCCGGGGTCACCGTGATCACCACGCTCGATGACGACGGGCAAATCGTCGGGCTGACCGCCAGTGCCTTCAGTTCGTTGTCGATGGACCCGGCGCTGGTGCTGTTCTGCCCCAACTACAGCTCCGATTCGTACCCGGTGCTGATCAAGAACAAGCGCTTTGCGATCCACGTCCTTTCCGGTGGGCAACAAACCGAAGCCTATGCCTTTGCGCGCAAGGGCAAGGACAAGGCACAGGGCATCGAATGGACGCTCAGCGAACTGGGCAATCCGATCCTGGCGAACGCCACGGCGGTGATCGAGTGCGAGTTGTGGCGCGAGTATGAAGGTGGCGACCATGCAATCATGGTCGGCTCGGTGAAAAACCTGATCGTGCCCCAGCAGAACGCCGGGCCGCTGGTGTATTGCCACGGCAAGATGGGCGCCCTGCCCCTGGTTGCCTGATTAATGCCGATACACCGCAGCCAAGCCAGCGCCCACAGCTGAATGCATTTCAACGATGGGCGTTGGCTTGCCTGCGATAGCGGCGGTCAGGTACGGAAGCGGCTGACCAACTGGTTCAAGGTCTGCGACAACGCGGTCAATTGCTGCGCATCGCCGCGCGTGGAGTCGGCCAGGCTCGCCACCAACTGTGCATCCGCGTGAATCTGGCTGATATGCCGGTTGATGTCTTCGGCCACCTGGTGCTGTTCTTCGGCGGCAGTAGCGATTTGCGTGTTCATGTCGCGGATGACGTCCACCGACTCACGAATCAAGCCAAAGCTGGCGCGCGCATCGTTGATCGACACCACGGTTTCCTGGGACACCTCAAGGCTGGCATGCATCTGCTTGCCCATCTGATGGGTGCGCCGCGCCAGATTGCCAAGCAGTCCGTCGATTTCGCCAGTGGAGTCTGCCGTGCGTTTGGCCAGGGCGCGCACCTCATCCGCCACTACCGCAAACCCACGTCCCTGCTCGCCGGCCCGGGCGGCTTCGATGGCGGCGTTCAACGCCAGCAGGTTGGTCTGCTCGGCGATGGAACGGATGGTGCCGAGGATCGACTGGATGTCGTTGCTGTCTTTTTCCAACTGCTCCATGGCCTGGGCGGAGTGGCCGATCTCTTCGCTCAGGCGCCCGACACTGCTCACCGCCGCGTCAATCTGCTGTTGCCCGGTGTGGGCCTGGCGCTGGCCATTGTCGGCAGAATCGGCTGCCTGGCTGCAGGAGCGCGCGACTTCGTTGGAGGTGGCGACCATTTCATGAAACGCCGTGGAGACCATGTCCACCGCTTCGCGCTGGCGTGAGGCGACGTCGGCCATCTCTATCGAGACTTCGGTGGCACTGCCGGAGCTGCTGTGGATTTGCGCGGCGGCCTGGCCGATGCGCTGGATCAGTGTGCGGATGGCTTCCAGGAACTGGTTGAACCAGCCGGCGAGCTGCGCCGTCTCATCGCGACCATTGACCGCCAGGCGCGCCGTCAGGTCACCCTCGCCCTGCGCAATGCCTTCCAAACCACTGGCCACGCCACGGATCGGCTTGACGATCAGCCCGGCAAACCAGGCGCCCGCCCCAGCAAACAGCAGGCCACACACCAATGCGATAGCCGCGATCAACCAGGTCAGGCGTGCCGCGCCGGCCATCACTTCGCTTTCGCGCACCAGCCCGACAAAGCGCCAGCCCAATGCCTTCGACGGCCACACCAGCGCCATGTAGCGCTCGCCCGCCAGTTCCACCTGCACCAGGCCTTGGCCGGCATCGCTCAACTGCCGGTAGCCGTCACCCAACTCGCCGAGTTTCTTGAAGTTGTGGGACGGGTCATTCGGGTCTACCAGCACCGTGTTGTTGGCTTCCATCAGCATCAGGTAGCCGCTTTCGCCCAGCTTGATCTGCTTGACCAGGTCGGTCAGTTGCTTGAGCGACACGTCGATGTTGACCACCCCGCTCGCCTTGCCCTGGCGGTCGTTGAAGCTTTGCACGGTGCTCACCAGCACCACGTCGTCGGCCGCCCAGTAATAGGCTTCGGTGCGCAGGGTCTTGCCCGGTTGCGCCATGGCCGTCTTGTACCAGGGCCGCGTGCGCGGGTCGTAGTTGGCGAGGTTGGGGTCGCCGGGCCAGAACACATAGCCGCCATCCTCGGTGCCGAGCGACAGGTAGGTGTAGGCCGAATGACTCTTGGCCAGGCCCTCGAACAGCGCGAACAACTGCTGGTCGCGCTCGCCGGGAGCGATGTGCGCGGCGTCGCTTGCCAGGTAGCGTTTCACATCGCCCTGCAGGCTGCGCAACTGCGGGTGCGCAGCCAGGTAGGCGACGTTCTGGCTGATGCCTTCGAAGAACAGCTGCATCGCGTTGTCGACCTGGCGGATCTCGCGGCCACTGCTGTCGACAAAGCTGTCGCGGGCCTCATGGCGTACGTTGAGGATGATCAGCACAGCCACCAGAATCACCGGTAGACTGGCAATCACCGCAAACGCCAGGATTAATTTTTGTTTTATGTTCATCGAGCTCGCCTTCCTTGTGAGGTGAGGGTGCAACCGTTGGAGAGAAAAGTTTTGCGGATATTCCGTATTATGGTATACCAACAATCAATCCGCCGAACAGCCGTTATCACAGGCAAGCTTCAAGGTGGCGAGAGTACTTAAGGGCCCGCAGTCGACAGGCCGATCACAATAGATCCGAGGTAAGCGTCATGAAGTTTTCCCTGTTCGTACACATGGAACGTTGGGATGAAAGCGTCAGCCACCGTCAGTTGTTCGAAGACTTGACCGAACTGACCCTGATGGCCGAGGCCGGTGGTTTCAGCACCGTATGGATTGGCGAACACCACGCCATGGAATACACCATCTCGCCGAGCCCGATGCCGCTGTTGGCTTACCTCGCGGCCAAGACCACCACCATTCACCTGGGCGCCGGCACCATCATTGCGCCGTTCTGGCACCCGTTGCGGGTGGCGGGCGAATGCGCGTTGCTCGACGTGATCAGCAACGGCCGCATGGAAGTCGGCCTGGCCCGTGGCGCCTACCAGGTCGAATTCGACCGCATGGCCGGCGGCATGCCCGCCTCCTCCGGCGGCCAGGCCTTGCGCGAGATGGTGCCGGTGGTGCGCGCCTTGTGGAAAGGTGACTACGCCCACGACGGCGAGATCTGGAAATTCCCCACCTCCACCAGCGTGCCCAAGCCGATCCAGCAGCCTAACCCGCCGATGTGGATCGCCGCCCGCGACCCGGACTCGCACAACTTCGCGGTGGCCAACGGCTGCAACGTGATGGTCACGCCGCTGATGAAGGGCGACGAAGAAGTCCTCGACCTGAAAAACAAATTCCAGGCCGCCCTCGACAACAATCCCGACGTACCGCGCCCACAACTGATGGTGCTGCGTCACACCCACGTGCATTCCGCCGATGATCCGGACGGCTGGAAAGTCGGGGCCAAGGCGATCTCCAAGTTCTATCGCACCTTCGATGCCTGGTTCGGCAACAAGGAAGTACCGGTGAATGGCTTCCTGGCGCCGAGCCCGGAAGAGAAATTCGCCGCACGCCCCGAGTTCGAGCTGGAAAGCCTGCACAAGACCGCGATGATCGGCACCGCCGAAGAAATCATCCCGCGCATCCGCTACTACCAGGAACTGGGCGTGGATGAGTTCAGCTTCTGGTGCGACAACAGCCTGCCGCATGCCGAGAAGAAGAAGTCCCTGGCGCTGTTTATCGAGCAGGTGGTGCCGGCGTTTCGCTGATAGACCCCCGAAACTGAATTTTGCGAGGGCAGCCGTCTCCTGCCTGCCCTGACATCAACTGATATCAAATTGGAATCACTCGCCTCACTTGCTCTACACTGCGTCCTTTTCACGCATCATTGATCGGCAGTTGCCGTCACGTGAATAAGGAGATTCTGGTGTCGCTCAACATCCGTAGTTGCCTGGCCATGGGTGCAATATCCCTGGCATCCCTTAGCCTCACAGGCTGCTTTTCCGAAGAGATTGATGCTCGTCAGACCCGAGAAATCCAAGGTTTGCTTTACAAAGTGCACGCGGATGATCCGTTCAACGGGCGCGTGCTCAATTATCCTATGTCCGTGCTCGGTTTGTTCAATGTAGGCTCTTGTACTGTCGACATTAAAAATGGGCTGCCCGATGGAGAAATTCATTGCTCTGACAACGCCGGCAACTTACTGGCCTCGGGCGAGTTCAAAGCCGGCAAGCGCGACGGCAAGGAAGAAAGATTCGATGCCAAGACCGGCAAGAGAACCTTGGTCGCTCATTGGAAAAACGGAGCGCAGGACGGCGTTACCGAGCAGTTCAATCCAGAGAACGGTGAGCGCACCCTCGAAGTGCATTACACCGCAGGCAAAAAGAATGGTGTAGAACGCGCGTGGGACAATGAAGGCGATTCGCTGATCGCTGAGTTGGAATGGGAAAACGGCCAGCGCAGTGGTTTCGACAACCGTGGCACCCAACACCGCACGTACCTCAATGGGAAGCAACACGGCCCTCAAAAAGATTACGGTCTGAACGGTAATCGCTTCTATATTTCCGCCGAGGAAAATTACGAAAACGGCCTGCAGCACGGCGCCCAGCGGCGTATCGATGCGCACGGCAACGTGACGGAATCCAGTGTGTTCGAACACGGAAAATTGCGCACACGCGTAGTTGACCAGTACAGCTATGACGGTAAACACATCCATCACGTCAGCCGTGTGGCACTCAAGGAAAACGTTAACCAATACATGGCCAGTGATTTGGCCAACGACGGCACCGAACAGTACTGGGATGACAACGGGCACCTTATCCGAGAACTGGAGTGGAACAAGGGCAAGCTAGTCAGCGCCACTGCAACGGTGTGGGTAGGTGACCGCCAGGAAAGCCAGTTCCAGGGGCTCGGGCGCGACAGCTACGATCAACAGCAGCGTGTGGTCAAGCAGGGCCAGGAACGCCTGTTCAGTGATGAGGGAGTACTGCAGGCAATCGTCATCTGGAACGCGGGCGAGGTAAGCCAGGTACTCGTCGCCCTCACACCCGACCTGCGCCGGCAGCACCCCGGCAAAATGGGCTTGCTCGGCGGCTTTCAGCAATGGGCCAACCCTGTGAGAGAGGAAGAGACCTTCGAAAAGGACAGCGCCTACGTCGATGCTGGTTTTGTCTCCCGCTATGAGCAACTGGTCGACATCCCCACGCCAGGCCAGGCGGTCGTAACCACTCCGCCACAAGCAACGGTGGCTGCAGGCTCCGGCAACAGCACCAGTGAACGTGAAAGCTGCGTACAACGCCAGGTCGATACGGTACATGCCGATGATCCTGAGGCGCTTATACGCGCCGACATGCTCGAAGAGTTCGCGAAGAACTGTCTGTAAACGTCATTATTGATGGAGTACGACATGAAGCAATCACTGGAACGCTTTGTCCTGGCCCAAGCCTCACAATTCAATGCTGCCCTTAACGAGTTGAAGCGCGGAAAAAAAGAAGGCCATTGGATGTGGTTCATCTTTCCGCAACTTCGCGGCCTGGGCTCCAGCGAAAAAGCCACCTACTACGGCTTGCAGGACGCTGCTGAGGCACGCGACTACCTGCAACACCCGCTACTGGGGTCAAGGCTTGCTCGCGCCACCCGCGCCGTCTTCGATGCAGCAGTGCCCTTGGAGGAGCTGCTCGGCGAAGTCGACGCACTCAAATTCGCCTCCTGCATGACGCTGTTCGCGGCAGTCACTGATGCCGGATCGCTCTATGCGCAAGCGCGGGATAGCCTGAGCGGCGTAGATGATAAAACACATGTGATTCTTAACCAGCAAGAGAATGGAAATGACTGATTACGAAAAATGGACATTGACAGTACAGATCATCGTGGCGCTGGCTGCGTTCTTTTCTGTGTACCTTGTATGGCGTCAGATTGTGATCTTGACGTCTCAACTCAAGGCAACACAACTGGCTTCCGAAGCGCAGAGCATTATCTCGATCGTCGAATTCCTGCAAGCCAGTGACGCCCGCGAAGCGCGCGAGACAGTCCGTGCGACGCTATCGAGTTTGCATCATGACAGCTGGGACGAACGCCACATCCAGCAGGCATCGTTGGCCTGCGCAAACTACGACGTCGTAGCAGCACTGCTGCGTGTGGATTTGATTACGAACAAACACGTCATCATCGAAAACTGGGCGCCCAGCATCCTGCACTGCCACCAGGTGCTTGCGCCCTACATCGAGAAAAAGCGTACCCAGGCAGGCGGCGACCGCAAATACTGGAGCAACTTCGATTGGTTGCGAGATCAGTGCGTCCGAAACTGAATTCAACCTCTTGAGGGGAAACAATGAACGCTGAAGCCCTTTTTCATCAAACGATCGAGAAGCTACGCACCGCGCGACACGTGGTCATTTCTACAGGTGCAGGTATCTCCGCCGAAAGCGGCATTGCCACATTCCGCGACCCCGCGACCGGGCTCTGGTCGCGCTATAAGCAAGGAGAACTCGCCAGCGCTGAGGCCTTTGAACGAAACCCTTCATTGGTGTGGGGCTGGTATTCCTGGCGTCGAATGCTGGTCAGCAAAGCGAAGCCAAATGCTGCGCACTTGGCCGTGGCTGAGCTCGCACAATCCCTGCACCGTGTAACACTAATCACGCAGAACGTCGACGATCTGCATGAGCGCGCTGGCTCCAGGGATGCGATTCATCTACATGGGCACCTGACCACTGCTCGCTGCTACTCATGCAATAAACCCTATCTGAATGCCCTACCTGTCAATGTGTCACTAGAAGAAGGTCCATTGGATCCGCCGCACTGCCAACATTGTAATGGCCTGGTTCGACCGAACGTTGTCTGGTTTGGTGAGAAACTGTCGGCTGATGACATAAACCGCGCCAATGTGGCGGCGCTCGACTGCGACGTTTTCCTGTCCGTTGGGACGTCCGAAAGCGTCGCTCCAGCGGTATACCTGCCAATCTTCGCCGGCGAACGGGGAGCATGGGTCGTGCACATCAATCTCACACCCTCCGTATCAGCGCCCGGCAACACTCTGATTGGCACCGCAACCAACTGGCTCCCCAGGATTGCAAAGGCATTAACCAGCGCTTAAATCACTAGGACGACACGCCCTTCGCGGTGCGATGCCCCAGCGTTGCACCCGAAGCGGCATTTAACCGCATCCCATCATCGCAGCACCTGTAATAGTCTATTGCAGGACTCCAATGTACTAACTAGTTACTTATCTTGCTAAAATCGCGTCTTTGCCCTCTCACCTTCGAGTCCTGTCGATATGAAACGAGCATCGCGCGCCCATGGCGCCTCTAGATTCCTCCTGCTGGGTTTGGGCGTCATCATCGCCCTGCTCGGCCTTGCGCTGGCTGTTGGCGGCGCCAAACTGGTGAGCCTCGGCGGTTCCTGGTACTTCCTGGTCGGCGGCGTGGCCATGGCGGTTTCCGGAATGTTGATCGCCCGAGGCAAGACCGCTGGCGCGTGGTTGTTCGCAGCGTTCCTGGTGGGGACGGCGATCTGGGCAGTGGCCGATGTCGGGCTGGTGTTCTGGCCGCTGTTCTCGCGGCTGTTCATGTTTGCGGCCATCGGCCTGGTGGTGGCGCTGGTCTATCCGCTGCTGGCTGGCCGGCCTGCACGCGGTGCCTATGGCGTCGCCGCCGTGCTGGCGGTGGGTGTGGCGGTTGCGGCGGGCAATATGTTTGTCGCCCATCCGAGTGTCGCACCCAACGGTACTGGCCCGGGCATCACGCCGGTGGCTGCAGCCGACGCGCAGAAAGACTGGGCGCACTACGGCAACACCGAAGGTGGCAGCCGCTTCGCCGCGCTGGACCAGATCAATCGCGACAATATCGACAAACTCAAGGTGGCGTGGACCTACCACACCGGTGACGTGGCGATCAGCGACGGCAACGGTGCCGAAGACCAGCTCACGCCCTTGCAGATCGGCAACAAGGTGTTTATCTGCACGCCGCACAACAACCTGATCGCCCTCGACGCCGACACCGGCAAAGAGCTGTGGAAGAACGAGGTCAACGCCAAATCGGCGGTCTGGCAGCGTTGCCGGGGCATGGCCTACTTCGACGCGACCGCGCCGATCGCCCAGCCGACCCAGCCCAACAGCTCGCCGATCATTGCCGCCAGCGTGCCTGCCGGTGCGCAGTGCCAGCGCCGCTTGCTGACCAACACCATTGATGCGCGCCTGATCGCCGTGGATGCCGACACCGGCAAATTCTGCGAAGACTTCGGCACCCATGGCCAGGTGGACCTCAAGGCCGGCCTCGGCGATGTACCGGACAGCTACTACCAGCTGTCGTCCGCGCCGTTGATTGCCGGCACCACCGTGGTGGTCGGCGGCCGCGTCGCCGACAACGTGCAGACCGACATGCCTGGCGGCGTGATCCGTGGCTTCGACGTGATCAGCGGCCAGATGCGCTGGGCCTTCGACCCGGGCAACCCGCAAGACAAGCAAGCACCGGCCGACGGCAGCACCTATGTGCGCAGCACCCCGAACAGCTGGGCGCCGATGTCTTATGACCCGCTGATGAACACGGTCTTCCTGCCGATGGGCAGCTCGTCTACCGACATCTACGGCGTCGAACGTACTCAACTGAACCACAAATACGGCGCCTCGGTGCTGGCACTGGATGCCTCCACCGGTGCTGAAAAGTGGGTGTACCAGACGGTCCACAATGACCTGTGGGACTTCGACCTGCCGATGCAACCGAGCCTGATCGACTTCACCCCACCGGGCAGCGACAAGGCAGTTCCAGCGGTGGTGATCGGCACCAAGGCCGGGCAGATCTATGTGCTCGACCGCGCCACCGGCAAGCCGCTGACCGACGTCAAGGAAGTCCCGGTCAAGGCCGCCAACATCCCTAACGAACCCTACTCGCCGACCCAGCCGAAATCGGTGGGCATGCCGCAGATCGGCGCGCAGACCCTGACCGAGTCGGACATGTGGGGCGCCACGCCGTACGACCAGCTGTTGTGCCGCATCGACTTCAAGGGCATGCGCTATGAAGGCCTGTACACCGCGCCAGGCACCGACAAATCGCTGAGTTTCCCAGGCTCCCTGGGTGGCATGAACTGGGGCAGCATCTCCACCGACCCGGTGCACGGTTTTATCTTCGTCAACGACATGCGCCTGGGCCTGTGGATCCAGATGGTGCCGTCGCAGAACAAGGCGCAAGCCTCGTCCGGTGGCGAAGCGTTGAACACCGGCATGGGCGCAGTACCGCTCAAGGGCACGCCATATGCGGTGAACAAAAACCGCTTCCTGTCGGTGGCCGGCATTCCGTGCCAGGCACCGCCGTTCGGCACCCTCACCGCCATCGACATGAAGACCCAGAAGGTCGCGTGGCAAGTGCCGGTGGGCACCGTTGAAGACACCGGTCCGCTGGGCATCCGCATGCACCTGCCGATCAAGATCGGCCTGCCGACCCTCGGCGGTACCCTGTCGACCCAGGGCGGCCTGATCTTCATTGCCGGCACCCAGGACTTCTACCTGCGCGCGTTCAACAGCGCCAACGGTGATGAAATCTGGAAAGCCCGCCTGCCCGTCGGCAGCCAGGGTGGCCCGATGACCTACGTGTCGCCAAAAACCGGCAAGCAGTACATCGTCATCACCGCCGGCGGCGCACGCCAGTCCACCGACCGTGGCGACTACGTGATCGCCTACGCCCTGCCATAACCCCTGTGTTCGCGCGGTGCCCCCCGCACCGCGCTTTCGGCTTTTTGGAAGACCGCGCATGACCCCCACTTCTCACTTTTTCCCCGACCGCCTGCTTGGGCGCCTGTTGCTGGGCCTGGCCTTCAGTGCCGCCCTGCCCGCCCAAGCCGACGACACCACCCTGACCGGCGACTGGGGCGGCCTGCGCCGCGAGCTGGACGAGCAAGGCATCCGTTTTACCGGCGACTACAGCGGCGAAACCGCCTATAACGCCCACGGCGGGCAGCACCGTTCGGCGCGTTATTCACAGAACCTCAAGCTCGGCGTGCAGTTCGACCTGGGCAAGCTGTACGGTTTCAACAATGGCGACCGCATCCAGCTGACCATTAATGACCGGCGCGGCAACAGCGCCTCCGAGGACCTGGTGGGCAACCGCCTGCCGATCCAGGAAAACTACGGCGGCCTCTACACCCGTCTGACCGAGCTGAGCTACGAACGCACGCTGTTCACTCCGGCGCTGAACCTCAAGCTCGGCTACATGGCCATGGGCAATGATCTTGGCGGCCTGGACAGCGGCATTCTGTGCAACTTCATGAACGCCGGTTTCTGCGGGCACCCGCTGAACATGTCCGGCGGCAGCGGCTGGACCAACTACCCGAATGCGCGCCTGGGCGCACGGGTGAAGTATGACTTCTCGCCGTCCTGGCAACTGCGCGTGGCCGCTTTCAACGTGGACCCGGACAGCAACGGCAACTCCAGCCGCGCCTGGCACCTGGGCCCCAAGCACACCACCGGCACCGTGGTGCCGATCGAGCTGGTGTACAAGCACGCCGGCACGCTGCCGGGTGAATACAAGCTGGGCTATTACTACGACAGCTCGGATGTAAAACGCATCGGCAGCGACAAAGACGTCAGCGGGCGTGGCGGTCACTACCTGTTGATCGACCAGGCCGTATGGGCCTCCAGCAGCTCCGCCGGCCGTGTGCTGCACGCCTTCGGCCAATACTCCGCCGCCAGCGAAGCGGCCTCGCCGTTCAGCAAGTGGTATGGCGCGGGCGTGGTGTTGTACAAACCGTTCGAAGGGCGCCCGCGCGATACCCTCGCCCTGGGTTATGGCCGTGCCGTGCCGAACCCGCGCAGCCGTGACGTGCAGGAGCTGGCGGCGTTCAACGCAGGCAACAGCTACCCCAACCTGGACAATGCCGAACAACTGATCGAACTCAGCTACGGCTACCAGGCTACGCCTTGGCTGAACCTGCGCCCGGATGTGCAATACATCATCGAACCGGGAGCGTTTTCCGGCTCGGACATCGACAACGCGTTGGTGTTGGGCTTGCAGGTCAAGGCCGTGTTCTAAGCGTCTCAACAGTCAAAAAATGCAGGCGCTGGTTTGCCTGCGATAGTGGTAGTTCCAAGCAGGATCTAAGCTGACACACCGCTATCGCGGGCAAGCCCGCTCCCACAATGACCTAGGCCGTGCCCTGCTGATACTCGCGCGGCGTGCAGCCAAACTCGCGCCGAAACACCGTATGCAGGTACTGCGCGGACTTGAAGCCACATTGCTGGGCAATATCGGCAATCGCCAGTGCCTGGTTTTCCAGGCACTTGGCGGCGGCGGCGAGTTTGAAGCGCAGGATCTCGTCATGCACGCTGCAGCCGCGTTCCTTGCGAAAGTGCGACTCCAGTGACGAGCGCGACACCCCCACATAAGCCGCCACCTGCGCGGTCTTGATGCCCTGGCACGCGTACTGGCGGATAAACAGCAGGGCCTGCATCACATACGGATTCCCCAACGGCTGGTGCAAGCTGGAGGCCTGCACATTGATCGCCTCCGGTGGCACCAGGATCTGCGTTCCGGTGCAGGGCTTGCCGTGCAGCATCTGGTGCAGCAATGCCGCCGCCGTGCGCCCCATGGTTTCGGTGCCCTGGATCACTGAGCTGAGCGGCACCCGCGTGAGGGTGCGGGTCAGCGGGTCGTTGTCGATGCCGATCAATGCCACTTCCTCCGGCACCGCGATGCCGGCAGTCAAACAGGCTTGCAGCAATTGCCGCGCGCGGGCGTCGGTCACGGCGATGATGCCGATCGGCTTGGGCAGGCTCTGCAGCCAGGCGATCTGCTGCTCCACTGCGCTGTCCCACAGCGGCGCGCTGGTCCCCAAACCGCGATAGACCTCGACGTGCAAGCCGTCCCGCTGCAGCAGCAAGCGAAAGGCCTTCTCGCGCTCCTGCGCCCAGCGATTGGCCTGCGCCTCGGGCAGGCTGAAACAGGCAAACCGGGTCAGGCCGGCCTCGATCAGGTGTTCGTAGGCCAGTTTCATCAGCGCATGGTTGTCAGTGGCCACGTAAGGAATGCCGGTGGGATAAGCACGCGCATCCTGGTAGGAGCCGCCCACCGCCACCACCGGCAGCTTGATATCGGCCAGCGCTTCGCCAATCAACGGGTCGTCGAAGTCAGCGATGATGCCGTCCCCCTGCCAGCGCTCGATGCCCTTGAGGCGGCACAGGAAGTCTTCTTCAAGGAACAGATCCCAGGACGCGCGGGTGCTGCTCAGGTAATTGCCGATGCCGGTGATGATGCCCCGGTCGTAGATCTTGCTGCCGTTGAACAGCAAGGCAATGCGGTGCACGGGCGGTAGGGTTTTCATTGTTTTTGTCCGAAGGCCAGTCGCTACAGACTAGCCCCCGCCACTCAAAATCGCACCACACCTTGATGATTTTCATACTCGGCAGGCCAGGTGCCGTTGCTAGTATCCAGACACCGCCAAGAACAATAAGGAAAACGCCATGACGTACTTCCCCGGTGTCGAGAAGGTTCGCTTCGAAGGCCCCGACAGCGATGCTCCCCTCGCCTTTCGCCATTACGACGCCAACAAGCTGATTCTCGGCAAGCCCATGCGCGAGCACCTGCGCATGGCGGCCTGTTATTGGCACACCTTCGTGTGGCCGGGGGCCGACATGTTTGGCGTGGGCACCTTCAAGCGCCCGTGGCAGCGCAGCGCAGACCCGATGGAACTGGCCATCGGCAAGGCGCAGGCGGCGTTTGAGTTTTTCTCCAAGCTGGGCATCGACTACTACAGCTTTCACGACACCGACGTGGCGCCGGAAGGCAGCTCGCTGAAGGAGTACCGCAACCACTTCGCGCAGATGGTCGATCAGCTCGAGCGCCATCAGGAAGAGACTGGCATCCGCCTGCTGTGGGGCACCGCCAACTGCTTCAGCAACCCACGGTTTGCCGCCGGCGCCGCCAGCAACCCCGACCCGCAAGTGTTTGCCTACGCCGCCGCGCAGGTGTTCAGTGCGATGAACGCCACGCTGCGGCTCAAGGGCTCCAACTATGTGCTGTGGGGTGGCCGCGAGGGCTATGAAACCCTGCTCAACACCGACCTCAAACGCGAGCGCGAGCAACTCGGGCGCTTTATGCGCATGGTGGTGGAGCACAAGCACAAGATCGGCTTCAAGGGCGACCTGCTGATCGAGCCCAAGCCTCAGGAGCCGACCAAGCACCAGTACGATTACGACAGCGCCACAGTGTTCGGCTTCCTGCATGAATACGGCCTGGAACACGAGATCAAGGTCAACATCGAGGCCAACCACGCGACCCTGGCCGGGCACAGCTTTCATCATGAGATTGCCACCGCAGTGTCGCTGGGCATCTTCGGTAGCATCGACGCCAATCGCGGCGATCCGCAGAACGGCTGGGACACCGACCAGTTCCCCAACAGCGTCGAGGAGATGACACTCGCCACTTATGAAATCCTCAAGGCCGGGGGCTTCAAGAATGGCGGCTACAACTTCGACTCCAAGGTGCGCCGGCAGAGCCTGGACGACGTCGACCTGTTCCACGGCCACGTCGCGGCGATGGATGTGCTCGCCCTGGCACTGGAGCGTGCAGCGGCGATGGTGCAGAACGACCGCTTGCAGCAGTTCAAGGACCAGCGCTATGCCGGTTGGCAGCAGCCGCTGGGCAAAGCCGTACTGGCGGGCGAATTCAGCCTGGCGTCGCTGGCCGAGCATGCCTTTGAGCACGAACTGAACCCCCAGGCAGTGAGCGGCCGGCAGGAGATGCTGGAGGGGGTGGTCAACCGGTTTATCTATCCCTGATGGCGAGCGGATTTCCTTTGGCTGGCGGACTCTTTGTGGTGAGCAGCCTCATTGTGGAAAGTGGGGTCTTTGTGGCAAGTGGGCTTTTTGTGATGAGCAGCCTCTTTGTGGCAAGTGGGCTCTTTGTGGTGAGCGGGCTTGCCCCGCGTTGGGCTGCGAAGCGGCCCCAAGACCCGGCACCTCGGTGTGCCAGGTTGAACCCGATCGCTTGCAATAGGGGCTGCTTCGCAGCCCAACGCGGGGCAAGCCCGCTCGCCACAACAAGCCTGCTAGCCACAATAAGCTTGCTAGCCTCAATAAGCCTGCTAGCCACAATGAGGCTGCTCAACCCAAAGAACCCACTTGCCACAAAGAGGCTGCTCGCCACAAATACAGTGTTCGCCTAGAGTCTTCGCACAGTGTCTTTCCAACAACAATAAAAGGACGCACCACCATGAAAGCATTCAAACGCACGCTGCTCGCCACTGCCCTGGCCTTGCTCGCCCTGCCGGTGATGGCTGACCCTGCGCACCCGAAGATCGGTTTCTCCATCGACGACCTGCGCCTGGAACGCTGGTCGCGAGATCGAGATTACTTCGTCGCGGCGGCAGAAAAACTCGATGCCAAGGTCTTCGTGCAGTCCGCCGATGCCAACGAGCAGAAGCAGATTTCCCAGATCGAAAACCTGATCTCGCGCGGCGTCGACGTGATCGTGATCGTGCCGTTCAACGCCACCGTGCTCACCAACGCCGTCGCCGAAGCCAAGAAGGCCGGGATCAAGGTGGTGTCGTATGACCGCCTGATCCTCAACGCCGATATCGACGCCTACATCTCCTTCGATAACGAAAAAGTCGGCGAGATGCAGGCCAACGGTGTGCTGCAAGCGGCGCCCAAGGGCAACTACTTCCTGCTCGGCGGCGCGCCCACCGACAACAACGCCAAAGTGCTGCGCGAAGGCCAGATGAAAGTGCTGCAGCCGGCCATCGACAAGGGCGATATCAAGATTGTCGGCCAGCAGTGGGTCAAGGAGTGGAACCCTACCGAAGCCCTGGGCATCGTCGAAAACGCCCTGACCCGGAACAACAACAAGATCGACGCCATCGTCGCCTCCAACGACGCCACCGCCGGCGGTGCGATCCAGGCGCTGGCAGCGCAGAAGCTCGCAGGCAAGGTGCCGATCTCCGGCCAGGACGCCGACCTCGCCGCCGTCAAGCGTGTGATCGACGGCACCCAGACCATGACCGTGTACAAACCACTCAAGTTGATCGCCACCGAAGCCGCCAAGCTGTCGGTGCAACTGGCGCGCAATGAGAAGCCGTCCTATAGCTCGCAGTACGACAACGGCAGCAAGCAGGTCGACACCATCCTGCTGACCCCGACACCGCTGACCAAGGCCAATATCGACCTGCTGGAGAAGGACGGTTTCTATACCAAAGAGCAGATTGGCGGGCTGTGACCGCCATGGCTGACTACCTGCTGCAAATGAACGGCATCGTCAAAAGCTTTGGCGGTGTCAACGCGCTCAACGGCATCGATATCAAGGTGCGGCCGGGGGAATGTGTCGGCCTGTGCGGTGAGAACGGCGCCGGCAAATCCACCTTGATGAAGGTGCTGTCGGCGGTCTATCCGTATGGCACCTGGGAGGGCGAAATTCTCTGGGACGGACAGCCGCTCAAGGCCCAGTCCATCAGTGAAACCGAGGCCGCCGGCATCGTCATCATTCACCAGGAGCTGACGCTGGTGCCCGACCTGTCGGTGGCCGAGAACATCTTCATGGGCCACGAACTGACGCTGCCTGGCGGGCGCATGAACTATCCGGCGATGATCCATCGCGCCGAACAGTTGATGCGCGAGCTCAAGGTCCCGGACATGAACGTGGCGCTGCCGGTGTCGCAGTACGGCGGCGGTTACCAGCAACTGGTGGAAATCGCCAAGGCCCTGAACAAGCAGGCGCGCCTGCTGATTCTCGACGAGCCCTCCTCGGCCCTGACCCGCTCGGAAATCGAGGTGCTGCTCGACATCATCCGTGACCTCAAGGCCAAGGGCGTGGCCTGCGTGTACATCTCGCACAAGCTCGATGAAGTGGCGGCGGTGTGCGACACCGTCTCGGTGATCCGCGACGGCAAGCACATCGCGACCACGGCCATGGCCGACATGGATATCCCTCAGATCATCACGCAGATGGTCGGGCGGGAAATGAGCAACCTCTACCCCACCCAACCCCACGACATCGGCGAGGTGGTTTTCGAGGCGCGCAATGTCACCTGTTACGACGTCGACAACCCCAGGCGCAAACGCGTCGACGATATTTCATTCAGCCTCAGGCGCGGGGAAATCCTCGGCATTGCCGGGCTGGTCGGTGCCGGGCGCACGGAACTAGTGTCGGCACTGTTCGGTGCCTACCCCGGCCGCTACAGCGGCGAGGTGTGGCTGGACGGCCAGTTGATCGACACCCGCACGCCGCTCAAATCCATCCGCGCCGGGCTGTGCATGGTGCCCGAGGACCGCAAGCGCCAAGGCATCATTCCGGACCTGGGCGTCGGCCAGAACATCACCCTGGCCGTACTCGACACCTACGCGCACATGACCCGCATCGACGCCGAGGCCGAACTGGGCAGCATCGATCAGCAAATCACACGCATGCACCTGAAGACGTCCAGCCCGTTTTTGCCGATCACCAGCCTGTCCGGCGGCAATCAGCAAAAAGCCGTGCTGGCGAAAATGCTGATGACCCAGCCCAAGGTGCTGATCCTCGACGAGCCCACGCGCGGTGTGGATGTGGGCGCCAAGTACGAGATCTACAAGCTGATGGGCGCGCTGGCGGCCGAAGGAGTGTCGATCATCATGGTCTCCTCGGAGCTGGCCGAAGTGCTCGGCGTGTCCAACCGCGTGCTGGTGATCGGCGACGGCCAGTTGCGCGGCGATTTCATCAACCAGGGGCTCACCCAGGAACAGGTGCTCGCCGCGGCGCTCAGCCAACACAATAATAACGATCGGAAAACCGCGTAGATGAATCAGGTCAAACAGCTGTTTACCCGCTACAAAATGCTCGCACTGGTGATCGCCGTGGCATTCATCTGGCTGTTTTTCACCTGGCAGACCGAGGGCGGTTTCCTCACCCCGCGCAACCTCTCCAACCTGCTGCGCCAGATGGCGATCACCGGGATCCTGGCCTGCGGCATGGTGCTGGTGATCATCAGCGGCGAGATCGACTTGTCGGTGGGTTCGCTGCTGGGATTACTGGGCGGGCTCGCGGCGATCCTGGACGTGGTCTATCACGTGCCGTTGCTGGCCAACCTCAGCCTGGTGGCGCTGTGCGGGTTGATGATCGGATTGGCCAACGGCTACATGACCGCTTACCTGCGCATCCCCTCGTTTATCGTCGGCCTGGGGGGCATGCTGGCGTTTCGCGGGATTCTGCTGGGAATCACCGGCGGCACCACCATCGCGCCGGTGTCGCCGTCGCTGGTGTATATCGGCCAGGGTTACCTGCCGCACGCGGTGGGCGTGGGGCTCGGCGTGTTGCTGTTTGCGCTGACGCTGTTCCTCACCTGGAAACAACGGCGCAACCGCGCACTGCATGGCCTGGCGGCGCACTCGCGGGTGCGCGACGTGCTGCGGGTAGTGCTGATCGGCGCGGTGCTCGCCGGGTTCGTCACCACCCTCAACAGCTACGACGGCATCCCGGTGCCGGTGCTGTTGCTGCTGGTGCTGCTCGGCGTGTTCAGCTATGTCACCAGCCAGACCGTGTTCGGCCGCCGCGTGTATGCAGTGGGCAGCAATATGGAAGCCACGCGCCTGTCGGGCATCAACGTGCAGGCGGTCAAACTGTGGATCTTCGGCATCATGGGCGTGATGTGCGCCTTCGCCGGCCTGGTCAACACGGCCCGCCTCGCCGCCGGCTCACCCTCGGCAGGCAGCATGGGCGAACTGGATGCCATTGCTGCGTGCTTTATCGGCGGCACCTCCATGCGCGGCGGCTCGGGCACGGTGTATGGCGCGTTGCTCGGGGCGTTGGTGATTACCAGCCTGGATAACGGCATGTCGATGCTGGACGTGGACAGTTACTGGCAGATGATTGTGAAAGGCAGCATTCTGGTGCTGGCGGTGTGGGTGGATGTGAGTACACGGGCGGGGCGGCGCTGAACGCAAGCAAACATGTGCGAGCGGGCTTGCCTGCGATAGCGGTCTATCAGTGACAAATGTCCTGACTGACCCTGCGCTATCGCGGGCAAGCCCGCTCCCACAAGGGGCCCTGCGATGTTCTAACCGTCGTTACTTGGAGACGGGCATCGCAAACTCCGCGCCCTGCTCGATGCTTTCCGACCAGCGCTGCATGATCGACTTCTGCTTGGTGTAGAAGCGCACACCTTCAGTGCCATAGGCATGCATGTCGCCAAACAAGCTCTTCTTCCAGCCACCAAAGCCGTGCCAGGCCATCGGCACCGGGATCGGTACGTTGATGCCGACCATGCCCACTTCGATGCGCCGCGCGAACTCGCGGGCTATGTTGCCGTCGCGGGTGAAGCAGCTCACGCCGTTGCCGAACTCGTGGTCGTTGACCAGCTTGATCGCCTCGCCGAAGTCACTCACGCGCACGCAGGCCAGCACCGGGCCGAAGATTTCTTCGCGGTAGATGCTCATCTCTTTGGTCACGTGATCGAACAGGGTCGCGCCGAGCCAGAAGCCGTTTTCCAACCCCGCTTCGGTCGGTACATAGTCACGGCCGTCGAGCAGCAGTTGCGCGCCAGCCTTCACACCTTGTTCGATGTAGCCGCTGATGCGCTCAAGGGCGGCACGCGACACGATCGGGCCCATTTCGGCCTTGAGGTCGCGGCCATCGGTGATGCGCAGTTGCTTGGCGCGTTCGGTCAGGGCAGCGATGACTTTGTCACCGACATCGCCGACCAGCACCGCCACCGAAATCGCCATGCAGCGCTCGCCAGCACTGCCGTAGGCGGCGCCCATCAGCGCGTCGACGGTTTTCTCGATGTCCGCGTCGGGCATCACCACCATGTGGTTTTTCGCACCGCCCAGGCCTTGCACGCGCTTGCCGTTGCGCGCGCCGGTTTCATAGATGTACTGCGCAATCGGTGTCGATCCGACAAAGCTCACAGCCTTGACGTCCGGGTGTTCGATCAGCGCGTCCACCGATTCCTTGTCGCCCTGCACCACGTTGAATACGCCCTTCGGCAAGCCGGCTTCATGCAGCAGCTCGGCCATGAACAACGAAGCGCTCGGGTCGGTCGGGCTCGGCTTGAGGATGAACGTGTTGCCCGCCGCGATGGCGATCGGGTACATCCACATCGGTACCATCACCGGGAAGTTGAATGGCGTGATGCCGGCCACCACGCCCAGCGGCTGGCGCAGGGTCCAGTTGTCCATGCCCCGCGAGACCTGGTCGGAATGTTCGCCCTTGAGCAGGTTCGGGATGCCGCAGGCGAATTCAAGAATATCGATGCCCCGGTCGACTTCGCCCTGGGCGTCGGTGAAGACCTTGCCGTGTTCGGCGACGATGATGCGCGCCAGGTCGTCCTTGCGCTCACGCAGCAGGTGCAGGTATTCGAACAGTACGCGGGCGCGGCGGATTGGCGGGGTGTCGGCCCAACCGGCGAAGGCGGCCTGGGCAGCGGCGACGGCTTCGGACACGGTCTGGCGGCTGGCCAGGGCGACGCGAGCGGTGACTTCGCCGGTGGCCGGGTTGTAGACGTCCTGATACCGGTCATCGCGGCTCACGCGCTGGTCGTTGATGTAGTGCTCGATTGTTGTAGTCATGGCAATAGATCCCAGGTGGGTGGCGTTGGGACACACGATAGGCTTTCGGTTTGTTCCAAACCAGAGCAGAATCCAGAACTGATTGTCCTTATAAGCGAACAATAAGCGCATGGAAAAATCCGAGATCGAAGGCCTGTGGACCCACATCCACTGGCTGTCAGTGCTGGAAGAACACGGCACCTACACCGCTGCAGCGGCACGGTTGGGGGTGAGCAAATCTGCAGTCAGCCAGCGCATCAGCGACCTGGAAAAAGCCACCGGTACCCGGCTGGTGACGCGCACCACGCGCAGTGTGCGCCTCACCGATGCCGGGTTGTCGCTGACCCGCGAGGTGCGCGGTGCCTACGAACAGATCGCGCGCAGTTTTTCCTCGGTACGCGACTCGGCCGGGGAGATTCGCGGGCTGGTGCGCCTCACCGCCCCGGTGGCGTTCGCGCGCCAGCAACTGGTGCCGCACTTGTCCGAATTCCTCCAGCGGTATCCGCAGGTGCGCCTCCAGCTGGATGTGTCGGACGCCTTGAGCTCGCTGGCCGCCGAAGGCTACGACCTGGCGGTGCGCCACGGTTTCCAGGTGCCCGAAACCCACGTGGCCTGGAAGCTCTGCGACACCGGCTCGGTGCTGGTCGCCAGTCGCGATTACCTGCAACGCCATGGCGAGCCGCGCGAACCCGGCGACCTCAGCGCGCACAACTGCCTGTTCTACCCACGCGGCAGCGACCAGCCCGCCTGGACCTTCGAACGCGGCAGCAAACACCTTGAGCGCGTCACCGTACCGATCGCCGGCAGCTTCGCCACCAACAACAGCGAAGCGTTAAGGGATGCGGCCCTCAACCACCTGGGCATCGCCCTTCTCCCGGATTTCAGCGCCCATGCCGCGCTGGCCAGCGGCAAGCTGGTGCAAGTGCTCAAGGACTGGACACTCAAGGGCGCATTTGCCGATGAGATTTACCTGATACGGCCCTATTCGCCCCACGTGCCGAAGTCGGTGAGTGCCCTGGTCGGCTTTTTGAAAGAACGGTTGTCGGGCGGGTTCCGATTCAAGGGCTGAGGTTTGCCTCTTGCCCAACAGAACAAAAAGTCCATAATGGACAAATAAGTTCAATAATCGGAGCGCCCATGTCCAGCACACCTCACGTGATCAACCACGCCCAGGCCCGCGAGTTACTTGCTCAGGTGGATGTACTGCAGATCCTGCGTGCGCTGTTTCGCGACCTCGCCGCCGGGCACGCGGTGCAACCGGCGCAACAGCTGGTGGAATTTCCCCACGGCGGCGGTGACTTTATCAACTACCTGGGGGTGCTGGCGCAGGACGGCGTGTATGGGGTCAAGACCTCACCCTACATCGTGCGCGAACAAGGGCCGCTGGTGACCGCCTGGACGCTGCTGATGTCGATGCAAACCGGCCAGCCGTTGTTGCTGTGCGATGCCGCCGAGCTGACCACCGCGCGCACGGCCGCGACCACGGCGCTGGCGGTGGATGCACTGGCGCCGCCGCAGGCAAAGCGCCTGGCGATCATCGGCAGCGGCAAGGTCGCGCAGGCGCATCTGCAGTATGTGAAAGGCCTGCGGGACTGGCAGAGCATCAACCTGTTTTCGCCGAGCCTGGCCGGGAAAAATTCCCAGCTCGAAAGCCTGGACCCGCGGTTGAAGATCGCCTCAACCTGCGATGCCGCATTGGAGGACGCCGACGTGATCCTGCTGTGCACCTCCTCGGCCGGGCCGGTGATCGACCCGGCGCGCCTGAGCAAGCCGGCGTTGATCACCTCCATCAGCACCAATGCCCCGCGCGCCCATGAAGTGCCGCCGCAAAGCCTCAACGACATGCAGGTGTTCTGCGACTATCGCCGTACCACCCCAGGCTCGGCCGGCGAAATGCTGATTGCCGCCGAGCAGCACGGCTGGGACATCGGTTCGGTGGTCGGCGACCTGCCAGAGTTGCTTAGCGAGCAGGTGCCGCGCCCATCCTACGACCGTCACGTATTCTTCCGCTCTATCGGCCTGGGCCTGGAAGACATCGCACTGGCTAATGCCCTTTGGAGACAGCTATGAGCCACGCAGACTTCATCATCATCGGCGGCGGCATTGCCGGCGCCTCCACCGGTTTCTGGCTGTCGCCGCACGGCAAGGTGATTGTGCTGGAGCGTGAATCCCACCCGGCCTACCACTCCACCGGACGCTCGGCGGCGCTGTATACCGCCGCCTATGGCACCCCGCAGGTGCGCGCGCTGACCCTTGCCAGCCGTGAGTTTTTCGACCACCCACCCAGCGGTTTCTGCGAGCACCCACTGCTGACGCCGCGCGGTGAAATGACCGTGGACTTCATCGGCGACCCGGATGAATTGAACGCGCAGTACTTGAGCGCCAAGGCCACCGTGCCGCAGGTGGAGCAACTGAGCGCCGACCTGGCCTGTGCGATGCTGCCGATCCTGCGCCGCGAAAAAGTCCACGGTGCGATTTATGACCCCACCGCCAGCGACATCGACACCGACGCCCTGCACCAGGGTTACTTGCGCGGGATCCGCCGCAATCAGGGCGAAGTGCGCACTGACAGCCACGTCCTCGGTTTGAGCCGTGACAGCGCCGGCCTCTGGCATGTGAATACCCAGGACGCCACCTTCACCGCGCCGATCATCATCAATGCCGCCGGCGCCTGGGCCGATCATATCGGCGGGCTGGCCGGCGCCGCCGCCATTGGCCTGCAACCCAAGCGGCGCTCGGCGTTTATCTTCGCCGGCCCCGAAGGCCAGGACACCCACGCCTGGCCGATGCTGGTGGCCCTTGACGAAGCCTTCTACATGAAGCCCGACGCGGGCATGTTCCTCGGCTCCCCCGCCAACGCCGACCCCGTCGAGGCGCAGGATATCCAGCCCGAAGAGTTGGACATCGCCATGGGCATCTACCAGATCGAAGAAGCCACCACCTTGACCATCCGCCGCCCGACCCGTACCTGGGCCGGACTGCGCAGCTTTGTCCACGATGGGGATCTGCTGGCGGGCTTCGACTCGCAGGTGCCGGGGCTGTTCTGGGTCGCGGCGCAAGGCGGCTATGGCATCCAGACCTCCCCCGCCATGGGCCAGGCCAGTGCCGCACTGGTGCGCGGTGCGCCGCTGCCGGAGCAACTGACGCGGTTCGGCCTGGACGCTGGTATGCTCTCCCCCGCCCGCCTGGAGCCGCATTGATGAACACCGCCGAACACGACAAGGTCATGCAGAACTTCCGCGCGATTGCCGACGCAATCGCCACGCTGTTCTTTCCCCACGCTGAAGTGGTGCTGCATGACTTGCGCACGCAAAAAGTCGATTACATTGCCAACAACCTGTCCAAGCGTGGCATCGGTGATGAGTCGGCGCTGGAGGACATGCTCAGCGATGACGTCAGCGAGGTGAATATCGGCCCCTATGAAAAACTCAATTGGGATGGCCAGAAGATTCGCAGCCTGAGCACCGTGCTGCATGACCATAACGGCCGCCGCCTGGCCGTGCTGTGCATCAACCTGAATATCTCGCTGTTCGAGAATGCCAAGGCGGCGCTGGATCTGTTCCTGTCGCCGAGCAAGTTGATCCCGCAACCGGATTCACTCTTTCGTGATGACTGGCAGGAGCGCATCAACACCTTCTTGCACGCCTGGATGCGTGAACGCCAATTGAGCCTGAACCTGCTGACCCGTGACCACAAGCGTGAGCTGGTGCTGGCGCTGCATGCCGAAGGCGCGTTCAAGGGCAAGAGCGCCTCCAACTATGTGGCCAATGTGCTGGGCATGGGGCGGGCGACGGTCTACAAGCACTTGAAGGAATTGAAGGGCTGAAAGCAGCTTTTGTGCAGGGCCCGGCTGGCGGGCGATAGGGCCCTTGCGGTCGCCATCGCCGGCAAGCCGGGCTGCTGCAAGGGTCAATCGCCGTAGATATCAGACTTGAAGTACTGCTGCGAAATCTTCTGGTACTCGCCACTCGCGCGGATGCCATCGATGGCGCTGTTGAGTTGGCTGACCAACTCGGTATTGCCCTTGCGCACCGCGATCCCCGCACCCTCGCCCACGTATTTCGGGTCCTTGAGTTCCGGGCCGACAAACGCATACCCCTTGCCGCGTGGCATCGACAGGAAATCGCTCAGGGGAATGGTGTCGGCGAAGATCGCGTCCAGTCGCCCGGCCGCCAGGTCCATGTAAATCTCTTCGTTATTGCTGTAGCGCTTGACGGTGATGCCCTTGGGCTCGAACACCTCGGTGGCGTAGCGGTCGGTGGTCGTGGCGCGTTGCACGCCGACCGTCTTGCCCTTGAGGCTGGCGTACTGATCATCCACCACCGCGCCATCCTTCATCACCAGGCGCGACGAAGTGAAGTAGTACTTGTGGGTGAAATCCACCGACTTCTTGCGGTCTTCATTGATGGTCATGGACGACAGGGCCATGTCGATTTTCTTCACCTTGAGGGAAGGAATCAGACCGTCGAACTCACCTTCGACCCATACGCACTTGACCTTCATCTGCGCGCACAAAGCGTTGCCGATGTCGTAGTCGAAGCCAACGATCTTGCCTTCCTCGGTCTTGGACGCAAACGGCGGGTAAGCGGCCTCGATGCCGATGCGCAGGGTTTTCTCGGCAGCCAGCAAGTGGCTGGAGGCGATCAGGCCAAGGGCCAGGACGGGAATGACGAAGCGTTTCTTCATGGTTGTGTCTCGCAAGTTGTTGTTGGTTTAGGCAAGCGTGAAGAAAAAATCAGACGAAAAAGAGCTTTATTTGTACTTATAATTCCATATTGGACTTTTATGTACATACCGTCAAATCACCTCGCCACCCTATGACTTTTTTGCACAACGCACCGGTGTTTTTGAGCGTTCATCTCTAGATTTATGCGTGCCTATACTCGGTTCAGCCTCCCGGAGGAACCGAGGGGCCGCAGCATCACAGCCATGTCCCTACAACAATAATCAAGGACACCGACCATGACCCAGCCCTTCCTGGCCGCTCGGGATTTTCTGCTCGCTCACCGTACCGACTACGCCACCGCCGTGCGCGACTTCCGTTGGCCACACCTGGACGCGTTCAACTGGGCCCTGGACTACTTCGATGCGATGGCAGAAGGCAACGCGGCGGATGCGCTGTGGATCGTCGAAGAGGACGGCAGCGAGCAACGCTATAGCTTCCAGCAACTGGCGGCGCGCTCTAACCAGGTGGCCAACCACCTGCGCGCTCTCGGTGTGCGCCGGGGCGAACGTGTGCTGCTGATGCTCGGCAACGATGTCGCGCTGTGGGAAACCATGCTGGCTGCGTTCAAGCTGGGTGCCGTGGTCATCCCCGCCACTGCCCTGCTCAACCCCGATGACCTGAGTGACCGTATCGAGCGCGGCCAGGTGCGCCACCTGGTGGTCGGTGAAGCGCATGTCGGCAAGTTTGACGGCCTCGGCGCTGGCTGCAGCCGCATCTGCGTGGGCGCCGCCCCCACTGGCTGGGTCGCGCACAGCGCCGCCTTCGAATACCCCGAACAGTTCGAGGCCGAAGGCCGCACCCTGGCCACCGACCCGATGCTGCTGTATTTCACCTCCGGCACCACGTCCAAGCCGAAAATGGTGCTGCACAGCCACCAGAGTTATCCCGTCGGCCACTTGTCGACCATGTACTGGATCGGCCTGCAGCCGGGTGACCTGCACCTCAATATCTCGTCTCCGGGCTGGGCCAAGCATGCCTGGAGCTGCCTGTTCGCGCCATGGAACGCCGGCGCCTGCATCTTTATCCATAACGTCGCGCGTTTCAGCGCGCCGGCCCTGCTCAACACGCTGGAACGTTACCGCGTGAGCAGCCTGTGCGCGCCGCCCACCGTGTGGCGCATGCTGATCCAGGAGGACCTGGCCAGCTACAAAAACCGCCTGAACCTGCGTGAACTGGTGGGCGCCGGTGAGCCGCTGAACCCGGAGATCATCGAGCAGATCCAGCACGCCTGGGGCCTGCCGTTGCGCGACGGCTTCGGCCAGTCGGAAACCACCGCGCTGGTCGGCAACACCCCAGGGCAATTGCTCAAGCCGGGCTCCATGGGCCGGCCGCTGCCGGGCTACCAGGTGGCGCTGCTCGATGCCGACGGCGTGCCGGGCACCGAGGGCGAAGTCGCCCTGCCCCTGGCGATACGTCCGCTGGGCCTGATGCTGTGCTACGAGGACAGCCCGGAAAAAACCGCTGAGGTGATGCGCGACGGCTACTACCGCACCGGCGATACCGCGCAGATCGATGCCGACGGCTACATCACGTTTGTCGGGCGCGCCGACGACGTGTTCAAGGCGTCCGACTACCGCATCAGCCCCTTCGAACTGGAAAGCGCGCTGATCGAGCACCCGGCGGTGATGGAAGTCGCCGTGGTACCCAGCCCGGATCCGCTGCGCCTGGCGGTGCCAAAGGCCTTCCTGATCCTCGCCCACGACGCCCCCGGCAGCGCCGAGTTGGCACAGCACATCCTCGCCTTCGCCCGCGAGCATTTGGCGCCGTACAAGCGCGTGCGGCGCATCGAGTTTGTCAGCGAATTGCCCAAGACCATCTCCGGCAAGATTCGCCGGGTGGAATTGCGCCAGATGGAAGTGCTGCGACGCCAGAGTGAAACGCGGGGTGAGCAGGAGCACTTCGAGGAAGATTTCACGTAAAAAAAAGCCCGGTGGCACGCGCCACCGGGCAAAGCGAAGCGACCAGCCTCAGAATCGTGGTTTGACGGTTTTCCAATCCGGTTGGACGCACCGCCCTCGCGGGCGACTAGTCATACCAGATGAGCCAGATGACTGCGCCGGCAAGCCATATCGTCCCGAGGTTATACGGCCACAACGCCCACCGCTTGAGGGAGAGGGGGATAGATGCCAGTTCGGCCTCGCTCACCTCCCCGCTTTTGATATAGGTTTTGGGCATGCTCAATAATTGGACGATTAAGAGCATGCGATGAAACCTGTCTATGTGCTGGTTTCTGCCCCAAAAGCGCTTGTGATCGCAGACCATCTTGTTCTCGCTGAAGTAGCTCTCCAGCTCTTCAAGCTTTGTGTACTCGACGAATAAGGTGACCCCCGAGCCCACGACGGCTCCTCCAACTGCAAAGATTGCAAAGATGATCTGAAAATCCACGATCAGGCCCCCTCTGGTTGAAAGATCAAATCGCCATCTATCTCCACAATTTTCCCGTCCAGAAACTCACCGCCCGTGCCAAAGACCGTGCCTCGTGCATACCCTCCCGCAGCGCCGCCAATAACGGCCTAAGCCAGCTCATCATTTCCTTTAGCCGCCACGCCCAAAAAATCCTACAGCCGATACGGGCTAACCCTGCGCCAACCCAGGCTCTGCAGCAGGTCATAGTTGCAGATCACCTGGGGTCTAACGAGATTGTCCGGTTCGCGACGAAGACGGACTTGAACATCAGTGGGTTTGCCACAACTACTAGCCATACCAGATGCTCCAGATGATCGCGGAGACAAACCATATCGTCCCGAAAGCGTAAGGCCACAAGACCCAACGCTTGAGAGATAGGGGAACGGCAGCCAGCTCGGCCTCGGTCACTTCCCCGCTTTTGATATGCGATTTGGGCATGCTCAACATATGATTGATCAAGAGCATGCGATGAAACCTGTCAATAGGCTTATTTCTGCCCCAAAAGCGTTTGTGATCGTTAACCACCTTGTTTTCGCTGAAGTAGCTCTCCAACTCTTCGAGCTTTGTGTATTCGACAAATAAAAAGAGCCCCGAGGTAATAAATGCCCCTGCGCATACAAAGATTGCAGAGATGATCTGAAAAACCATGGTCAAACCCCCTCTGGCTGAAAGATCAAATCGCCGTTGATCTCTGCGATTTGCCCGCCCAAAAACGCGCCACCTGCCTTGCCTCCTGCATACCCTCCCGCAGCGCCTCCAATAACAGAGCAAGCCAGCGCACCATTTCCTTTAGCCGCAATGCCCATAAAAATCCTACAGCCGACACGAGCTTACCCTGCGCCACCCCAGCCTCTAGAGCAGGTCATAATTGTTGATCACATGGGATTCAACGAGATTGTCCGGTTCGCGACGAAGATAGGCTTGAACATCAGTGGGGTTACCACGGCTACCAGCCATACCAGATGTTCCAGATAATTGCGGAGGCAAACCATATCGTCCCGACAGCGTAAGGCCACAGGGCCCAACGCTTAAGCGATAGGGGGACGGAAGCAAGTTCGGCCTCGGTCACCTCCCCGCTTTTGATATGTGACTTGGGCATGATCAACAATTGGTTAATCAAGAGCATGCGATGAAACCTGTCAATGTGCTGTTTTCTGCCCCAAAAGCGTTTGTGATCGTTAACCACCTTGTTTTCGCTGAAGTAGCTCTCCAACTCTTCGAGCTTTGTGTATTTGACAAATAAAAAGAGCCCCGAGGAAACAAATGCCCCAGCACATACAAAGATTGCAGAGATGATCTGAAAATCCATGGTCACGTCCTCTCTGGTTGAAAGATCAAATCGCCACCGATCTCTACGTTTTCCCCGCCAAAAAACGCGCAACCAGCGCCACCTGCCTTGCCTCCTGCATACCCTGCCGCAGCGCCGCCAATAACGGCGTAAGCCAGTTCATCGTGTCCTTTAGCCGCCACGCCCAAAAATCCGACAGCCGATACGGGCTAACCCTGCGCCAACCCTGGCTCTGCAGCAGGTCATAGTTGTTGATCACCTGGGGTCCAACGAAATTGTCTGGTTCGCGACGAAGACGGGCCTGAACATCAGTGGGTTTGCCACAGCTACTAGCCATACCAGATGCTCCAGATGATCGCGGAGACAAACCATATCGTCCCGAAAGCGTAAGGCCACAAGACCCAACGCTTGAGAGATAGGGGAACGGCAGCCAGCTCGGCCTCGGTCACTTCCCCGCTTTTGATATGCGATTTGGGCATGCTCAACATATGATTGATCAAGAGCATGCGATGAAACCTGTCAATAGGCTTATTTCTGCCCCAGAAGCGTTTGTGATCGTTAACCACCTTGTTTTCGCTGAAGTAGCTCTCCAACTCTTCGAGTTTTGTGTATTCGACAAATAAAAAGAGCCCCGAGGTAATAAATGCCCCTGCGCATACAAAGATTGCAGAGATGATCTGAAAAATCATGGTCAAGCCCCCTCTGGCTGAAAGATCAAATCGCCGTCGATCTCTGCGATTTGCCCGCCCAAAAACGCACCACCAAGGCCAGCCGCACTCCCCCCCGAATACCCGCCCGCAGCGCCGCCAATAACGGCGCAGGCCAATTCACCGTTCCCTTTAGCCACCACGCCCAAAAAAATCCTACAAGCGTCACGGGCTAATCTTGCACCCAAGTATCCTCCCCCAAGGGCTCCCCCAACACTGGTCACCAACTTCCCCGTCTCCACATACTTCGCCCGCCGACACTGCGCCTCCCGCCCCTCCACACACGCCTCCTTGATCTCCAATCCCGCCACGCCCACATCCAGCGCCAACCCCACATACGTGCCCTTCCCCAACCACTTCGATGTCTGCGCAATCTCGCGGATTCGCTGGGCGTACCCGGCAATTTCCCCCTTATGCAAATAGCTCTTGGTGGAAATCCCCAACACCTTCTTCAACGCCTGATTGCCCCGCAACCCGGTGCCCAGCCGCGCCGCGCCTTGCAGTTGGGTATCCAGCAGGTCAAGCAGCACCTTGCGCTGGCGAAAAAACGCCTCACGCTCCAGGCCGCCCGCCCTTAGGCGTTGATGCAAATGCTCGATCTGCTCCAGGGTATGCGCCACCTCATCCATATGCCGTGCCCACGCCGATGTCGCACTGCCCACGCCCAGCGAGGTATACCCAAGCAGGCTTTGCAGCAAGTCGTAGTCGTTGATCACTTGGGTGCCAGCGGAGTTGTCCAGTTCACGGCGAATGGCCTCGGCATGGCGAACCAACCAGGCTTCTTCCCTTGAGCAGGTCACGCTGTAGGCGTCGGGCACAATCACCAACTGCCCAGGGGCCACCAGCCCACGGCGCAGGTGTCGGTTCAACAGGTCAAAATAGTCGGAACGCTGCTGGCTGATGCCGTGCCCCATCAAACGGGATTTCAAGCCGTGGTAGTCCGTCGTACGCTCGTTGATATAGCCCTGCGCCATGCCCTGCATCCCTGAATGCAACGAAGATGGCGTTGGAATATAAGCAAGCGAATACGCTCAGGACACAAGCCCGGTGGGTCTCAATCACATTTGGGAAGTTGCCTACATACCAGAGAACAAGCGCCTACAAAAACGCCTTTCGCGCCATCTGGCGGGTGGGGGTTAATGGCGTTTGGTCATGGTTTGTAAAGGGCCAGCAAGCCGTGTCTCTTTAAATTGCAGGACGTTTCCTAGACAATCCCTGCCGCCTTGTGCCTGTTGGAATCGATGGCTAGTCTGCGATCCGTCACTGCTAATCAGTGATCGGGTTTAGTCGCCCAGGTTTGGAGCAGGTGCAGGGCCCCATGAAACTTTATGGTGGCTGTGCGCAGGGCGCCCTTGGGCGCGCCGGGTGCTCCAGACCGGTCGACTAACCTGCGTACAGCCGCCACCCTACGTTTAGTCGCGAAGCGTGTCGGCTCCTTGAGCACTCTGGAGCTATACAATGAAAAAAACCGTCCCCGACCCACCCCGCCATTGCGCCAAAGACCGCGCCGCCTTCAACCGCGCCATCGACCATTACCTGCCCACCCAAGGGGTTCAAATCGAAGACCTGAGCTTCGAAGACGCCCTGCTCTACACCGCCAGCTTGCTCGACAGCGCCTGCGCCACTGCCCTCGACTGCAGTGAGCGATTGGAGAGCCCTCAGCGGGCGAAGATTCTGGCGGTTTGGCACTTGCTCGAGATTGCCAAGACCACCGTGGACCGCTCCATCGAGTGCGTGAACCCCACGAAACTGCCTGCCTGAACGATCCACCGCTGCCTGTGGTGAGCGGGCAACCCCGCTCACCACAAAAGCCGATTCGCCACTGGTGTAGCCCGAAAGCAGTGCAATCCTCTCGAATACTTGCCTGATCCTGCGATTTATCGACCATCGGATACCTGGCCCCTTGCGCGGTGGTCTAGAGTTCGACAATGAGCGGCCATCCCAAAAAGGCCGCCACTACCGTCGATCAGCAGGTGAATCATGGAATTGCGAATCAACCAGAAGACCTATCAGGTCGATGCCGACGCGGACACCCCCTTGCTGTGGGTGATTCGCGATGACCTGGGGCTGACCGGCACCAAGTACGGCTGCGGCCTGGCGCAATGCGGCGCCTGTTCGGTGCTGGTGGACGGCAATGTCGTGCGCAGCTGCGTCACGCCGGTGGCTGGGGTGGTAGGCCGTGAGGTCACCACTATCGAGGCGATCGAAGACGACGAAGTGGGCAAGCGCGTGGTTGCCACCTGGGTCGAGTATCAGGTCGCGCAATGCGGTTATTGCCAGTCCGGGCAGGTGGTGGCAGCCACCGCACTGCTCAAGCACACCCCCGCCCCCAGCGATGCGCAGATCGAAGCGGCGATGATCAACCTGTGCCGCTGCGGCACCTACAACGCGATCCACAGCGCCATGCAGGCGCTGGCCAAGCCGGAGAGCGCCTGATGAATACGCGCAATAAAATGCTCGAGCTGCCGCTGGGCGAGCCGGTCAACCTGTCGCGTCGGCACTTTCTGGTGGGCACGGCAGTGGGTGCGCTGGTGATCGGCTTTGGCCTGCCGCTGGGCTCGGCCAGGGTGCAAGCGGCCACGGCGGCCGAGCGCGGCACCCAAGTGCCGGCCTTTTTAGAGATTCGTCCGGACGGCAGCGTGCGCCTGCTCAGCCCCTTCATGGAAGGCGGCCAAGGCACCCACACCGCGATGGCGCAGATTGTTGGCGAAGAACTCGACGCCGACCCCGCCACCTTTATCGTCGAAGCCGCCCCGCCTGGCGAAGCCTATGTGGTGATGGAAAACGGCATGCGCATCACCGGCGGCAGTATGTCGGTGCGCATGAGCT
Organism: Pseudomonas sp. 13B_2.1_Bac1; assembly: GCF_025466155.1. Lineage (NCBI taxonomy): Bacteria > Pseudomonadati > Pseudomonadota > Gammaproteobacteria > Pseudomonadales > Pseudomonadaceae > Pseudomonas > Pseudomonas sp. 13B_2.1_Bac1. Next base: position 330,655 of record NZ_JANLOH010000089.1, on the reverse strand, counting down.
ACCCGACCATGCGCCGTCTTGGCGCCCTCGCCCGCGCCATGCTGCTGCAGGCCGGCGCCCAGCAGTTGGGTGTGCCGGTGGCCGAACTGACCACCCAACCCGGCCGCGTGGTGCACAGCGCGTCCGGGCGCTCACTGGGCTACGGCGAGCTGGCCGGCCGCGCGCTGGACATGCCGGTGCCCGACCCCGCCAGCATCACCCTGCGCGATCCGAGCCAGTTCCGCTGGATCGGCAAGCCGGTGAAACGCCTGGATGCCTACGACAAATCCACCGGCAAGGCGCAGTACAGCATCGATTTGAAGGTCGACGGCATGCTTCACGCCGCCGTGCAGCACGCGCCGCGCCTGGGCATGACCGTCGGCAGCCTGCGCAACCAGGCGCAGGTCGAAGGCATGAAAGGCGTGCACTCCGTCCACACGCTGCCCGGCGCGGTGGCAGTGGTGGCCGAACGTTGGTGGCACGCCAAGCGCGCAGTCGAGGCGATCCAGGTCGATTGGCAGGAAGCTGCCGCCGATTCGAACCTGCGCGTGATGCCGGCGGATTTTTCCAGCGACAAGCACCGTGACTTTCTCGCCACGCAGCAGGGCCCGTCGCGCGATGACGAGAACGAAGGCGACGTGGCCGCAGCACTCGCCAATAGCAAGACCCGCATCGAGGCCACCTACCACAACCAGTACGTCAACCATGCCCAGCTGGAGCCGCCGTCCGCCCTGGCGCGCTTCAACGCCGATGGTTCACTGGAGGTCTGGCTGCCCAACCAGGCGCCGGATATGTTTCGCGCCGACATCGCCAAGCGCACCGGCCTCGACCTTGCGCAGATCACCCTGCACTCGCCGCTGCTGGGCGGGTTTTTCGGCCGGCATTTCCTGTATGAATCGGCCAACCCTTACCCGCAGGCCATCACTTTGGCCAAGGCAGTCGGTCGGCCGGTCAAGCTGATCTGGAGCCGCGAGGAGGAATTCCTGCGCGATGTGTTGCGCCCGGTCGCGGTGGTCAAGTTCCGCGCGGCGCTGGATGACCAAGGCCTGCCGCTGGCGCTCGAGGCGGTAAGCGCCACCGAGGGCCCCACCGAAGGCCTGGCCGGCAAACAGGGCGACAAGATCGACCCTACCGCGTTGGAAGGGCTGTCGGGCAAGGCCTATGCGATTCCCAACAAGCGCATCGCGCAGATCTACGTGAAAGGCCCGGTGATGCTGGGCTATTGGCGTTCGGTGGGCAATTCGCTGAACGACTTTTTCTATGAAGCATTCCTCGATGAACTGGCGGACAAGGGCGGACACGACCCGTACGAATTACGCCTGCACCTGCTGCGTGACAACCCGCGGCTGACGACGTTGCTGCAGGCGGTGGGCGAGCTGTCCGGTGGCTGGAAGCGCGGGCCCTACACCGCCGAAGACGGCACCCGGCGCGCGCGTGGCGTGGCCATGGCCTCGCCGTTCGGCTCGCATGCGGCGGTGGTCGCCGAGGTATCGATCGATCAGGGCCAGGTCAAGGTGCATCACATCTGGGAAGCCATCGACCCCGGCAGCATCGTCAACCCGGCGATCATCGAGGCGCAAGTCAATGGCGCGGTGGCCCTGGGCTTGTCGCAGACCCTGCTGGAGGAAGCGGTGTACGTGGACGGCAAGCCAAGGGCGCGCAACTACGACCTGTACCCGATCCTGCCGCCTTCGCGGATGGCGCAGGTGCATGTACGGATTGTCGAGAGCGGCGAAAAGATGGGCGGTATCGGTGAACCCCCGTTGCCGGCAGTAGCGCCAGCCGTGGCCAATGCGGTCGCACATTTGACTGGCCAGCGCATCCGCAGCCTGCCCTTGAGCCGCTATACCTTCAGCTGACCGACAAGGACCGCGCATGAACAACCCTCGCTTCGCAAGAACCGCAGGCTGGCTGTTGCTGGCCTGCCTGGTCGCAGCCGGCGTGCTGGCCTGGTACGTCACCCGCCAGCCCGCGACGCCCTTCGCACAGGAGTCGACCGCCAGCGCCGACCCTGCGCTGGTCAGCCGCGGCGAGTACGTCGCGCGCCTCAGCGACTGCGTGGCCTGCCACAGCCTGGCGGGCAAGGCGCCTTTCTCCGGCGGCCTGGAAATGGCCACGCCGCTGGGCAACATCCACGCCACCAACATCACGCCTGACCGTGACGCCGGCATCGGCACCTACAGCCTGGCCGACTTCGACCGCGCGGTGCGCCACGGCGTGGCGCCGGGTGGCAAGCGCCTGTACCCGGCCATGCCCTACCCTTCGTATGCCAAGCTCAGTGACGATGACATCCGCGCGCTGTATGCGTTTTTCATGCACGGCGTGCAACCGGACAAACAGGCGAATATCCCCAGCGACATCCCCTGGCCGCTCAACCTGCGCTGGCCCATCGCGTTGTGGAATGGCGTGTTCGCTCCCACCGCGCCTTATGCGGCCAAGCCCAATCAAGATGCGGTGTGGAACCGTGGCGCCTACATCGTCCAGGGCCCGGGCCATTGCGGCAGTTGCCACACGCCACGCGGCCTGGCTTTCAACGAGAAGGCCCTGGACGAGTCCGGCGCGCCGTACCTCGCCGGTGGCCTGCTCGATGGCTGGTACGCCCCGAGCCTGCGCCAGGATCACAACACCGGCCTGGGCCGCTGGAGCGAGGCGCACATCGTGCAATTCCTCAAGACCGGGCGCAATCAGCATGCGGTGGTCTACGGCTCGATGACCGAAGCCTTCAACAACTCCACGCAGTTCATGGCAGACGACGACCTGGCCGCCATCGCCCGGTATCTCAAGTCACTGCCCGGCGACCCGCAGCGCGACGGCCCCCCGTGGCAATACGTGGCTGCCGATACCCGCCAGGACATTCCCGGCGCCCACATCTACGCGACCCGCTGCGCCGCCTGTCATGGCTCGGACGGCAAAGGCCAGCCCGAGTGGATGCCGCCGTTGGCCGGCGCCACCTCCGCCCTCGCCAAGGAAAATGCCTCGGCGATCAACATCACCCTCAACGGCTCGCAACGCATCGTCGCCGCCGGCGTACCGGATGCCTACCGCATGCCGGCCTTCCGTGAGCAATTGTCCGATACACAAATCGCTGAGGTGCTGACGTATGTGCGCAGCACGTGGGGCAACCACGCTGACGCAGTCGACGCCAAGGCCGTCGGCAAACTGCGCGGGCATACCGATCCGGCCAGTGCCAGTCCGATAATTTTGCAAATGCGCTGAAAAGACGGCCCCCCTCCCCCCTCCCTGGCGTGGTCACCGAAGTGAGCGCGCCAGGAACCCAATCGCCAGGTGAACAGTAGCTGTCTTGAACGGGCTCAGCGCACGTTGACACTTCCTTGCGTTCGCCTGCTCCCGTTCGCCTCGTCTGACACACAAATCAGAATCCTTTTACGCAACGTACTCGCCATTGCGCACAGAAACAGGCGGGCAACCTCGGCAAGATCGAGCCCCACCTCACCGCGCAGAACATGGTAACCATTGCGGTTATCAATGGCTGACCATCTTCCTGACTGACGGTTTCTCCCTTGGCTTTTTTATACATATAAAGTATGCATAATGAGAACGTTCAGGATTCAATTTGATGAAGCGAAAAATATCGCCAATCAGCAAAAACACAAAGGCATCAGCCTGGCCGACGCAGAACCCGTGTTCTACGACGGAGCGGCCCTGACGATACAAGACCACGATCATGACGAAGAACGCTGGGTGACCATCGGCACTGACGCGAAAGGACGCATTTTGGTAGTTGCTTATACCTACCGCGACCCACATTTCGTGCGCATTATCAGCGCCAGGCTTGCCTCAAGAAATGAACGGCGCCAGTACCTGGAGGCTTGAACCATGAAAGACGAATACGATTTCACCAACGGTAAGCGCGGTGCTGTCGCCAGCAACAAGGGCAAGACCCGCATCACCATAATGCTTGACGATGCAGTGATCGACGCTGCCCGTGAGCGTGCGCAAAGCGCCGGCACGGGCTATCAAACCGTAATCAACAACCTGTTGCGCCAGGCGTTGGTTTCACAGGAAGCACACAACCTGGCGCCTGCCCCGAAGAAGCGGGCCAAACCCCTGCAAGTCCTCAATAGCGGTATCAGCCTGTCTGAGGTTGAAGCCCTGGAACAACAACTCATCGCGGTCGCCGGAGAATTGAATCGGGTGCTGGGCACCTCCAGATCGGCCAAATCCAAAGCAACGCTGTAAGTTGATTCACCCTGCCTAGGCTTGTGTCAGGCACCGGTCGCTGGCTGACGGCGAGGCCAGCCCACGTTAGAGGGGATGGGCTTCAGGACGAAAACACCTGCGGACGCCGTCGTGCCGGCGGCGCAAAGCTGAGCGGTTGCTGGCGGGCCAGTTGCGCCTGGACGTGCGCGACCGCGTCGAGCACGCGCTGTGCCCACTGCTCGTCCTGCGGGTCGACCACTACCACGCGAAAGCCGTGGTCATGGCCTTCACTGCGCACGCCTTCGGAATCGTCGACATGCAGGTCGATGTCAAAGGCCGGTGGAAATTTGGAGGGCGCGTTCGACAGCCCGCGCACGCTGAGCGCACGGTTGTGCAGCACGCTGTTGACCACGCCGTCGACACGGATGCCGTACAGCAACAGCCAACGCCGGATGTAGGACGGGGTCCGCCCGGACGAGGTATAGACCCAGATGCTGCAGCCCTGGCGGCGCAGTTCACGGGTCAGTGAGCGAGTCCCCACGCGCAGCGGTTCGCCCAGCCAACGGTGGACACACGCCGGCAGCCGGCTGTGTTCGACCGCACTGTGGTGAAGCTGGCAGGCCAGCGTGTCGTCGATGTCGAACGAAATGCGGATACGCGGGCGATTGAACAGACGCCGAACGCTGTCGAGCACTGGATACCCCCCCATCACAGGCCTCCCCGAGCAGCAGGCACGGGTGTGTCGCCCAGGAAGAACTCCCTGGGATCCGGGGCCTGATCTTCCAGGAATGCCGCGTATTTTTTCTTGATCTTGGGCAATTCGTACAGGGCCTTGACGCCATGCTTGGCGGAGTTACGGATGACCGAGGACGGGTTGAAATAGCCCTCGGCGTTTTCCAGCGTGAGCACGAACGGCGGCAGTCCCGCGCGCATCAGCAGGTAGCTGACAATCAGCGAGCCACTGCGGTTATTGCCCTCGATGAACAATTGCGGCTTGCTGAGAATGCGCACGTAGACACCGGCTGCGCGCTTCCAGACCGACTCGCTGCGGTACGCGCAATACCAGTTGTACAAGTCCTTGATGCCACCCTCGACATTGTTGAAAAAGTGCTGCTCGGTCGCCACCAGGTGCTGGGCGTACTCCAGCCGGCGCACCGGGTCCTTGCCGCAGAGCACGGTGGCATTGATCTCCAGCATCAGGTTGAGTTGCTGCAGGTCAAACAGGTCGACGCCGCGAGCGACATAGTCATCAATCAGGGCATAGCCTTCCAGCACATTTTCCAGCACCTCGTCCGTGAACGGATCGCGCGGCTCGGTAAAGTGGCGACTGAGCTCGGCAAAGCGGCTCTGTACTTTACGCAGAGCGCGTTCGATCGCGGGCAAATCAAGACGACGTGTTGCAGACATTGGCAATCCTGGCAAACGGTGGAAAGGTCGATCAGCTGAACTTGCCGCTGATGTAGTCCTCGGTCATTTTCTCGCGGGGGCTGCCGAAAATCTGGGTGGTCGGGCCCATCTCTACCAGGTAGCCAGTACGCGTGCCCTGGGAAATATCCACCGAGAAGAACGCAGTGGTGTCAGCCACACGGATGGCCTGCTGCATGTTGTGGGTCACCAGCGCGATGGTGTAGTCCTTTTTCAACTCGACCATCAACTCTTCAACCCGGCGCGTGGCGATCGGGTCGAGCGCCGAACACGGCTCGTCGAGCAACAGCACTTCCGGCTCGGTGGCGATGGCGCGGGCGATACACAGCCGTTGCTGCTGGCCGCCGGAAAGCGACAGGCCACTGACCTTGAGCTTGTCCTTGACCTCATCCCACAGCGCGGCGCCCTGCAGCGCATGCTTGACGCGATCGCCGAGGTCGCCCTTGTAGCGGTTGAGGCGCAGGCCAAACGCGACGTTGTCGAAGATGCTCATCGAAAACGGGTTCGGCTGCTGAAACACCATGCCGATATAGCGGCGCACGACCACCGGGTCCACGCCTTTGCCATACACGTCCTGCCCGAGGAAATGCACGTGCCCCTCGAAGCGGAAACCTTTGACCAGGTCATTCATCCGATTGAGGCTGCGCAGCACGGTACTCTTGCCGCAACCGGAAGGCCCGATGAAGCCGGTGATCTTGTTTTTCTCGATGGGTACGTGGCTGTCGCGCACGGCCATGAAGTTGCCGTAGAAAATCTTGTCGAGCTTGCAGTCCATGACCACAGGCGCCTGGGTGGTAAACGGAGCGGCTATTTGCGCAGTTGATACGTTCAAAATTCAGATGCTCCCTTGTTCAGTACTTGGGCTTGCCGAAAATGCGGCTGACAATGTTCACGACCAGCACGATCATCACCAACACCAGCGAAGCCGCCCATGCGAGTTCGAGCTGATTGTCGAAGGGCATGCCGGAGAAGTTGTAAATCAGTACGGCCAGCGATGCCGTCGGGTTCATCACCGCGAGGCTGCCGTCGTGGTAGATCCAGTAGTTGCTGAACAACGCGGTAAACAGCAATGGCGCGGTTTCGCCCGCAGCACGTGCCACGGCCAGCATCACGCCGGTGAGAATCGCCGGCATGCCGGTCGGCAAGATGATTTTCCAGATGACCTGCGAACGCGTGCAGCCCATGCCGTAGGCGGCGTCCTTCATGATCTTGGGCACCATGCGCATCGACTCTTCAGCCGTCAGCACGACGATCGGCAGCATCAACACCGCCAGGGCAACGCCGCCGGCCGGTGCCGAGTAGGTGCCGGTGGTCATCACCACCAGGGCGTAGGCGAACACGCCGGCCAGAATGGACGGCAGCCCGGTGAGCATCTTGGCGGCAAAGCGCGCGGCGTTTGCCAGCTTGCTGTCGGGCCCCAGTTCAGCGAGGAAGACGGCGGCCATGATGCCGACCGGCACGGCAATGGCGGCGGCAATGCCGACCATCACAAAGGTGCCGGCCATGGCGTTGCCGAAGCCGCCGCCAGTCTCGAAACCGGTAGGCGGCAATTCGGTGAACACTTCCAGGCTCAGCCGGGCCCCGCCGCGCGTGATCAGCATGTACAGCACGGAAATCAGCGGCACGCTGGCGATCAGCGCACCCGTCCACACCAACGTGGTCAGCACCAGGCTGCGCAGGGCGCGCCCTTCGAACTTGCGCTGCAGGCTGGGCATGGCGCCGGCTGGCGAGGTCAAGCTGCTGGCAGGCGAAGTGAGGTCAGTCATTATTTGTTCCCCCGCTGGGCGTAGAGCATGATCATGGAGCCGAGGATGTTCACCAGCAGCGTGATGAACATCAGCACCAGCGCGGCGTACATCAACACCTCGATTTCGTTGGGACCGGCTTCGGGGAAGTTCAGCGCCAACAGCGCGGCCAGGGTGTTGGCCGGCGCAAACAGCGAGAGCGAAATGTTGTTCGCATTGCCCACCAGCATCGCCAGCGCCATGGTTTCACCCAGCGCGCGACCCAGGCCGAGGACCAGCGAGCCGAAAATGCCAGTCGCCGCCGAAGGCACCATCACCTTGAGAATCGCTTCCCAGTGGGTGGTGCCCATGCCGTAGGCGGCCTGCTTGGTTTTCATCGGCACGCCAGTGAGCGCGTCCTGCGACACTGCCGCAATCGTCGGCAGAATCATGATGGCCAGTACCAGCGCGGCGGGAAGCAACCCGGGCCCGCTCAGGGACGTGCCGAAAAAAGGAATCCAGCCCAGTTCGCTGTTCAGCCAGGCGGTGAGTGGCCGAATCGCCGGGATCACCACGTAGATCCCCCACAGGCCATAGACCACGCTGGGGATGGCCGCGAGCAGCTCGACAATGGTGCGAAACACCGCTGCCAGCTTCGCCGGCAGGAAATCCTGGGTCAGGAAAATGGCCATGCTGACACCGAAGAAACCGGCGATCAGCAAAGCAATCAGGGCGCTGTACAGCGTGCCCCAAATGGCCGGCAGAATGCCGTACTTGCCTTGGTTAACGTCCCAGACACTGCCGAAAAGCACATCGAAACCGTGCTTTTCCATGCCCGGAAGGGCCTTGCGTCCCACCTCGAATACCAAGGCGAAGACCAACGCCAGAATCAGCACCACCCCAATTCGCGCAAGGGCACGGAAGGTGCGGTCAACCAGGAAATCCTTCGTGGAAGGCGGCTGGCAGGCAGAATCCGGGTTAACCGGTACGACAAAAGGTGTGTTCATTGGCTAATTCCGGAACAGGGGGGAAACTCCCTCGGCGCGGCTCGACGCACACACCGAGAGAGACCACACGGGTGTTACTGGATGTTGGCGGAAGCCTTGCGAACCTGATCGACAACCGATTGCGGCAGCGGGATGTAGCCCATCGAATCAGCGATCTTCTGCCCTTCGGTCAGGCTGTACTCGACCATTTCACGCATGGCCTTGGCCTTGGCCGGGTTGCCGTTGTCCTTGCGGAAGATCATCCAGGTGTAGGAAGTGATCGGGTAGGACTTGGCGCCGTCCGGGTCCGGCAGCCAGGCCACCAGGCTTTCCGGCATTTTCACCGCGGCCAGGGCCTCGGCACCGCTTTCGGCGTTTGGCACGACGTAATGGCCGGCCTTGTTCTGCAACTGGGCGAAGTCAACCTTGGCCAGTTTGGCGAAGCCGTACTCGATGTAGCCGATGGCGCCCGGGGTCTGGCGTACAGTGGCGGTCACACCATCGTTCTTCGGCGACTTGATGAATTTGTCGCTGGCTGGCCAGTTGACGGTGTTGCCTTCACCCAGGTCCTTCTGGAACTGCGGGTTGATCGCCGCCAAGTGCTTGGTGAAGACGGCGGTGGTACCGCTGGAATCAGCACGCACGACCACGGTGATTGGCGTGTCGGTGAGTTTCAGGTCCGGGTTGGCGGCGACGATCTGTGGGTCGTTCCACTTGGTGATCTTGCCCAGGAAGATGTTGGAATAAACCTCGCGTGGCAGCTTCAGGCCCTTGGGGTTGCCCGGCAGGTTGTAGGCCAGCACGATTTCGCCCGCCGTCATCGGCAGCAACTGCACGCCTTCGGCGACCTTGGCGATGTCTTCGTCTTTCATCGCCGAGTCACTGGCGGCGAAATCGACGGTTTTATTCAGGAAGTCCTGCACACCTGCGCCGCTGCCCTTGGATTGATAATCCACGGTGACACCCGCGCTTTTCTTGCTGAAATCCTTGAACCAGGTGAGGTAGATCGGTGCAGGGAAGCTGGCGCCTGAACCGGTCAGACGGACGTTCTCGGCAGCAAATACCGAGGTGGCCCCCAGCGAAACCGCAACGGCGAGTGCAGCAGACTTCATCAGACGTTTCATTCAGGAGAATCCTTGTAATTACGGGCTCCCGAACTGTGCAGCAGAGTTGTTACGTTTTTATGAAAGTTGAATGGCAAACCACGCGCTTGTCCCCATTTACCGTCTCAATGTGACCTTTAGCGGTCATTGGTTCGTAACAAAATGCGACTAGGACGCTTCGCGCGTCGCGCTGAAAAAGTAGCCAGCCCCCGAAAAGCCGGCTTTACTTCTCGCAAAGCCCCCTCTCCCCCTGATTGAACCCTCTGGCGGGCGCGCGGGTCTTAGCGGCTTGGTTGCTCCCTCTCACACATCGATGGAAACAGCAGTGAAAGACCTGACTCGTGAAGAGCTGGAGGCGCAAGTCCTGCGCCTGCGTGCCCTGCTGACAGAGGCGGGCGTCGACCCCATGTCGGGCGCGCGTAGCGAAGATGTACCGCCGTATTCCTTCGAAGACACCCAGGCACGCTATCGCCAGGCGCTGCTCGACATGTCGAACATGCGCTCCGCGCACGTCGCATTGCGCCAGAGCGAAGAGCGATTTCGCACCATCCTGGAGACGGTCGAGTCGGCGTTTGCCATCGTCAAGGTCAAGTTCGATGCCGATGATCGGCCGATCGACTACCGGTTTGTCGAGGCCAACCCGGCGTTCGAGCGCCAGGCCGGGGTCGACCTGCGCGGCAAGTGGGTAACCGAGTTCGCCCCCGACCTGGAAAGTTTCTGGTTCGAGACCTACGGGCACGTGGCCAAGACCGGCGAGCCAGCCACTTTCGAAAGCTACGCTGAAGCGTTCAAGCGCTGGTTCGACGTGCGCGCGGTGCGTGTCGGCGACCCGGCCGACCGGCAGATCGCGATTATCTTCAGTGACGTCACCGAGCGGCGCAACGCGCAGGAGCGCCTGCGCATCAGCGAAGCAGTGGCACGGCAAAACGTCGAGCGCGTGCAACTGGCGCTGGCCGCCGGTGCGATCATCGGCACCTGGCATTGGGACCTGCCCAGCGACCGCTTCACCATCGACGACGCGTTTGCCCGCGCCTTTGGCGTGGACCCGGCCCTGGGCCATGAAGGCCTGAGCCTGGCGCAGGTGATCACCTCGGTGCACCCGGAAGACCGCGACGGGCTGACCACCGCCATCAATGCCGCGATTGCCCGTGGCGGCGCCTACGCGCACCAGTACCGCGTGCTTCGCGCCGACGGCAAATACTATTGGATCGAGGCCAACGGCCGGGTCGAACTTGCCGAAGATGGCACGCCCTTGACCTTGCCGGGCGTGGTCATCGACGTCGAGGGCCGGCGCTCCGTGGAGGCCGAGCGCGACCGCGCGACTGCCGCACTGCGCGCCCTCAACGAAACCCTTGAGCAACGCGTGGCCGAGCGCACCGTCGAGCTGATCCAGGCCGAGGAAAAACTGCGCCAGTCGCAGAAAATGGAAGCCGTGGGCCAACTGACCGGCGGCCTCGCCCATGACTTCAACAACTTGCTGGCGGGGATCTCCGGCGCGCTTGAACTGACGGTGCTGCGCATCGCGCAGGGTCGCTGGGCGGAAGTCGACAAGTACATCACCACCGCCCAGGGTGCGGCCAAGCGCGCGGCGGCGCTGACCCACCGTCTGCTCGCCTTCTCGCGCCGCCAGACCCTGGACCCACGGCCCACCGATGTGAACCTGCTGATGGACGACATGGGCGAGCTGATCCAGCGCACCGTGGGTCCCAGCATCAGCGTGGAAACCCTCGGCGCCAGTGGCGTATGGCCGACGCTGGTGGATGCCAGCCAGCTGGAAAACGCCCTGCTCAACCTGTGCATCAACGCCCGCGACGCCATGCCCGATGGCGGGCGCATCAGCATCGAGACCGCCAATGTGCGGGTGGACGCTGCCACTGCCAGCGCCCAAGACCTGAGCGCAGGGGAATACCTGACGCTGACGGTCACCGACACCGGTACCGGCATGACGCCCGATGTCATGGCCAAGGCGTTCGACCCGTTCTTCACCACCAAACCCATCGGCCAGGGCACGGGCCTCGGGCTGTCGATGATCTATGGGTTCGCCAAACAGTCCGGCGGGCAGGCGCGCATTGCCTCCGAGGTCGGGCGCGGCACCGCCATCAGCCTTTACCTGCCACGTTATTATGGACAGACCATTGAGCCCACGCCCGAGCAGGACAGTACCAGTGCCGCGCCGGCGGAGTACGGCGAGACCATCCTGATCGTCGACGATGAACCCAGTGTGCGCACGCTGTTGATGGATGTACTCGGCGGCCTCGACTACAGCCTGATCGAAGCGAGTGACAGCATTACCGGGCTCAAGATCCTGCGCTCCGACGTGCACATCGACCTGCTCATCACCGACGTCGGCCTGCCCGGCGGCATGAACGGACGCCAGATGGCCGACGCCGGCCGCGAAGTGCGGCCCGCGCTGAAAACCCTGTTCATCACCGGCTACGCCGAAGGCGCCATCATTGGCGACACGCAGTTGGGGCCTGGCATGCAGATACTGACCAAGCCGTTTGCGCTGGACACGTTGACGGCGCGGGTGCGGGAGTTGATCGAGTCGTGAGCGTCAGGCGATGTCGCCGGCCCCCTGGTTACTGTGGCCGACGGCAGCACATCCCCCCGCTGCACACGCGGGAGGATCAGCCCCGCGCCTTGATGATTGTTGATTCTTTCTCACAACACTCGTTCCAGAAGGCACATTTATCGCCAGCGCGTCCCAGGTGATACTGCGCGACTCTCGCCTTAGGGATAAACACTGATGATGAAGACAGATTTCGCTGCCTGGTCCTGGACTGCGGGTGCAGGAATCGACGGTTTGCAGCTGGTCCGCAAAAGCCTGGATCAGCCCGGACCGGGTGAGGTGCTCATCGCCAATCGTGCCATCGCCTTGAACCCGGTGGACTGGAAGATCATCGAGTGGGGTCATGCGGCGTGGAAAACCGGACATGTGCCGGGCGTGGATGGCATGGGCGTGGTGGTCGCGACCGGTGCCGGAGTGCCGATCAAACCCGGTACGCGCGTGGCCTACCATCAGTCGCTGGATCGCGACGGCAGTTTTGCCGAGTTCTGCATACTCGATGCGGCGACGGTGATGACCGTGCCGGCGGCCCTCGATGATGCCTGGGCGGCCTCACTGCCCTGCCCCGGCTTGACGGCCTGGCAGGCGCTGGAAAAGATTCCGGGCAGTGCTGGCGATGTGTTGGTGGTCGGCGCGGGCGGGGCGGTGGGCCTGCTGTTGGCGCAGTTGGCGGTACAGCGTGGGTGGCGTGTGTGGGCCACGGCGAGCACGGCTCATCATGCCCACCTGAAGGCATTGGGCGTGGTCGGTGTATTCGATTACCGCGACGCCGGCTGGCAGCAGGCACTTCAGTCAGCCCTGGGCGAACGGCGCCTTGACGCCGTGTTCGACACCGTGAGCGGTGCGCATGCAGCCACACTCGCGCCCCTGCTCGGCTACAACGGGCACCTGGTGTGCATCCAGGACCGCCAGGAAAGCGCGCCATTGCCGGCTTTCAGCACTGCGATTTCACTGCACGAGGTGGCGCTCAACAGCTTTCACGCCTACGCCAGCCTGAGTGATCGGCAGACCTTGCGCCAACACGGCGAACGGCTCCTCGACGCGGTCCTGAACGGCAAACTGCGGGTACCTGGACAGCAGGTCTTCGACTTCCATGAGCTGCCGCAAGCGCTTCGTGCCCTCAAGCAAGGTTCCAGCAGTGGCAAATGGGTAGCGCGCCTCGCCGACTAAACCTCGGCCAGGCTTTCCTTCTTCTCCAACCACTCGATCATCAACTCTCCCCAGGCGATATCGGCCTGCAGCGCGGCCTTGGCCTTGCCCGAGTCGCGCGTGCGCAGGCCTTCAAGCACTTCGAAGTGCTTATGCTGGGCGCTCGCCAGTTCCAATTTCGGCACTTCCGCGTGGAAGCGGCTGAGCAGCGGCCCCATGATGACCCACATGTTCTCCAGGGTCTTGGACACCACTGGCATGCGCGCCGCGCTGATCAGGCCAAAGTGGAACTCGCGGTTGAGCAATGCCGCCTGCCGATGGTCGACCGAAACCGCCTTCTGAAACGCATCCTGGATACCTTCAAGCTTGATCAGTTCCGGCACGGTAATGCGCTGCGCGGCGGCACCGGCGGCCTCACCCTCGAGCAGATGACGGATCAACTGGATTTCCCTGAGCTGGCTGACCGACAACTCCGGCACGTAGATGGACGTCGCGGCCTTCATGTCCAGCGCATGGTCGCTGACCAGCCGGAAGATCGCCTCGCGCACCGGCGTGATCGAGACCCCGAACTCTTCGGCCAGGGTGCTGATCCGCAGGCGATCGCCGGGCTGGTATTGGCCGTCCATCAACGCCGTGCGAATAATGGAATACACCCGCTCACTCAAGTTGCCTTTATCAATGGGCTTATGCACGGTCACTGTTACTCGATCTCCATGGTCGATGACGTGCGCCCGGCAGGCCTCGACGCCTGCGGCAGGGGCGCAGATCACGCATCATACATCATCATTTTACCCCTGCCACTCCGGCAGGCGCGTCCTTCAAATCCGTGCGTCGCGCCGTCCTACGCCCTGCAACAGCACGGCAATCACGATAATCGCCCCCTTGATAATCTGCTGTGGGTAGGCCGGCACACTCAGCAGATTCATGATATTGCCGATCAGCCCCAGCACCAGCACGCCGACCACGGTGTAGAAAATCGTGCCTTTGCCGCCGCTCAGCAGCGCGCCGCCGATGACGCACGCCGCAATTGCATCGAGCTCCAGCGCCATGCCCGCGCTGGGTGCCGCAACACCCGAGCGCGACGCAATCACCACCCCGGCCAATGCCGCCAGCCCACCACAGATGCCATAGGCCGCCAACTTGTAGCGTTCCACCGCAATCCCGGCCAGGCGCACGGCAGTTTCGTTGCTGCCGCTGGCAATCGTCAGTCGTCCGTAGGTGTTGTAACGCAGGATCAGCGCAAAGACGACCGTCACCAGGATCGCCAACCACACGGGCCAGGGAATGCCCAGCACGCCATCGGCCAGGCGCCCGAAATCGCGCAACCACTGGGCACTGGTCAACTTGTCATCCAGCCGTTGCGGCTGGCCGTTCGACAAAATAAAGGCCAGGCCGCGCCCTACCGTCATCATCGCCAGCGTGGCGATAAAGGGTGCCATGCGGAAGTAGGCGATAAACGTGCCTGTCACCAAGCCCATCAGGACGCCTGATGCGACCGCGACCGTCACCGCCAGCAGCAGGCCAAGTCCCCCTTCGACCGGCATCACGTTCAGGGTCATGGCCACCACGATCCCGCCCACGGCAGCCACCGACGCCACGGACAAATCGATCCCCGCCGTCAGAATCACGATCAACATGCCGATGCTCACCAGCAACAGCGGCGTCAATTGGCGCAACAGGTTGCCGAGGTTCTGATAGGTGAAAAAATCCGCGGACAAGACGCTGGCGACAATCGCCAGCAGTACCAGCATCACCAGCGAGTTGTGCTCAAGAAACAGGCGTTGCAGTGAGCGCCGGTGCGCACGCCCGGCATCGGCGTGGCTGTCGTGTTGCAGCGGTTCGGCCGCAGCCAGTTTGTAATCAGGGTTATTCATGGTGCTCGACTCCCATCGCCAGGCAAATCATCTGTTGTTCTTTGATGCGCTCACCCACCAGCTCACCGGCGATCGCACCTTCGCGCATGACCAGGACGCGGTCACACATACCGATCACTTCGATCATTTCCGAAGACACCATGATGATTGCCACCCCTTGCTCGGCAAGGGCATTGATCACCCGGTAGATCTCGGTTTTCGCACCCACATCCACGCCGCGTGTCGGCTCATCGAGAATCAACACGCGGCAACCCGCATCGACCCACTTCATCAGCGCGACTTTCTGCTGGTTGCCACCCGACAGGTCACCGACCCGTTGCTCGATGGAACGCGTCTTCACCGACAGTTGCTTGCGCAGGGCCTCGATGCCCTGGGTCTCCCTGCCGCTGGCGATCCAGCCCATGCGTCCGGTATAGGGGCTGGCGGGGCGCAGCGCGCCATTGACGCGGATCGACATTTCCAGCAGCACGCCCTGCTGCTTGCGGTCCTCGGGCAGCAGGCCAATGCCATTGGCGATGGCTTCGCGCGGCGTGCGGTTGTGCAGTTCGCGCCCATTCAAGCGCAGGGTCCCGGAGGTCTTGCGGTCGGCGCCGAAGATCGCGCGCATCGTCTCCGTGCGCCCTGCCCCCACCAGGCCGCAGAAGCCCAGTACTTCACCGGCACGCACGTTGAAGCTCACATTGCGCACCAGCCGCCCGGCACACAGCTGATCCACCTCCAGCAGCACCTCGCCGATCTGCGCGTTGCGCGGCGGGAACAGGTCGCTGAGTTCACGGCCGATCATCATCTCGATCAGCCCGCGCTCGGTGACATCCGCCAGGGCCAGGGTGCCGACGGTCTTGCCATCCTTGAGCACTGTCGCGCGGTCACAGATGCGGAAAATCTCATCCATGCGGTGCGACACGTACACAATGCACACGCCCTTGCGGCGCAGCTCGTCGAGGATCTTGAAGAGCTTTTCTGCTTCATGCGAGGTCAGCACGGCAGTGGGTTCATCGAACACCAGCACCGAGGAATTGCGCGACAACGCCTTGCAGATTTCCACGGCCTGCTGGTACGCCACCGGCAAGCTGCCGACCGCTTGGCGCACGTCGATATCGCTGAAACCCAGCTCATCCAGAATCGCCCGGGCCTTTTTGCGCATCGCAGCCCACTGCACAACACCACGGCTCTTGCCCAGGTCGTCGATGCAGATGTTTTCCGCCACCGACAGGTGCGGGGCCAGGGCAAACTCCTGGTAGATGATCGAGATACCCAGCTTGAGCGCATCGCCCGGCTTGCGGATATCCACCGGTTCGCCATTCAGGCTGACCGTGCCGGTATCCCGTACGTAGGCCCCGGCAAGGATTTTCATCAGGGTCGACTTGCCCGCGCCGTTCTCGCCCATCAACGCATGGATTTCCCCGGCATGTGCCGAAAACCCAGCGTGGCTCAGTGCACTGATGCCACCGAATTTCTTCGAGATATCGCGCATCTCTACGGCTGGTATGTGCATCGCATTCATGTTCTTCACCCTCTATTGACTGTCGCCGAACAGCCCGCCCCCGTTGGCGCGGGCTGTTTGGCGGGCGTTACTTGAGGGCCGCCTTGATCTGCTCGATGGAGCGGAACGGCGGCACGTTGTCGGTGGAGGGCGGCAGGCTGTCAGCCTTGATATAGGTGTCGACGTTGTCCGGGGTAATCAGCGTGACCGGGAAATACGACGCCAGCGGCAGGTTGTTGGCATCCAGGCCCTTGTCGAGGATCTGGTGAATCAGCTCAATCGCGGCCACGCCGGTTTCAGATCCGCTGTTGGTGGCACTCACCAGCAACTTGCCCTGCTTGATCAAGTCCAGCGCCACACGGAAGTTGCCCGCGCCGGAGGCGACCGTCACCTGGTCCTTCTTGCCGGCGTTTTCCAGGGCGTTGATTGCACCGATGGCAATGAAGTCGTTTTCCGCCAGCACCAGGTTCAGCTTGTCACCCTGCGACGCCAGGATGTCTTCGGTGGCCGCAAGCCCGCCCTCTTCGGTCCAGTCACCCCGGCCCCAGGCCAACACGTTGAAGCCACCTTCCGGCCAACTGAAACTGCCTTTGGCTTTGATCTGCTGGAACAACTTGAAGCCCTTGAGCATCGCGTCCTCCTTGGACAAGCCCAGCTTTCGCTCCTCGGAACGCGCGTAGACAATCCCGGAGATCATGCCGTTGAGCCGGCTTTCGGAGGTGGAGTTGCCCATCACGCCGATGACCATGGCGGCGTTGATCACCTTGGCCGGGTCGGTCTTGGCGATCACATAGCGGCCCGCCTCGAAACCACTGCCGTAGGGGTTGCCGGTGCTGGTGGTGATCACCGGAGCCCGGGCGTCTGGCGCAGTGCCCACGGTAATCACCGGAATCCCGGCTGCCACGGCGCGTTCCACATCCGACACCGAGCCGAGCACGTCGGTGGGATCGATCACGATCAGGTCGACGCCCAGGGTAATGAAGTTGTCGACCTGGGCGCTTTGTTTGGCGACGTCACTGTCCGCCACTTGCAGCTCGATATCGTAGTTGTACTTTTTCGCGATGGTTTTCGCGTCGTCGAGCATCGACACGAACCAGGGATTGCCCAGGGTGATCTCGGTCCAGCCGATACGCAGGCGCTCGCCTTTCTTTTTCAACGGCAATGCCTTGTTGATCGCCGTGCGATCCGGCATGTCGGGGTCAATCACGCCCGACAGCGCGGTATTGGGCATCAAGCTGTAGATTTCATGCTTGCCGGCGGCCCAGGCCTGGCCGCCGATTAGGGCCGCCAGGGCGAAGGTGGTGATCAAACGCTTCTTCATCATTATTGTTCTCCAGTGCGCTGATGGGATCGGTGATGCCGGCGCCGTCCTCGACAGCGCCGTGGTGTGGGCTCAGGCCTGTAAATCGATCCAGGCCGACTTGAGTTCGGAGTACTTGTCCAAGGCATGCAGCGAACGGTCGCGACCGTTGCCCGACTGCTTGTAGCCGCCAAACGGCATGGTGATGTCGCCGCCGTCGAAGCAGTTGACCCACACACTGCCGGCGCGCAGGGCGCGGATCATCGAGTGGGCGCGACTGAGGTTGCTGGTCCACAGGCTGGCAGCCAGGCCATAGGGCGAGTCATTGGCGATGCGCACCGCGTGCAGGTGATCCGTGGCGGTGATCACCGACAGGACCGGCCCGAAGATCTCTTCGCGGGCAATGGTCATGTCGTTGGTGACGTTGTCGAAGATCGTCGGCGGGATGAAGAACCCGTCGGCCAGGGCGCCACCGGCACGCTCACCGCCGAGGATGATCTGCGCGCCCTCCTCTGCACCGGTGCGGATGTAGCCGAGCACGCGGTCCATTTGCGCCTTGTCGACCATGGCGCCCAGTTGCGTGGCCGGATCGAGAGGGTCACCGACGCTGATACCGCGCGCGACCTTCAGGACCTCGGCGACGAATTCGGAACGGATACCCGCCTCGACGATCAGCCGCGAAGGCGCTACGCAGACTTCACCCTGGTTGAAAAACATCGATTTCGCGGCGGTGGCCGCCGCTTTTTCCAGGTCGTGGCAGTCATTGAGGATGATGTTCGGGGTCTTGCCGCCGCACTCCAACCAGACCCGCTTCATGTTCGATTGCCCCGCGTACTGCAGGAACAATTTGCCGACTTCGCCGGAGCCGGTGAACACCAGCGTGTCCACATCCATATGCAGGCCCAGCGCGCGGCCAGCGGTGGGACCGAAACCCGGCAGCACGTTGAACACGCCTGGCGGAATGCCCGCTTCGGCCGCGAGCGCGGCGATGCGCAGTGCGGTCAAGGGCGATTGCTCGGCCGGCTTGAGGATCACCGAATTACCCATCGCCAGGGCCGGCGCTACCTTCCACATGGCCATCAGCATCGGGAAGTTCCAGGGCGTGACCGCCGCCACCACGCCGATGGCTTCGCGGGTGATCATGCCCAGTGCACCCGGCCCGGAGGGCGCGATTTCGTCGTAGACCTTGTCACAGCATTCGGCGTACCACTGCAGGCATTCGAGTACCGCGTGCACGTCAAAACCACTGCTTTCCGCGACCGGCTTGCCCATGTCCAGGGTTTCGAGCAGGGCCAGTTCAGTCATGTGCTGCTCGAACAGCGCGGCGAAGAGCAGCATGACTTTCTTGCGCTCCTTGGGCGGACGCTGCGACCACACGCCACTGTCGAACGCCTGGCGCGCCACCTGGACGGCAACGTCGACGTCTTCGGCCTGGCAGGACGCGACGTGATTGAGCACCTGGCCGTTGCGCGGAGAGATATTGGCGAAGGTCTCACCGCTCAGTGCATCGACAAAGCGGCCATTGATGAAGGCCTGGCCTGGCAGGTCCAGGGCGGCGACACGCTGCTGGACCGCAGCGATATCCACGAGTGTATTCATGCTGTTGTATCTCCTGTCTGGTTCAAGGGGTTAGAAGCTGACTTCGGTTTTCAGGCCGAACACCACCACGCTCTTGTCCCCGCTCAATCCGCCGGGGTTGACCACGTATTGCACGTTGGGCCGCAGTGTCAGGGCCGGGGTCACGCTGACGCCGTAGTACAGCTCCATCGGGTATTCGGTGTGCGGTTCCGCCACGGTGTAGCCACTGGTCTGGCGGATGCGCCTGGCGGATTTTTCATTCACTTCCAGGCGGCCCAGCGCCAGGCCGATTTCATCCTGCGGACGTGCGGTAAACGGACCGCTGATAAAGGCACCGGCATGCCAGACGTTTTCCACGTAGGACACGTCGCGGTCCGACTGAATGAAGTTGGCAAACAGATTGAGGCCGCGGGCACTGTTGTCCGGGTCCTGGTACACGCGTTGGTCGACCATGGCGTAGAAGCCGCGGGCTGAATCGTGCTGGTCGGGGGCGTTGCCGGTCAGGCCGATCGGCTGGCCATCGAGATCGCGGTACACGTCGTTGAAATCACCGGTGTTGCGCCAGACGCCCACGCGGTAGGTGCCAGGCAGGCCGTTGAGCCTCGGCGTCCAGGCCAGTTCGCCCACGGCGAGGTAGCCGGTAGTGCCCGAGGGACTGCCGAAATTCAGGCCCTGGCCGTTCTCGGTAAACCGCGGGTTGACCTGATACAGCGAGGCGTTGACGGTCAGCTCATCGGTCAACTTGCCCGCCACCGCCGCGCCCCACTGGCTGACCGGCCAGGTAAACCAGTTGGGGGTGATGTAGCCCGGCACCGTGCCGCAGAACGTCAGGTTCTGGAACTTGCAGGAAAACGGGAACACATCGCCGCTCATGGGCAAGCGGCCGAGCTTGACCACCAGTCGGTCGTCGAGCAGTTGCTGCTGGTAATAGAACTGCACCAGCCGCGTGACGCTGCCGTAGCCGTAGATTTCCTGGGCGGCCAGCAAGGTGTGAGTGCCCGCCTCGGCCGTCAGGCTTTCGCCGTTGCGGTTGCTGAAGGTCATGCGAAAACTCGCGCCCTGCCAACCGAGCAGCTTTTGCAGGTCGAAGTTGCTGTCGATCATCAACTGATCGCTGTAGGTGCCTTTATGCGTGTCGCCGCCCTGGGTGTTGTAGGCCAGCTCGTTGACGTACGTCAGCTGGAAGTCCACTCCCTGTTCATGCAGGCGCGTGCGTTCACCGTTCCAGTCGCCAAGCAGAAAGTTGTCCGGCGAATAACTGGCGGCAAACACGCCAGGGCCTACACACGCACTTAGAAGTCCTGCGGCAACGATGGTTTTATTGGTCATTGTCAGTGTTCCCGAAACTGTTTTTATTGTTGGTTTTAGTGTTTTTCGAGCATGCAGAATCCCGCCAACCCAACTGACGGGTCGGTGAAGCAACAGCGTTAACGCGGTGTGACTGAAACGTCGGTTAGAAGCACATCCTCACGATGGCGGCGACCTCCTCCTGGTTGTTGATCGGCTTAGGGTGGCAGGCCAGGTCCTGGTTGAAACTGGTCCAGACGGTGTGGGCAAATTCATCGATTTGCTCAGGGCGCAAACCGTAGCTGCAAAAGGTGTCGGTGACCCCCAGGGTGGTGAAGAGCTGTTCGAGGATTACGGGCAGGCGCTCCGCGCGCTCGTTGATCGACAGACCCAAGGTTTCCGGGCACAGGATCCCGGCCACGGTGGCAAACTTTTCCGCGGCGACCGGCAAGGTCCAGCGGATGACATGCGGGGTGCTTGCCGCCACCGTGCCGCCATGGGGCGCGTCGGTCATTGCGCCCAAGGGCTGGCCCAAGGCATGGGACACAGTCACCCCGGCACCGGCGATAGCCATGCCGCCCAGGGTCGAGGCAAATGCCATGTTGGCGCGTGCCTCCAGGTCAGTGCCGTGCTCCACGCAGCGCTGGGCATTCGCCGCAAACAGACGGATGGCTTGCAAGGCCACCATTTCCACCCAGGGTGTGCAATGGATGCTGATATAGGCTTCGAGCGCATGGCAGAAGGTATCGACCGCCGTCAGCGCGGTGAGTTTGGGCGGTTTCGACACCAGGATCTGCGGGTCGATCAACGCGACGTCAGGGTAGATGAACGGGTTGACGATGGCGCACTTGAGGCCCAGCTCGGGGTTGTTGATCACCGCAAAAGGCGTGGCTTCGGTGCCAGTCCCGGAGGTGGTCGGCACCACCAGCAGCGGCAGGCCACGGCGTTGCGGGCGGCATACCTCTTCGCCGAGGCGCTCGGTGTAATCCCAGCAGTTGCCACCGTGCACGGCGACGAACGCCACGGCCTTCGCCGAATCGATCGCACTGCCGCCCCCCATGGCCACGACCACGTCGCAGCCTGCGCGAAGCACTTGATCGACCGCGCGATCAATCGTGGTGTGACGGGGGTTGGGCACGATGTCGTAGAACTCGAGATATTCGATACCGCGCTCGATAAAGCTGGCAGTAACCTGCGCGACCCACTCGCTGCCTTCGAGAAACGGGTCGACCATCAGGAACACCTTGGTGCCGAACGGCGCGACTTTGTCGCCCATGCGCCGGATCGCGCCGACCTCGAAGTCCAGGGTGATAGGCAGACTTGCCTGAAATGCGTTCATCAGTTCACCTTTGTTCTTATTGGAATGTGTGACCGGCCCGGCCTTATCGCAGCGCGCCGCCATATTTGTACAACTCGCCCAGATCGCTGGCGGCAATCAGCGCAGCTCTCATCTCATCGACAGTCACGGCGAAGGGCTCGACGTTGCTGGTCTGGTTCGGGTCGGCCGCGGTGCGGGCCACAGCATCGAGTTCCTGCGCGGTGATATCGGCCAGGCCGAGGTCGCCGAAGGTCACCGGCAAACCAATGCTCAGGCAAAAGCGCAACACGGCATCCAGTTCACCGCTGGTTTTGCCTTCCAGTACCAGCATCACCAGCGTGCCGAACGCCACGTACTCACCGTGGTACATCGTGGCGCGCAGGCCCAACTCACTGAAACCGCAATACACCGCGTGGGCGGTGGCGACGCCATTGCTTTCAAAGCCGATGCCGCTCATCAAGGCGTTGGCTTCCACCACGCGGTTGAAGGCCTTGGTCACGCAGCGCTGCTCGGCGGCGCGCTTGGCTTGCACGCCGTCTTCAAGCAGGACGCGGTAGCACAGCTCGGCAATCGCCATTGAGGTCAGGGTGGCCTTGGCCCCGCCGCCGCCCTCCTTCATGCCGCCGCCGGCATTGCCGAGAAAGTTGTCGCGGTAGCCTTCAACACAGGTGCGGGCTTCGAAATACGTCGACAGCGCATCGCCCATGCCGGCTACCAGCAGGCGCACCGGGGCCTGGGCGATGATCCAGGTGTCGACCACCACCACATCCGGGCTGCGCTGGAAAAACAACACGTCGTCAAACGCGCCGGCTTCGGTGTACAGCACCGACAGCGAACTGGTAGGCGCGTCGTTGGAAACCACCGTCGGCACGATGCACAACGGCACTCGCGCCTGATTGGCGAGCGCCTTGGCAGCATCGAGCACTTTGCCACCGCCGATGCCGATCACACCGTCGCACTCAAGCCCCTGCATCAACATCGCCAAGCGCTGGATTTCCTGGCGGGTCACTTCGCCGGAAAAAATCCCGTAGTGAAGCGCGGTGCGGGTGCTGGCGAAGCTGCTTTCCAGGGTTGGCTGCAGGCTGTCCAGGCGGCCCTGGGTGGTGATCACCATCAGGCGGCGACCGAACCAGGCGACGTGCAGTGCCAGGCGGTCGAGTTCTTTGTAGCCCTGGATATAACGACCAGGTGCGGCAAATATCTGGGTCATCTCAGTGTTCATCCTGGCCCCATCAAGGAGGCTTTTTGTTATTGCTTTGAGGACGTGGTCGAGGAGCAATACCGCCGACGGATCGATGATATATCATATTTAATTTTTTACTGCCAACCGCTTTTTCGAATGAAAAACCGCCGTGAAAGACAGGGATTGACGCTTGGGGGGATCGAAGATATATGATGCATGAAAACAAGAACAACGTTATTCGGAGACGACATGCACGATTACATTGTCATTGGCGGCGGGTCTGCGGGTTGTGCGCTGACGGGTCGTTTGATCGAGGCCGGGGCCTCGGTCCTGCTGATTGAAGCAGGCCCCCGGGACACCCATCCGCTGATTCATATTCCTGCCGGTTTTACCCGATTGCTCTCCAGCCCCCTGCTGTCTCGCCATGAGACACAGGCGCAGACGGCCATGGACGGACGCAAACGCATTCTTCCCCAAGGCCGCGTACTGGGCGGCGGCAGTTCGGTGAATGCGTTGATCTACATTCGCGGCCAGCACGAGGACTACGACGATTGGGCTGCCACTGGCTGCAACGGCTGGTCGTTTCGCGAAGTGCTGCCCTACTTCAAGCGCGCTGAAGACAATGAGCGCTTCGATAACGGCTTTCATGCCACAGGCGGTCCGCTGGGGGTTTCGGACCTCAAGCAGGTGTGTGAATTGTCCCGCGGCTTCGTGCGTGCCGCGCAGCAGGCGGGCATCCCGTTTACCGCCGACTTCAACGGTGAACGCCAGAATGGCGTCGGCTTCAACCAGATCACCGCACGTAACAATCGCCGTTGCAGTGCCGCCGTGGCGTACCTGCGCACCGCCGAAAAATCCGAGCGCCTGACAGTTATCACCGACGCCACCGTGCAGCGTGTGGTGCTCGAAGGCAATCAAGCGGTCGGTGTCGAGTACCGTCACAAGGGCCAGGTTGTGCAGGCTCGCTGCAGCAAGGAAGTGGTACTCAGCGCGGGCGCGATCCAGTCGCCCAAGTTGCTGATGCTGTCCGGTATCGGCCCGGCCGCCGAGCTTGAGCGTCATGGTATTGCCGTGCAGCACACGTTGCCCGGCGTCGGCCAGAACCTGCAGGACCACGCCGAAGTCGGTAGCATCGCCTATTGTCACGGCAAATACGGTTACTACGGCCAGGACAACGCTTTCAACACCGTGAAAAACGGCCTGCAATACCTGATGTTCGGCAGTGGGCCAGTGAGTTCGAACGTCACCGAAGCCTGTGCATTCATCAACACCGACAACCCGCAGGAACGGCCGAACGCGCAGATGCATTTTGTGCCCATCGTGTTTTTCGACCTCGACCAGGAGGCGATCAAGAAACCCGGTGCGACCATCAATACCTGCGTATTGCGACCGATGAGCCGAGGCGAAATCCGCCTCGCCGACAAGCACGCCGACACCCCACCACTGATCGACCCCCGCTACTTTGCACACCCGGAGGACCGCCGTGTCGCCATCAAGGGGCTGAACCTGTCGCGGGAAATCCTCGCGCAACCGGCGATGCGCGCCTACACCGACGAAGAGGTATTCCCCGGCTTGAGTGTGCGCAGCGATGAGGCCCTGCTGAGCTACATCAACCAGCGCGCGAAAACCGTCTACCACCCGGTCGGCACCTGCAAGATGGGCACTGACGCCATGGCCGTGGTCGACCCGGAATTGCGCGTGCACGGCCTGCGCAACCTACGGGTAGTGGACGCCTCGATCATGCCCAACCTGATCTCCGGCAACACCAACGCACCGTCCATCATGATCGGCGAAAAAGCCGCCGACCTGATCCTCGGGCGCAGCGCATTGCCTGCGGCCCACGTCTAGAACACAGGAATCCAGCCATGCCTATCAGCGGTAAAACGCGCGTCGTCGTGCACTTGACCTACCCCGCCAAACACCTGCGGACACCCGAATTCTTCAACCCGTTGCTGGAACGCCTTGGCTACGACGGCGTGCTGGTGCCATGGGAAGTCGCACCGGCAAACCTGGCCACTGCCTGGCAAGGTTTGCGCGGCATTGAAAACCTCGCGGGGGTGATCGTCACCGTGCCGCACAAGCTGGAGGTGGCAACCTTGTGCGATGAACTCAAAGGCACTGCCCTGCTGCTGAAAGTGTGCAACGTCGCCAAGCGCCTGGCGGACGGACGCTTCACCGGGCGTATGTTCGATGGCGACGGCTTTGTCGCCGGCCTGAAAAAACAGGGCCATGACCTGGGCCGCAAACGCGTGCTGCTGTTGGGCGCCGGCGGCGCGGCCACCGGCATTGCCCACGCGTTGCTGGCCGAAGATATCCAGGAACTGGTGATCAGCAATCGCACACCGGCCAAAGCCGAGGCGCTGGCACTGGAATTGCGCCTGATGTTCCCCGGCAAAAGGGTCAATGCCGGCCCTGCGGATGCCAGCGGCTTTGACGTGGTGATCAATGGCACCGCCTTGGGCCTCAATGCTCGCGATCCACTGCCGCTGCCCGTCGAGACCCTCGCCGCCGGCACGATTGTCGGTGAGGTGGTGATGAACCCAGACATCACGCCCCTGCTCAGCGCAGCGGCCGAGCGTGGCTGCATCATCCATAAAGGCGCGCACATGATCACCGGCCAGGTGGACCTGCTCGCCGAGTTCCTGTTTTCCCAAGCGGGCGTTTGAGCGCCCGTTTTTACTCCCCAAGGAAAGACCATGAAAAAGACAGCAATCGTCACCGGCGGTGGTTCGGGTATCGGCCTGGCTACCGCGCAACGCCTGCACGCGGATGGCTATGAAGTGTTCACCGTCGGGCTGGGCGAGCCCGAGCAACACATTCCCGGCATCCACTATCAGGAACTGGACGTGACCGACGACGACGCGGTGAACCGCTTCTTCGCCCCGTTCGAACGCGTGGATGCCATCGTCAATGCCGCCGGGATCATCGACCACAACCGCGAGTGGGAGCTGGAAGGCTTCGGTCGAGTCATGGACGTCAACCTCAACGCCGTCCTGCGCATCACCAATGCCGCCCTGCCCGGCTTGAAAGCCGCACGCGGTGCGGTGGTGAATTTCGCCTCGATGTGGGGGATTTTCGGTTCGGCGAAAACCCCCGCCTATGCCTCGAGCAAAGCCGCGATCTCCGAGCTGACCCGCTGCATGGCGGTGGCCTGGGCGACTGACGGCGTGCGCGCGAATGCGGTGGCGCCCGGCTGGATCCTTACCAATCTATCGCGACGAGCGTTCGAAGACCCGGCCCGTTCGGCGGGAATCATGGCCCGCATCCCGATGAAAAGCTGGGGGGCACCTGAGGACGTGGCGAATGTGATTGCGTTCCTGGTCTCCGACAACGCGCGCTATGTCACCGGGACTACGCTGCCGGTCGATGGCGGGTATTCCGTCGCCTGAGTAGACGCTGGCTATTTGAGTGCTTGACCGTCTAAAAACATGATATATCATGCATCACTATAAGATCGAGACTGCGGCGACTGGCCGTCGAGACTCAAATAACAACGAGCAATACAGTGAGAGGTGCTGAATGAATCTGGTTTTCGGCTCGCCCGGACGGTACGTCCAGGGCACTGAAGTACTTGCCCAGGCGGGTACCTACCTGGCGCACTGCGGGCGCACTGCCGTGGTGGTCATCGACAGCTACGTGCTGGGCCTGATTCGCGAGCGGCTCGATGCCACTTGCGCTGAAGCCGACGTGGCGTTGCACTACCTCACCTTCGACGGCGAAATCACCGCCGACGGGATCGCCGATTTGCGCGCTGCCGCTGCAGGCATTGCGTTCGACCTGATCCTGGCGGTCGGCGGCGGCAAGTGCATCGACGCCGGCAAGGCCCTCGCCCATAGCTCGGGCCGTGCACTGGTGACCATGCCCACCGTGGCCTCCAACGATGCGCCCACGTCGAAAAACTATGTGGTCTATGACGCCCATCACCAACTCAGCGAAGTCGGCCATCTGTTGGTCAGCCCGCGCTACGTGCTGGTGGATACCGGGCTGATCGCCCAGGCACCGCGCGCGTTCCT
Source organism: Pseudomonas sp. 13B_2.1_Bac1 (assembly GCF_025466155.1). Taxonomy (NCBI): domain Bacteria; kingdom Pseudomonadati; phylum Pseudomonadota; class Gammaproteobacteria; order Pseudomonadales; family Pseudomonadaceae; genus Pseudomonas; species Pseudomonas sp. 13B_2.1_Bac1. The sequence continues at coordinate 303,526 of NZ_JANLOH010000089.1, read as the reverse complement.
GCTGGCGGGGATCGCCGATGCGCTGACCAAGAAATTCGAAGCCGAGCAGTGCTTCAACGCTGGCGGCGTCAACATGTTCGGTGCACGCCCGGCGCTGTCCGGGTTGGTACTGGCGCAGGAGTGCTACCGCGTTATCCGTCAATACGCCGAACCGGCGCTGGCCCAGGCTGGCAGCGGTGAGGTGACGGTGGCCTTCGATCATCTGATCGAGGCCGTGCTGCTCATGAGCGGCCTGGGCTTTGAGAGCGGCGGCCTGTCCATCGCCCATGCGATGACGCGCGGCCTGTCGAAAATCCCCGGCGCACAACAGCAGGTGCACGGCTGGCAAGTCGCGTATGGCTTGCTGGTCCAGCTGATACTCGAAGACCGTGACGCTGAACTGCTGGGCGACATGCTGGGCTTCTATCAACGCATCGGCTTGCCCCGCAATTTGTCCGAACTGAGCGTGCCTGTTATCGACCGCGCGGTGCTGATGCAGGTCGCGGAGCCCACCTTGAAAGCGCCTCACGCCCGCAACTTTGCCACGGCCTCGGGCAACCCGCTGACGTGTGAAGACCTGATCGCGGCCATGCTCGCGCTCGAAGGATTGACCCACTGAGCCATCCACAACTGAACCCACACCCCACCCGTTGAAGTTCAAGCCCCGCGCCTGAAAGTCGACTTCAACACATTCATGCCTGTGATTGGAGGTAGAGATGTCTGCACCCCGAAAAACGCTCGAACAGTGGCGCGCCAGCGATTTTGTCCCCGATGCCGTGACCGTTGCACGGCTCAAGGACCGGGCGAAATTCGTTCGCCTGGAAACCATCCGCCTGATCGAAATCGCCAAGACCGGCCACTATACCTCGGTGTTCTCCGCCGCCGAGTTGTTTGCCGCGCTGTACTACGACGTGATGACGATTCGCCCCGAAGAACCGAAGTGGCCGGGCCGCGACCGCTTCCTGATGGGCAAGGGCCACGCTGCCGTGGGCCAGTTCCCGATCCTGGCGGACCTGGGCGTATTCCCCAAGGAGTGGCTCGATGAATACACCCGCCTGGGCAGCCCTCTGGGCGATCACCCTGACATGCGCAAAGTACCCGGTATCGACTTCTCTTCCGGCTCCATCGGCCACGCCCTTTCCGGCGGCCTGGGCATGTGCCTGGCCCAACGTTTCACCGGCGAAACCTATGACGTGTTCGTCATGCTCGGCGACGGCGAAATGCAGGAAGGCCAGGTCTGGGAAGCCGCCATGGGCGCCGCCCATCACAAGGCCAAGCACCTGATCGCGATTGTCGACCGCAACGGCTTCCAGCTCGACGGTTCGGTCGACGACGTCATCGGCATCGAACCGCTGGATGAAAAATGGCGCGCGTTCGGCTGGGAAGTGCACGTGATCGACGGGCACAACATCGCCGAAGTCACCGAGACCCTGCGCCGCGTAAAAGCCGATGAGAGCCGCGACAAACCCGTCTGCATCATCGCCAAGACCGTCAAGGGCAAAGGCGTCTCCTACATGGAGACCGAGCCCGGCTGGCACCTCGGTTACCTCGACCCGGAAGACGCCAAACGCGCTATCGCTGAAATTGAAGCCATGGAGATCTGAACATGAACGCCCCTCTTTCCCCCAATTCCTGGCAGTACCGTGGCCTCAACGCGATGAACCCGGGCCTGTCGTTCCTGTCCGACGCGCTGATCGACCTGGCCCGCGAAGGCTATCCGGTGATGGCTGGTTCCGCTGACCTGCAGTACTCCAACGGGCTCAACAAGTTCGCCAGCGAGTACCCCGAGCGCTACATCCAGTTCGGTATTTCCGAACAGAACATGGTCACCGCCGCCGCCGGCCTGGCCACCTGCGGGGTCATGCCGTTCGTGGCAACCTTCGCCTCGTTCCTCGGCCTGCTGTGCTGCGAGCAAATCCGCATGGACGTGGCCTACTCGGCACAGCCGGTGCGCCTGATCGGCCACCACACCGGGATTTCCCTGGGCTTCTATGGCACCTCGCACCATGCCACCGAAGACATCGCCACCATGCGCTCGATTGCCGACCTCGCGGTGGTCTCGCCGGCCGATGGTGCACAACTGGCGGCAGCGATCAAGGCGTCTGCCACCTACGACAAGCCGGTGTATTTCCGTATCGGCCGAGGTCGCGACCCGGTGGTCTACGACGCCGATGTGGTCTTCGAGTTCGGCAAGGCCCATGAGCACATCGAAGGCGAAGAACTCACCATCATCGCCTGCGGCATCACTGTGCACGCCGCCCTCGAAGCAGCCCGCAAGATGAATGCCGAAGGTCGTTCGGTGGGTGTGATCGACATGGCCTCGATCAAGCCGATCGACCGTGACGCGATCCTGCGCGCCGCCGCCCGCAGCAAACGCATGATGACCGTCGAGGAACACAACGTGCTCGGTGGCCTGGGCGCCGCCGTGGCGGAAGTGCTGGCCGACGAAGGTGTCGGCGTGAAGCTCAAGCGCCACGGCATCTACGACGAATACAGCCTGATCGCCCCGCCGACGCACCTGTACCAGCACTACAAACTCGATGCCGCCGGAATCGAGGAAGTCGCCCTGGCCCACCTCGACGCCTGACGCCTGCCCACGGGAGCGAGCGCGCTCGCTCCCACGCGGTACCCCATTTCTCGGAGCCAATAATGAATAACATCACCGAGACCCTGTCCGATCACGCGATCGGGCACGGCAAGACACGCACGTCCCTGCGCAAAAAATCATTGGTCGCCACTGGCGTTGGCAACTTGCTGGAGTGGTTCGACTGGACCATCTATACCGTGGCCTCGGTGTATATCGCCGCCGCCCTCTTCGACAAAAGCAACCCTACTTCCGCCCTGCTCAGTACCCTGGCAGTGTTCGCCGCAGGTTTTGTGCTGCGCCCGATTGGCGGGATCTTCTTCGGCATCCTCGCCGACCGGTTGGGCCGACGCATGGTGCTGCTCAGCACGATGCTGCTGATGGCCGGCGCCAGCCTGTTGATCGCGTTTATTCCCTCCTATGAGTCAATTGGCAGCTGGGCCTCCGGACTACTGTTGCTGGCCCGCTTGATCCAGGGCTTTGCCCACGGCGGCGAGACCACCACGTCGTATGCCTATATCGCCGAAATCGCCCCGCCGAAACGGCGTGGGCTGTGGTCCAGCACGGTGTTTCTCGCCGTAGGGTCCGGCTCGTTGCTCGCGACGTTCTACATGGCACTGCTCACCGGCTTGCTGTCCACCAGCGAAATGCAGGAATGGGGCTGGCGCCTGCCCTTCGCCACCGGTGGCCTGCTGGCGGTGTTTGCCTTGTGGTTGCGACGCAACATGATGGAAAGCGAGCACTCGCCAAGCGTCGGTGCCGAGTCGTCGGCAGCGGCGTGGAGCCGTGGCAAGATCCTCCAGCACGGCGTGCGCCTGTTCCTGTATGAAGCCGGCGCGACATTGACCTACTACACCTGGGTCACCTCGGCGTCGATCTACGCCATCAGCGTCAAGGGCATGGACCCGCGCAGCGCCTTCACCATGAGCTGCATTGCACAGGTGATCTACCTGGTGTTCCTGCCCATTTCCGGGTGGCTGTCGGACCAGTGGGGCCGCAAGATTTCCGCGTTGATTTCGCTGCTGGGGATTGCCGCCACGCTATTCCCGCTGTGGGGCTTGATCTCCAGCGAGCCGTGGACCTTGATGGTGGCGCAAACCGCCGGCCTGTTGTTGGTCGGGTTTATCACCGGCTGCAAGCCGGCATCGATTTCCGAACAGATTCCCACCCGTTATCGCACACGCATGTTCGGGGTATGCATCTCCCTGGGCGTGGCGGTATTCGGCGGCACGGCGTCGTACCTGACCACCTGGCTGTACTCGGAGAATATCGGCTGGATGTTCAATATCTATTTGATCGTGGTCGCGGTCATCGCCAGCGCCGTGGTGTTGATGTGGAAGAACAACCACGGCGTGCCGATCGACAAAATCTGAAGGCGACGGGAGCAGGCAAGCCCTGCTCCCCCGCTGCCGTCAGCCCCCCAGTGCGCTGACCAGCGCAGCCTGGTTCTGCCATTGCGCGGTCTTGACCTGGGCCAGCGCGTTCTGCGCCGCCAACTGCACCCGCTGCGCCTGCAGCACATCCAGAAACGGCGTTTCCCCGGCCTGCCAGGCGCGCTGAATCTGCTCGGCCGCAGAACTTGCCTGGCTCGCCGCACTGGCCAGGAACTGCTGGCGCTCAGCATTGCGCTGCGCCGCCGCCAGGGCCGACTCCACCTCCGACACCGCCGTGAGCACCGTACGCCGGTACGCCAGCAACGCCTGCCGCGCCTCGGCATCGCGCAAGTCGACGACGTTGCGTCGCCGTCCGCCGTCGAGTACCGGCACGCTGGCATTCACGCCGGCCAGCCAGAATGTCGAGTTGGCCAGGCTCGCCGCACTCACGCCGTCGATCAACGAGCCGAGTGCCGCCGACAGGCTCAGGCGCGGCATCAGGTCCGCCTTGGCCACGCCGACGCGCGCATAAGCGCCAATCAGGCGCGCTTCAGCGGCACGTACATCCGGGCGACGACGCAACACGTCGGCCGGTGTGCCCGCGTCGAGCAACGAGACCGTGGCCACCGTAGCCGGGGTCGCCTTGAACTGCTGGTATAGCGTCTCGGCAGGCTCGGCGAGCAACACCGACAGCCGATGCAGCGAGCGCTGCCAGCTGAGTTGCAGCGCCGGTACTTGCGCGGCGGTGGAAGCAGACTGCGAACGGGCGCGCAGCAAGTCGGCTTCCGGGCTGCCCCCGGCGGCGTACAACTGCTCGGTCAGTTGCAGCGTCTCGGCCTGGCTCGCCGCACTCTGCTTGACGATAGCCAGCCGTTCCTCCAGGCCACGCGCCTCGGCGTAGGCCTGTACCACGTCGGTGATCAGTGCAATGCGCACCCCTTGTGCCTGCTCCTCGGTGGCGTGGAAATCGGCGTCGGCCGCCCTCACCCCTTCGCGAATACGGCCAAACAGGTCGATCTCCCAGGCTGCGCCCAGGCCAACCGACCTCGGCTCGGTGATCAGCGGGTCGCTGAACCCCGCCTGGTCGGCCGAGATCCGCTGGCGCGCGGCGCTGGCGTCCAGGTCCACCTGTGGGCTGCCGGATGCGTCAGCGATGTTGCGCAGCGCGCGCCCGGCATCGATGCGGGCCAGGGCCATCTGCAGGTCAAGGTTTTCGGCCAGGGCACGCGCCACCAGGCGGTTGAGCAAGGGGTCCTGATACAGCGTCCACCATTGTGCCGGCACACCCAGTGGCTGCGGGGTTTGTGCGTTGACGAATTGCGCGACCGGCGCCTCAATGCTGGGAGGCTGCACCGGCGAGGCGCAGGCGCTCAGCAGTGCGGCGCCGAGCAGCAAGGCCGGCGTACGTAGAAGGTCATTCATGGGACAGCCCCTGTTGAAGTTGGATCGAGCGTTCGCCACCGGCCAGGCGGCGGATCAAGACATAAAACACCGGCGTGAACAGCAGCCCGAACAACGTCACGCCGATCATGCCAAAGAACACCGCCGCGCCTACGGCCTGGCGCATTTCCGAACCTGCGCCCTCGGACATCACCAACGGCAGCACACCGAGGACAAACGCCAGCGACGTCATCAGGATCGGCCGCAAACGCAGCCGACACGCTTCGACCACGGCGTCGACGATGCCCTGCCCTTCTTTCTCTTGTTGCCGCGCCACTTCGACGATCAGAATCGCGTTCTTCGCCGCCAGCCCGACCAGCACGATAAAACCGATCTGGGTGAGGATATTGATATCCAGGCCCATCAGGCGCACACCCCCGGCCGCGGCCAGCAGGCACATCGGCACAATCAACAGGATCGCCAGCGGCAGGCTCCAGCTGCCGTACTGCGCGGCGAGCACCAGGTACACGAAGACCACGCACAGCGGGAACACCAGCAGCCCCATGTTGCCGGCAGTGGTCTGCTGGTAGCTCAGGTCAGTCCACTGATAGCTGATACCGGCCGGCAGCGTTTCCCGGGCCAGGCGCTCCATGGTCTTGATACCAAATTCAGAACCCAGCCCCGGCAACGTATCGCCATTGATTTCTGCGGTCGGGAACAGGTTGTAGCGCGGGAAGCGCTCCACCCCGAGAGCCTCATGCAGGCGGGTCACGCTGGCAATCGGCACCATCTGGCCGGCGTCGTTGCGCACCTTGACCCGCGCCAGGTCTTCGGGCGTGACGCGGTACGGCAAGTCAGCCTGCGCCGTAACGCGATAGGTACGGCCTACCAGGTTGAAGTCGTTGATGTAGGACGAACCAAAGTAGGTCTCGATTGCCTGGTTGATCTGGCTGCTCGGGACGCCGAGCATTTCCGCGCGTTCACGATCCAGTTCGACGAACACCTGCGGCGTGCGGGCGGAGAACGGTGAATACACGCCGGTCATGCCCTGGGTAGCGTTGGCAGCCGCGATCAGTGCGTCGGTAGCCTTGGCCAAGGCTTCGGTGCCCAGGCCAGCAGTGTCCTGCAAGCGCATCGAGAAACCACCGGTACTGCCCAAACCCTGTACCGGCGGAGGCGTGGCGACAATCACCGTGGCGCCGCTGACAACTTTCAGCCGCTCACGCAGGTCTGCGGCGATCTTGTCCGAGGTCAGCCCGTGCTTCTTGCGCTCGGACCAGGGCTGGAACACCGGGGCCAGGCCGGCGGAGTTGGATGAACTGGTGCCGGTCACCATCGAGAACCCGGAGAACGTCGGCACTCGATCCACCCCAGGCACCTGCAGCGCAATGGCTTCGATCTGCTGGGATATCGCGTTGGTACGTTCCAGCGACGCGCCGTCAGGCAATTGCACGATCACCACCAGGTAACCGCGGTCCTGAATCGGGATGAACCCTTTGGGCGTCGACACCAGCAAGTACGCGGTGGCGGCGATCAGCACCGCATAAATCGCCAGCATCAATGGCGTCCGCCCCACCAGCCCGCGCACACTGCCGGCATAGCTCGCCGAGAGTTTCAGGAAGCCACGGTTGAACCCATTCGCCGCACGCTTGAGCAGGCCGATGTTTGCCTGCTCTGCCTCAGGTGCATGCCGGCGCAGAATCATCGCCGCCAACGCCGGCGACAAGGTCACCGAATTGAACAGCGAGATCGCGGTGGCCACGGCAATGGTGATACCGAACTGGCGGAAGAACTCACCGGAGATGCCAGGAATGAACGCCGTCGGAATAAACACCGCACACAGCACCAGCGTGATGGCGATCAGTGCGCCACCGATTTCCTGCATGGTCACCAGCGTGGCGTCCAGCGGGCTCTTGCCATCGGCGAGGTGCCGCTCGACGTTCTCCACCACCACGATCGCGTTATCCACCACGATGCCGACGGCCAGCACCAGGCCGAACAGGGTCAGGTTGTTGATCGAATAACCGAGCATCGCCATCACGGCGAACGTGCCGACCAGCGACACTGGAATCGCCAGGATCGGAATGATCGACGGCCGCCAGCCCTGCAGAAACACCATGATCACCAGCACTACCAGAATCACGGCTTCGTAGATGGTCTTGCCCAGCTCGCCGATACTGTCGGCGATGAAGGCGGTGGGGTTGTAGCCGATGCTGTATTCGATGCCCTCGGGGAAGTCCTTGCCGATCTTCTGCATGGTTTCCTCGACCACTTTCATCGTCGCCAGGGCATTCGCCCCGGGACGCTGCAGTACTTGCAGACCAATCGCCGGATTGCGCAGGTAGTAGGTGTTGTTGACGTAGGCCAGCCCGGCGATCTCCGTACGCGCCACGTCCTTGAGCCGCACCAGGCGCCCGCTGGCCCCCGACTTGAGCACGATGTTGTCGAAGTCGGCTGGCTCCTTCAGGCGCCCTTCGAAGATCAGGTTCGGCTGGAATGCCTGGGAGGCCACCGGCGGCTGGGCGATCACGCCGCCCGCTACCTGGGTGTTCTGCGCACGCACTGCGGCGATGATGTCGGCCGGGGTCAGGTTGAAGGCCGCCACACGCTCCGGGTCGAGCCAGATGCGCATCGAATATTCGCGTGCCCCCAACGGGTTGATGTCACCAACGCCATCGATGCGCTTGAGCACGTCGGCGACATTGCGGATCGCGAAGTTCGAGACATACAACTGGTCGTAGGTGCCCTTGGGCGACGAGATGAAAATCGTCGACAGCTGCGTCGGCGACGACTTGCGCACCGTCACCCCGCTGCGCTGCACCGGCTCCGGCAAGCGCGGGGTGGCCAGCGCCACACGGTTCTGCACCAGCACCTGGGCCTTGTCCACGTCGGTGCCGCCCTTGAACGTGATGGTCAGGTTCAGGCTGCCGTCGGACGTCGCCTGGCTGTACATGTAGAGCATGTCTTCAACGCCGTTGACCTCCTGCTCGATGGGGATTGCCAGGGTTTCGGCCACGGTCTGCGCCGACGCCCCGGGGTAGGTCGCGGTGACCACTACTGTAGGCGGGGCGATGTCCGGGTATTCGGAGGTCGGCAACACCAGGTAGGCCAGGCCGCCGACAATCAGCAAAACAATCGACAGCACAATGGCCAGTACCGGCTGTTCGATAGAGGTACGTCCCAGGTTCATCGCTGTGCCTCCAGCGGCGCGCTGGCGGTTGCGGTATCACCGGCGCGCACGCGCTGCAGGCCGTCGACAATCACGCGGTCCTGTTCCTGCAGGCCGGCGGCGATTTCGCGCAGGCCGTCATGCAATTTGCCCAGGGTCACCGGACGAATCTCGACCTTGTCCTGCGGGTTGAGCACGTACACCACTTTGCGCGTCGCATCGACACTGATCGCAGTGTCCGGCAGCAGCAACGCCGGGTATGCCGCCTGGCTGGAGAATTGCACCCGGCCAAATTGCCCCGGGCTCAGCTGCAGGTCCTTGTTACTCACGCGAGCACGCTGGCGCAGGGTGCCGGTGGAGGGGTCGAGCCGGTTATCGATAAAGTCCATGCGCCCGCTCATGCTCGGCTCGCTTTCGCCGGGCAAGGCGATCCGCACCTGGCTCTGGTTGCCGCCGGTATGCGCCTGGCGCCGGTACTTGAGGTAGCTCTGCTCATCGATATCGAAGTAGATATCGATCGGGTCAATCGACACGATGGTGGTCAACAACGTCGCGCTGCTGTTGCCGCCGTTGACCAGGTTGCCCTCGCTGATCAGCTTGCGGCTGATGCGCCCACTCATGGGCGCAGTAATGCGGGTGAACTCCAGGTCCAGCCTGGCATTGCTCAACGCCCCCTCGGCACTCAACACTTCGGCCTGCGCCGCCTGACGCGCCTGCAAGCGCTGGTCGTACAGGCTGCGCGCGATCGTCCTGGACTCGATCAGCACCTTGGCGCGGGCAAACTCCTGCTCGGCCAAGGCCAGTTGCGAACGCACCTGCGCCAACTTGCCCTGGGCCTGGACCACCGCCGCCTGGAACGAACGGGAGTCGATCACGAACAGCAGATCACCTTTCTTGACGATGGCACCGTCCTGGAACGCGACCTTTTCCAGATAGCCACTGACCCGCGAGCGCACTTCCACCGAGTCGGTGGCTTCGAAGCGCCCGGTGAAACTGTCCCAGTCGGTGATCACCGATTTCACCGGTTTGCTCACCGTTACCGTGGGGGCCACCGATGCCGGTTTCGCGTGGTCTGCGCCACAGCCGCTCAACGTCGCGAACACGGCCAGGCTGATGCCTGAAAGTGCCGCACTTTTAACCCAGTTGGGCTTTTTCAGGGACAAACAGCTCCCCTTCCCCTGTCTAGAAGAATGCACGTCAGTTGCTCCGTAATGGAATGTTTTAAGAGAGGATCAAGAACAACAAGTTAACCCGTGACCCACTTTCATTTATTTGAATAGAAAGGAATTTTCCGTGACTCAAGGACTTAGATAAACCACGTTAAAACGAAAACAATATTGACCCCCAGGCAAATAACCGAGGTAAAAAAAGATGGCCTCTCAGCCACCTTTTTAAATAACCGGTATTAAAGCCCGCGCGTCAAAACTCAATCACCTGGCGTACCGCACTGCCGTCGTGCAAACGGTCGAAACCTTCATTGATATCGTCCAGTTTCAGTCGCCCACTTAGCAGTCGATCCACCGGTAGCCGGCCATCGCGGTACAGCGCAATGAAGCGTGGAATATCACGCAGCGGTACACAGGTGCCGATATAGCTGCCCTTGAGCGTGCGTTCCTCACCCACCAACTGCACGACGTTGACCGGCAGCGCCGAGCCCGGTGGCGGCAGGCCGGCGGTCACGGTCATGCCGCCGCGCCGAGTCATTTGCATGGCATTGTCCAGCGCACGGATGGAGCCAGCCATTTCAAACACATAGTCGGTCCCGCCGGCAGTCAACTGGCGGACTTGCTCAACGGCATCCGCGTCGCCGCCATTGACCACGGCGGTCGCACCGACGTCCCTGGCCAGCGCGAGTTTTGCCGGCGACAGGTCGACCGCAATGATCTGGCTCGCCCCCGCCGCTCGCGCCCCCAGCACCGCCGCCAGGCCTACCCCGCCCAGGCCGATCACCACGGCCGTGGCGCCCACGCGCAGCTGCGCGGTATTCACCACCGCGCCGACGCCCGTCAGCACGGCACAGCCGAACAGCGCGGCCTCGACGAAAGGCAAGTCGCGGTCGATCTTGACTACCGAGTTGCGTGACACCACCGCGTATTCGGCAAACGCCGATACCCCCAGGTGATGATGCACCTGCCCGGCCGCACTGCTCAGGCGTACCGCGCCATTGATCAAGGTACCTGCCGCATTCGCCTTGGCGCCTGGCTCGCACAGCGCTGGACGGCCTTCGGCGCAGGGCAGGCAATGGCCGCAACTGGGCATGAAGACCATGACCACATGATCACCCGGCTCGAGGTCGCCGACCCCGTCGCCCAAGGCTTCAACCACCCCGGCCGCCTCATGGCCGAGCGCCATGGGCATCGGTCGCGGGCGATCGCCATTGATCACCGACAGGTCGGAATGGCACAGGCCGGCAGCCCGGATGCGCACCAGCACTTCACCCGGCCCGGGCGGTGCCAGCTCGATGGTCTCGATGCTGATCGGCTTGCTCTGGGCGTAGGGCGGGGCAACCTTCATGTGTCTGAGGACAGCAGTTCTGACTTGCATAGGGTGTCTCCAACGCAGCGGGATCGATAATCAATGGACCCCACTATGCCCCATGCGATCCCTGGCAAAAATGCATCGCCGGGCGCAGCAGTTTGGAATTGAATTCGCAACGCGCCAGGGACGCCAGCTGTGCGTTGAGTTCTCAAATCTTGTGCCCGCACGCAGCGTTCTCCGGCCACGGCTCACTGCTTATGCTGACCCCCACACGATGACAGCACTGAACACAGTGCGCCTGACATGAGGGTTTCATGATGTCCGCAGCAATCCCCCGTAAAAAACTGGTCGAGGCCGCCCCCCATGCCTCGTTCGACCTGAATGCAATCGTCAAGACCTTCCCCGAGAACGCCGACACCCTGTTGGTGGACACCCGCCTGACCGACGAAGATGAAGCCAGTGGCCGTGTGTTCCGGGTGTATCACCCGACGCCGGCGCACTATCACGCCACCTGTGACGAGTACCTGATCATCCTGTCCGGCCGCGCGCGCTTTTTCATGGGTGACCGCGAACCGTTCGAAGTGGGTCCGGGCGAGATGCTGTTCTTCAAGAAGTTCACCATCCACGGCATGCCGGAAATCCTCGAGCATCCGCTGTTCATGGTCTCGGTCGACACGCCGCGACGCGACCCCAGCGACATCATCTTCGTCGACCCGGCCGCCGGCACCGCCGCCTCCTTCGTGCAGGCATTGACATGAGCACCCAGGCCCTGGAAATCGTGGCGACGTTCCCGGTCGAGCGGCCGGGCAACCCTACCGTCATGCCGGATGGGCGCGTGCTGGTGTCCGTCTCGGCGATCATCGCGCCGCCGTTCTCGGTGCGCGCCGTGACCGCCGACGGCGAGCACCCGCCTTACCCGAATGCGCGCTGGGCGGGCAAGCCCGACACGCAGGGCCACGGTATGTCGGCGGTGATCGGCATCCGCACCGATCCACAAGGTATCGTGTGGATTCTGGACATGGGCGGCCCGCAGCAACAGCCACGCCTGATTGCCTGGAACGACCAGGAAAACCGCCTGCAACGCCTGATCGTGTTACCGCAGAATGTGCTGCGCCCCAGCTCCTTCACCCAGGATTTCGTGATCGACTGGCGCCAGCAACGCATCTACATCGCCGACATGACGCTGAACCCGGCGGGCACCAGCGACTACCCGGCGATTATCGTGGTCGACCTGCAAACCGGGTTGTCATGGCGTGCGCTGGAGTGCCATCCAGCCTTGATGCCGGGCGATGAACCGCTGCAAATCGCGGGAAAAACCCTCGCCCTGCGTATCCCGGAAGGCGAAGTGATCCCTTACCGCTACGGCCTGAACCCCATCGCCATCGACCCGCTGGGCCGCTGGGTGTACGTCGGCTCGATGTCGGCGCGCCAGGTCTACCGGATCGCCGCAACAGTACTCGCGCAACCGGCCGATGCTGCACGACTGGACGCCGCCGTGGAGTACTGGTGCGAAAAACCCTGTTGCGACGGCTTTGACGTGGATGCCGAAGGCAACGTCTACGTGACCGACATCGCCAACAACGCCATCGGCCTGGCCTCCCCCGCGGGCTATCGCATCCTCGCCCAGGACGACCGGTTGCTCGGCTGGCCGGATGGCGTCGAACTGGATGCCCAGGGCCGCTGGCTCTACATCACCGCCAATCAACTGCACCGTCACCCCTTGCTCAATGCGGGCGAGGACGACAGTCGGCCCCCCTTCCATGTATTGCGTCTGCGAGTGGACGCGCCCATGAACCCAGAGGTAAAACCATGAGTGAAGTACGTGTCTCGATTGCCATTGCACGCCCGGTCGACGAAGTCTGGTCGGTGCTCGGCGGCTACAATTGGCTGCCGCGCTGGCTGGACGTCATTGCCAGCAGCAACCTGAGTGACGGTGGGCGTCTGCGCCAACTGAAAACCGCCGACGGCGCACTGATTGTCGAGCGCTTGCTGACGTTTGACGAAGACGCCCGGCAGTACAGCTACGCCTTGCTCGAAGGCCCCTCGCCGGTAATCGATTATGTCGGCACGATGGCGGCCAAGGACGATGGCAAAGGCGGCACACTGGCGAGCTGGTCCAGCACCTTTATCGTCCAGGGCGCGGAAGAGGCTGAGGTTGTCGCGCATTTCGAGGCGCTGTATGCCGCCGGGCTGCAAGGCCTCAAGCGCGTGGTCGAAGCCCAGGCTTAACCACGCGTCATAAACGCCTGCAGACGCGGCACCATGAAGTCGAGGAAGGTGCGAATACGCTGGGGCACGTGCTGGCCGCCCTGGTACAACGCGTGCACTTCCTCGCAATCATGCCCGTTGTGCGCCAGCAGCTCGACGAGTCGGCCCGCGGCAATGTCCTCGTCGATATGAAAATCGGCCAGGCGCGCAATGCCCGCACCGGCGATAGCCATGCGCCGAACCGTCTCGCCGTTGTTGGCTTGCAGGTTGCCCTGCACGATGCGATCGACGATGCGGCCACTCTGGTTCATCGGCCAGACCGGGGTGGCACGACGGAAATTGAAGCTCAGGCAGTTGTGCTCGCTGAGGGCTTCGAGGGTTTCAGGCACGCCGTGCTTTTCCAGGTACAGCGGTGAAGCGACGATCTTGCGCCGCGCCACGCCGATGGTCCTGGCACGCAGGGTCGAGTCACTCAAGACGCCAACCCGAAAGGCGACGTCCGTGCGGTCCAGGTACATATCGACGATGTCATCGCACAGCGACAGGTTAATCTGGATATTCGGGTGAGCGTCCCAGAACGCCGGCAGGTTGGGCTCGATCGCCAAGGTGCCGAACGCCACCGAGGCATTGATGCGCACGGTCCCACGGGCTTTCTGCGCGCCCTGGGCCAATACCCGCTCCACATCATCGAGGTCAGCCAGCAAGGCAATGCTGCGCTCGTAGTAGATGCGTCCTTCATCGGTCAGCGACAGCTTGCGAGTGGAGCGCTCCAGCAGGCGCACGCCGAGGCGCAGCTCAAGGCGAACGATCAGTTTGCTCACGGTCGAGGGCGTCATCAGCATCTGGCGCGCGGCCTGGGAAAAACTGCCAGCGTCCACCACGCGCACAAACACCGACATTTCACCCGCTCTGTTATCCACGTTCGTTGCTCCACTGGCTGATTAGTGAAAAATTATCACAAACGCCGAGGGTGCAGAGGCCGATAAACCGCTGCCTTATTCACTTGTCTTGTGAAACGGATTCACCTCACGGGTCAGGAAATCGATCAATGCCCGCGCCGCCGCCGACAGCTGGCGATGCGGCGCGAAGATCACCGAGAACGGCCGCGAACGCCCTGCCGCCTGTTCCAGCAAGGGCACCAGCCGCCCGCTCCGGATGCGCTCGCGCACAATAAACTCGTAGGTCTGGCAGATCCCCATGCCGTGTTCGGCCAGCGATACCGTGCCCAGGACATCATCGGCTACCAGCACAGTCGCCTGGGGCAGCCACTCTCGGTCAATTCCCTGTTCGCGAAACAGCCAGGGGCCGACGCGGCCGCTGCTGGGCATCACGAACGGCAGGCAGGCATGCGCAGACAGGTCATCCACGCTCAATGGAGCGGCCACGCGGCGCAGGTAGTCGGGCGCGGCGACCACGCACAACGGCGCATCTTCCAGCTTGCGCCCGATCAGGCCGCTGTCGGGCAAGGCCCCGAGGCGGATGGCCAGGTCATAGCCTTCGGCGACGAGGTCGACATTGCGATTGCTGATGCTCAATTCGATGCTGACCTGGGGGTACTGCCGGTGAAATTGGCACAGCAGGGGCGGCAACCGGAAGTGGCCGTAAGTGGTCGGCACGCTGAGGCGCACGCGGCCGGTCAACGCGCCTTCCTGGCCCTGGATCGAGCGTTCGGCATTGTCGATCAACGAGAACGCCGCGCGGGACTGCTCGAGGTAGAGCACACCGGCCTGGGTCAGGCTCAAGCGTCGAGTCGTGCGCCGCAACAGCTGCACGCCCAGACGCGTCTCCAGGCGAGAAATCGCACGGCTGACCACCGACGGCGTCGTCGCCAAACATACCGCACCCGCGCTCAGGGAGCCTTTTTCCACCACGGTGACGAAGACTTCTACATCCGCAAGATAATCGAATCGACGGCTCACTTTTGCCTCCAACGAACAGGTGCTGTTCCCGCCAGCGAGTTTATCGCCACCACAGGCATGAATATAGTGCGCCCAGCCTTCCGGCCCTCTCTTCTCAATCAGGAACGCCCATGCGCACACTCAGACGAATCGCCCTTGCAATGACGGTATTCACCACCGCACTTCACGCCCAGGCCAGCAACGTGCTGGTGGTGCTGTCCGATGCCGACCACCTCGACCTCAAGGACAACAAAGTCTTCTCCACCGGGTTTTACTTGAACGAACTCATGCAGCCGGTGAAATTGCTGCTCGACGCCGGCCACACGGTGACCTTTGCCACGCCCACCGGCAAGGCCCCGACGCTGGATAAATCCTCCACCGACGCGGCTTATTTCAACAACGATGCAGCGGCCCTGCAGGTGCACAAGGTGCTGCTCGAACGCCTGAAAATCACCTCGCCGGGTGAGTCGCCGGTGATCAGCCTGTCGCGCGTCGAACAGATCGGCTACGAGCAG
The DNA here is from genome assembly GCF_025466155.1 of Pseudomonas sp. 13B_2.1_Bac1. Classification (NCBI taxonomy): domain Bacteria; kingdom Pseudomonadati; phylum Pseudomonadota; class Gammaproteobacteria; order Pseudomonadales; family Pseudomonadaceae; genus Pseudomonas; species Pseudomonas sp. 13B_2.1_Bac1. The sequence goes on along the minus strand of NZ_JANLOH010000089.1, from coordinate 287,942 downwards.
TTCGATGCCGTGTACGTGCCCGGTGGCCATGCGCCGATGCAAGACCTGCTGCACAGTGCCGAGCTGGGCAAACTGCTGAAGCACTTCCATGCCAACCAGAAAACCACCGCGCTGGTCTGCCATGGTCCGATTGCCCTGCTCTCGACCTTGTCCGACCCGACGTCCTTCACCCAGCAGCTGGAAACCGACAACCCCGCCGCCGCGACCGGCTGGACCTATGCCGGCTATCAATTCACGGTCATCAGCAACCAGGAGGAAGAACTCGCCAAAGGCCTGCTGAACGGCGGCGCCATGAAGTTCTACCCCCAGACGGCACTGCAACACGCCGGTGGCACCTACAGCAGCAACACCTCGCCGTGGACCAGCCATGTGGTCATCGACCGTGAGCTGGTGACGGGGCAGAATCCGGCGTCGGCACTGGATGTGGGCAAGGCGATCCTCCAGCGTCTGCCGGCCAGGCCCTGACTGCCCAGCTGTGCATTGCAGTCAAGAGTATTGTGCGCGCCAGCGCATTTTTCTCCCGACCTGCGGCAGGGATACTACGGCGCATCAACCGTAGTAATGCCCTGCCTTGCACAGGGCGCAGGAGACTGGATGAACACGCACTTTCAACGTTTGCTCGGCCCGACACAATTCTCGATCGGCCTGGAACTGCCACTGGACAATGACTGGTCCAGCGCTGGCCAGCGCCTGCGCGTCACCGAGCAACGCCCCTTTGGCGTACCCGACATCAAACAGCATGCTCAACTGGCGAAGCTCGCGGACACCTCGGGTTTTCGCGCGCTGTGGGTGCGCGACGTACCGGTCTACGACCCGCACTTCGGCGACGCCGCACAGGTGTTCGAGACCTTCTCTTACCTGGGCTACCTTGCCGGCATCACCGACAACATCATGTTGGGCACCGCTGCAGTGGTGCTGCCCTTGCGTCAACCGTGGCTGACCCTCAAGGCCGCCAACAGCATCGACGAGTTGAGTGATGGACGCCTGCTGCTCGGCGTTGCCAGTGGTGACCGGCCGATGGAATACCCCTTGTTCGGCGTCGACTACGAGCAACGCGGCGCGCTCTTTCGCAGTGCCGTCGAACTGCTGCAGACCCAAGGAGCCGGACGCCTGCCCCAGGGTGCCGAGTTGCTGCCGCAACGCAAGGAAGCTTTCCCGCTGCTGGTGGCCGGGCTTGGCCAGCAATCGCCGAACTGGATCGGCGAGCATATGGGGGGCTGGCTCGCCTACCCCGGAACCGCCCAGGAACACCGGCGCCGCGTGCGCCTGTGGCGCGAAGTGGGGGGCGACAAACCCTACATCACCTTCCTGCACCTGGACCTTGAAGCCGACCCGCATGCACCGATGAAAACCTTGCGCTTCGGCGGGCGTGGCGGGCGAAACGCATTGATCGAAGAGCTGCAGGCGCTGCGCGAAGCCGGCGTGCAACATGTGGGCTTGCACTTGCGTCACAGTGCCAGGCCCATCGTCGAGGTCATGGAAGAGCTCGCCGAACATGTGTTGCCCCGGTTCCACGGCGCCGCCTGACAGCCGCTCAAGCCCCACGGCGTGGGGCTTGTTTCACACGATGGCGCGAATCGTGCCGCCCTCCACGCGCATTGCCATACCGTTGAGCGCCGGTGAGGCCGCCAGGTGCAGCACGCTGCTGGCCACTTCCTGCGGCTCGATCATGCGGCGGATCAACGAAGTCGGTTCGGTTTCATCGAAGTAGGCTTGCACCACCTGCTCGGCAGTGATGCCCTTCTGCGCAGCGATTTCCCGGTGATAACACTTGACCGCCTCGGTGCTGGTCGGCCCCGGCAGTATTGAGTTGACCCGCACCGCGGTGCCTTTGGTCAACTCGGCCAACGCCCTGGAAATACCCAGCAGACAGGTTTTCATCGCGCCGTAGTGCACCATCCACGGTTGTGGCTTGATCGCGGACTCACTGCTGATAAACACAATCGAGCCATGCCCGCGATCCAGCATGGCCTTCATCACCAGGCGCGTCATGCGCACCCCGCTCATCACATTCACATTGAAGTAATGAAGCCACTGGGCATCGTCGGTTTCGAAAAAATCGCGGACCTCGAAGATACCCACGTTATTGATCAGAAAATCGATCGGCCCCGCCTCAAGCGCCAGGGAGACCAGGCGCTCCGGATCACCTTGCGCCGTCAGGTCCGCGACCATCCCCCGACTGTGTTCACCCAGCTCCTGGAGCGCTGAGTCGAGCTCCTCCTGATGCAGGCCGCTGACGACCACGCGGGCGCCTTCAAGGATGAAACGTTGAGCAATGGCCAAGCCAATGCCGGTTGCGCCACCGGTGATCAGCGCGGTTTTTCCGCTCAGTTGGTAATCCATGTGTGCCGCCTTCTTTTGTTGTTTTGCGCACCATCATGCCCCAAGCCAGGAGCGAGGATTTTCAACCATTGGCGAAGACTCAATCCGCAAAGACTGAAGAAACGATCAGCGCCGTTGAGGCGACAACTGCGGCGCGAGCCTATCCAGCAGAAAGTCGATAAAGACGCGGACGCGGTGAGGCAGTTGCTGGCCGGGACCGATAAACACCGCATGAATCGCTTCGGTTTCACCGCTGTCGTAAGCCTGCAGAATCGGCACCAGGCGCCCGGCATCCAGGTCGTCCTGGATATGAAAGCTTGCCAGCCGGGCGATCCCCAGCCCTGCCAGGGCACAACGACGCAGGCTCTCGCCATCACTGACCAGCGTATTGCCCTTGGGCTCGATCTCGACGCGCTGGCCATCGGTGCTTCGGAACACCCAGGCCTGGGAATGCCGATGGAAGCCGAAACTGAGCCGATTGTGCCGTTGCAGCTCGTCCAGGTTGGACGGCTGGCCGCAGCGCGCAATGTACTCAGGCGACGCCACGGTGAGCAGGCGGCTCTCCCCAAGACGCCGCTGCACCAGGCTGGACTCCTTCATCGGGCCGGTACGGATGGCAATGTCGGCACGCCGCTCCAGCAGGTCGACGACGGTGTCGGTGAGTTCGATATTCAGGGTGATGTCCGGGTACGCGGCGAAAAAACCGGGCAGCAAGGGCAACAAGCAATGCTGCCCAAACGGCAGGTTGGCGTTGACCTGAATCAGCCCGCTGGGTTTGGCGACATTGGCTATGTCGCGCTCCGCCGAGTCGATCAGCTCCAGGATGCGCAGGCACTCGCTGTTGAATCGCTCACCTTCGGCGGTGAGTTCCAGACGCCGCGTGGAGCGGTGCAACAGGCGTGCCCCCAGCCGCGTTTCCAGGCGTGCGATCAATTTGCTCACCGCCGACGGCGACATGTCCAATTGACGCGCGGCCTCGGAGAACGTCCCGGCATTCACGACCCGCGTGAACACTTCCATCTCGCCGGAACGATTGACATCTTTGATATTTAGCATGAAATGAATTCACAGATATTTGTCATTCAAGCAGTCTAGCTCATATACAAGACCGACCGTATGGTTAAGCGTTCCAGTATCTGGAGCGCCTGTCCTTTGCGCCCGCGAAGGCCAGTCATCAAACAAGAAATGAGGAGAAGACAGTGAAGATTTTCGTGACCGGCGCGACCGGCTACATCGGCGGCTCCGTCGCCAAATACCTGGTGGATGCAGGCCATGAGGTCAGTGGCCTGCTGCGCAATCCACAGCAGCGCGAGGCCCTGCAGGCGCTGGGTATCACCCCGGTGCTCGGGACCCTGGATGACGCCTGCATTCTCAGCGAACAGGCACGCCTGGCCGATGTGGTGGTCAACGCCGCAAACTCCGACCACCTCGCCTCCGTAGAAACCTTCATCAAGGCGTTGAGCGGCAGCGGCAAAGTGCTGCTGCACACCTCCGGCTCCAGTGTGGTCGGTGACGACGCACGGGGTGCTTACGAACGGGCGGATATTTTTACCGACGAGACGCCCTTTACCCCGATGGACATTCGCAAGGACCGGGTCGAGATCAATCAAATCGTGCGCCGCGCCGGCGTCGAACAGGGCATTCGCAGCATCGTGTTCTGCCCCACGATGATCTACGGCGAATCCCTGGGCGTCGCGTCGAAAAGCGATCAATTGCCCAAGCTGTTCGCCCAGTCACGCAAATACGGCGCCGGTGCGTACATGGGTGCCGGCGTGCATCGCTGGTCCAATGTGCACATCGACGACCTTGCAGAACTCTATCGACTGGCCATTGAGAAAGCGCCATCGGCCTCGCTGTTTTTTGCCGAAAATGGCGAAGCGTCGTTCCTTGAAATTGCCACGTCCATCAGCAAGGCCCTGGGTTTCAACGGCAATATTCAAAGTTGGCCTGCCACTGAAGCGATCGCCGAGCTGGGCGATTGGGCACGCTTCGCGATCGGTTCCAACAGCCGCGTGCGTGCGGTGAACGCGCGTGTCCTGCTGGGCTGGAATCCTCAGCGCGAGTCGATCCTGCAGTGGATCGAAAACAGTGGTGTGCAGTGGTGACAGCTGCACGCTCATTCGGTTGATCAAGAGCTCACTTCGGTGAGCTTTTTTACGCACGTATAAACCCGGCAGATAAATCCCAGGCAAAAAAAAAGCGTGCGACCAGCACGCTTGATTCAAGCGCCTTGTCGCACGCCAGGCCCAGCCGGGCCTGAAAAGAACACAGCCCGTGCGCGTTAGCCCAGTACTTCCAGGGCTACGCTTTCGATACCGGCGGCATCCAGGCGGTAATGCCGATACAAATGGGTCGGCGGTGCGATCAGGCTGTACTCGTCGTACAGGCCGTGGCGCCGCACCTTGACGCCGATCCCCTCCTCGGCAATGACTTCGCACACCGCCCCGCCCAGCCCGCCGATGATGTTGTGTTCTTCGACAGTGAGGATCGCGTGGCTATTGCGCGCTGCCGTCAACACCGCTTCACGGTCCAGTGGCTTGATGGTGGTCATGTCGATCACACCGACTGAACGCCCGGCGGCATTCAATGCCCGTGCAGCCTCGAGAGCCGGGTGCACAGTCGAGCCGGTAGCGATGATGGTCAGCTCATCGCCGGTCAGGTGCACGGTGGCCTTGCCGAAAACGAAGTCCGGTACGGTGTCGTATACCACCGGATCTCGCCCGCGCTGAATGCGGAAGTAGATCGGCTGTGGGTAGTTGGCCGATGCCAGGATCGCCGCTTTCAGTTGGTTGCCGTCGGCCGGTGCGACGACCGTGATATCGGCGATCGAACGCATGATCGCGAGGTCCTCGGTGGCATGGTGAGAGGTGCCATAGAAGCCCAGTGAGATACCCGCATGGTGACCGATGAGGCGCACCGGCAGCGCCGAGTAGGCCACGTCCATGCGGATCTGCTCGCAGCACAGCAACGGCAGGAACGACGCAAAGGTCGCCACGAACGGCTTCATGCCCACCGCCGCCATACCGGCTGCGGCAGACACCATGTTCTGTTCGGAAATGCCGAACTGCACAAAGCGTTCGGGGTGCAGCGCGGCAAATTTCGACAAGCCGTTGGAGTACTGCAGGTCAGCGGTGCCGGCAACCACCGGCTCACCGCGCTCGACCAGTTCAATCAGGGCATCCGACAGGGCACTCAAACTGGGTGTCTGCTGGTTCAGTTGCCGGTACTGCCAGGAGTTGTTCGACAGCGGAGCGGAATTCATGGCTCAGATCACCTTGCTTTTGATTTCGTCGATAGCACGTTGCGCATCTTCAGGATCCAGATACCCCAAGTGCCAGCCTGGCTCGGTTTCCATGTACGAAACCCCTTTGCCCTTGACGGTATTGGCGATGACGCACACCGGTTGTGTGCGTGCAGTGTCGGCCTTCAGGCGACGCAGCAAGCCGGTGACTGCCGCGAGGTCATGGCCATCCACCACATGGGTCTCCCAGCCGAACGCAATCCACTTGTCAGCCAGCGGCTCGATGCCGATGACGTCATCGACATTGCCGTCGAGCTGGTACCCATTGCGGTCGATGATCGCCACCAGGTTGTGGACCTTGTGGTGAGCTGCACCGAGCGCGGCTTCCCACACCTGCCCTTCCTGCATCTCGCCGTCGCCGAGCATCACGTAGGTGGTGAAGGACTGGCCCAGCATCCGCCCGGCCAGGGCCATGCCCAAGCCGCCGGACAACGCATGGCCGATGGAGCCGGATGAAAAATCCACTCCCGGCACCTTGCGCATGTCCGGGTGGTCCCCCAATGGGTTGCCCAGGCGCGTGTAGTTGTCGAGGATCTCTTTTTCGAAAAAGCCCCATTCAACCAACACCGGGAACAGCCCGACTGCTGCATGCCCCTTGCCCATCATGAAACGGTCACGGTCGGGCCACTTCGGCTCGCCGAACCGCAGGTCCATCACGTCGTAGTACAGCGCGGCGAACAACTCGGCGGCGGAGAACACCGAGGTGTAGTGACCGACCTTGGCGATCTCGATCAGGCGAATGGTTTCCAGGCGAATGAACTGGGCCTTCTCGCGCAGTCGCGCCAGTTCCTGTTCGGTCGGCGTGAAGTCGTGCCCGGCAGTGGCGTGCAAATCAGTCATGTGCGCGCTCCTGAGCCTTCAGACGTGGCGTCATGTAGTCGTTGAGGCGCGGCATCACCTGTTGCGCGGTAAGTGCCATCGAACGGCGCCACAGCGCTTCATCGTCCCACTCGTGGAAGGTGGTCATCAGGGTGCCGAACGGGCCGGTCTGCTCACTGAAGGCCACCAGTTGCTCGGTGACCGAATTCACATCACCGTAAATCACCATCTCGTTGATGCAATGATCGACGGTGACTTCCTCGTCGGTCATGTCCGGGCGCGTCTTGAAGATCTTGGTGTAGTGGTTGGTCGCGAGGTTATCGATCATGTAATCGAAGTAGCGTCGCAAGGTGCAGGTTTCCTGTGCCAGGTAGTCCTCGGCCTGGGCCTGGGAATCGGCCACGAATACCGAGCGGGCGACGCGCCAGTTGTTGGCATCGGGCTTGATCCCAGCGCCTTTAGCACCCTCGCAGTACGCCTGCCAATGCGATGCCACGGTGGCAGTGGGGTTGAAGTTGGCGGACATCAAGTCCCAATCCTTGGCCCCCGCCAGTTTTGCGGTGCCGGAGAACGGGCTCATCGCCGTGGTTGCCACTCGTGGGAAAGGTTTCTGGAACGGCTTGGGCATGTAACCGATTTCCAGCGCGTGGTGCACCGCGTCCTTGAGAATGACCTGATAGTGCTCGGAGGTGAACGCGTAGGGGGCATCCGCGCCCCAGATCGCGCGGATCATCTCGTAGCAGTCGACCATCATCTGCCCGCGATCCTTGCCGTTGCTGCCATACACTTCGAAGTCGGAAGCCAGCCCGCCCGGGCCGATCCCCATGATGAACCGCCCCTTGGACATGTGATCGAACATCGCGGCATCGGCGGCAATCCGCGCCGGGAAATGATGGGGCAGGTTCAGCACCCCGGTGCACAGTTTCATGCGCTGGGTCAGCGGGATCAGCGTGGATAGAAATTGCAGCGCGTTGGTGATGGGCTCGGTACGCTGCGACGTGTGCTCACCAACCCAAAGCTCATCGAAACCGACGCTATCGGCGTGGACGGCGCAGGCAATATCCTGGTCGTACATCTCGTGATAGTCCCAGCCCTTGTGATGAAGTGGCTGCATAAACATAGCGAGTTTCATGACGTTCTCCTGCTGTTTTCAGTGGCCGGAGTGCTGCAGACACCATGGACGCAACACACCGTTTTCGTAACGTGCACTCGTTTCGCAGGCGTGCCAGTGCCGGCGCTGCAAGTGGCAACGTTCAAACGTGGGTTCAAATCGGCGCGATGCTCGACGCGCCAGTCGTTCAACTTCCGTGCAAGAGCCAGCCTCCGTCCACGAGCAGGTCGATACCGGTCACGTAGGACGACAGTGGCGAAACCAGGAACAGGGCGGCATCGGCGATTTCCCAGGGCTCGGCGGCGCGGCCCAACGGGATGTTGCCCAGCACATTGTTCTGTCGGTGTTGTTCAAGCAGCTGTGGTGCCAGGTTGCCCGGCGTCGCCGTCAACCCCGGCGAGATCGAGTTGACCCGGATCTTGAACGCGCTCAAGTCCTTGGCCAGGCTTCGCGTCATGGCCAGCACGGCGCCCTTGGACGCGTCATAGGTGCAGTGATTGGCCATTGGCCGGTGGCCGCACACCGATGACAGATTGACGATCGCGCCGCCGTCGCCCTGCCGGCGCATGTAGTGCTGCGCCGCCTGGGCACCGAGGAACACCGCACGTGTATTGATTGCATGCAGCCCATCCCAGAACCCTGCATCGATGGCATCAATCGCCTTCAGCGGGTAGACGCCGGCATTGTTGATCCAGATATCCAGCCGGCCAAAACGCTCGACTGCGACATCCGCCAGTTGACGGATCGCTTGCGGGCAACTGACATCGGTCGAGTGAAACGCCACGCTGAAACCGGCCTCGACCAACTCAGCGCTGCGCTCCGGCGCCAGGCTGCCGATCAGCACATTAGCCCCGGCTTCGGCCAGGCGCCGGCTGATGGCAAAGCCAATGCCACTGCTGCCGCCCGTCACCACCGCGGTTTTCCCGGACAGATCCAGCAGCCCGGCGAAGGGCTGGTAAGGCAAGGCTTGATAGGGTCCGGACATGTTCTCACCTGCTCTTTGTTTATCGTTGATCATGCGGTAGCCAGGGCCATGATGCGGTCCGGCGCAATCTGCGACCGCTCGAGGATGCCTTGGCAGCAACCGCGAGCCATGACCATGACGCGGTGGGATAGGCCGATGACTTCCTCCAGGTCGGAACTCACGACGATCACCGACATGCCGGCCTTCGACAGCTCAATGATCAATTCGTAAATTGCCGCACGCGCGCCCATGTCGATGCCGCGGGTCGGCTCATCGAGAATGATCACCTTGGGATTGCGCGCGATCCATTTCGCAATCACGACCTTCTGCTGGTTACCGCCCGAGAGCTTGTCGAGCCGTTGCCCCGCCACGCCCTTGATCCCCAGCGCGGCAATACGCTCGTGGGCGAAGGCCGTCACGCGGTGGTTGGCGACGATGCCGCAGGCGCTGAGCCGGTCGAGGTTGCAGTACGCCAGGTTCTCGGCAATGGTCTGCGTCAGCACCACGCCTTCGGATTTGCGGTCTTCGGGAATCAGCACCACACCGGCGCCGATCGCGGCCAGCACGTTATTGGCCGGCAGCGGTCGACCGTTCAACAGCACGTCGCCGTGGCTGACGGCGCTCAGCCCGGCAATCGCCTGCACCAGCTCGGTACGGCCAGCCCCGACGATGCCGGCGATGCCGAACACCTCCCCGGCCTTGACCTCGAACGAGATGTCGCGAAAGCGCCCGGCCTTGTCCGACAGCTGCTCCACGCGCAGGACCACGGCGTCCTGCGGCGCCGGCAACTCGGGGAACAACCGTTCGATGGGCCGTCCGACCATCTGCGACACCAGCACACTGACCTCGGCCGCCCCGCTCTCGTGGCGAGCGATCAGGTGCCCGTCCCGCAGGACCACGACCTTGTCGGCGATCCGCGCAATCTCGTCCATGCGATGGCTGATGTAGATAAACGACACGCCCTGCTGCTTCAGGGTTTCGATCTGCTGGAACAACCGCTCGGTTTCTTCCTTGCCGAGGGCCGCCGTGGGTTCGTCGAGAATCAACAAGCGTGAATTGAGTGTCAGCGCACGCGCGATTTCGACCAGTTGCTGGGCGGCAATCTTCAACTCCCGTACCGGCGTCTGCGGCGAGATATCCAGCCCCAGGCGCTGCAATTGCTTGGCGGTCTCGCGGTGCAGGGTCTTGCGGTCGATGATTGCGCCACGCGTCGGCAGATGGCCGAGAAACACGTTCTCCGCCACGCTCAAGTCCGCCAGCAAATGAATTTCCTGATGGATCATATTGACCCCCAGCGCCATGGCGGCCGCCGGACCGTTCGGCGCGTAGGGCTCGCCCGCCAGGAACATGCTGCCTTTGGACGGCGTCAGGGCGCCGGCAATAATCGAGGAAAAGGTCGACTTGCCCGCGCCATTTTCCCCAAGCAAAGCCACCACTTCGCCGTAGCCGATATCGAGGCTGATGTCCTCCAGCACGCGCACCGAGTTGAACGATTTGCCGATCTGCGTGGCCCTGAACAGAGGTGCCGGGACCGTTGGGTGAATACTCATGACGTGCCCTCCTGGATCCGGTTCACGGGTGCTGCTCAAGGAACGTCGCCACGTTGTCGCGGGTGGTGACAAAGGCCGGTAGCAACTGCGTCTTGGCCACCGGCTTGCCCTGTTGCAGGTCGAGCGCGGTACGCAGCGCCGTGCGGCCCATTTCCACCGCCTGCTGGGTGATGGTCATGTCCATCTTGCCGTCGCGAATCGCCTCCAGGGCCGAGGGCAAACCGTCGTACCCGAACACCCAGACCTTGTGATCGATATTGGCGACCTTGACGGCTTGTGCCGCCCCCAGCGCCGGTGCATCCGAACGGCCGATGAACACATTGATCCCGGGATTTTTCTGCAACATGTCCTGGGCGACTTTGAAGCCGTTGTCCTGCAGCCAGTCGGTGGGCTTGCGGTCGACGATCTTCATCCCCGGCGCGTCTTTCAACACCGCGTCCAGGCCCTGGGCCCGGGCCACTTCAGTGGAGTCGCCCAAGGTGCCCTGCAGCAGGCCGATTTCAGCCGTGCCACCGGTCAGCTTGATCATTTGCCGAGCCAACTCCCCCGCCGCCGCGAGGTTATCGGTAGCGATGTACGCGTCGCATTCGACATTTTTCGGGAAGTTGTCGATGCAGATCACGGGCACACCCTGCTGCCGCGCCAGGCGTACCGGCACCGCCGAGGCCGCACTGCCGGTGGCGGTATAGAGCAGCACATCGATGCCTTTGCTGAGCATGTCCTGGATCTGGCTGACCTGCCGCGCCGGATCAGCCTGAGCGTCTGCCACCAGCACATTCTTGATCCCGAGTGCGTTGGCTTGCTGTGTCACGCCGTCACGTACCATCAGGTAGAACACCCATTGCAGGCTCGGGATCGACATGCCGACGGTGATTTCACCCACGGGCTTGGACTGGGCGTGCGCACTGATCGACATCAGGCAGCCAAGCAGAAGCGCGAGAGCACGCACTGGAAACGCTGAAAGCTTCATGGTTTTTATCCTTATTATTTGGGCTTGGAATCAGTCAGGGTTGCGCTTGAGCAGGTCAAGCATCACGGCAAACGCGATAACGGCGCCGATGACCACTTGCTGGACGAAGGGTGAAATGCCGGCCAGGTTCAAGCCGTTGCGTAAAACGCCGATGATCAGTACACCGATGAGAGTGCCGACCACGCTGCCGGCACCGCCCTTGAGGCTGCCGCCACCGATGACGACGGCAGCGATCACGTCCAGCTCATAGCCCACGCCCGCGCCGGCCCCGGCGGTGTCCAGCCGGGAAGTCATGATGATGCCGCCCAGGGCTGCACAGACTCCGGAGATGATGTACACCGCGCTGGTGTAGGCCTTGACCCGGATTCCGGCGAGCTTGGCGACTTTGCTGCTGCCGCCGATGGCGTACAGGCTGCGCCCCGCAACGGTGAACCTGAGGACAACCCAGAACAGCAGTGCGAGTACCACGAAGCACCCGACCGTCAGTGACAGCACGCCAGCGTAGCGAATCACCGAAAGGTTGCTGAACCACTCCGGGAAGCCGCTGATTTGCGCGCCATCGGTGACCATGTAAGCGAGGCCTCGCGCCACCGACATCATTGCCAGCGTGGCAATGAACGACGGCAAGCCGGCCTTGACCACCAGCAACGCAGTGGTCGAACCACACGCCGCACCGACGAGAATGGCACCGAGCATGGCGACCCACATGGGCAGCCCGACTACCTGACCGAGCCAACTCATGGCCATGATTGCCACGGCCAGTACGGCGCCTACCGACAGGTCGATGCCGCCAATCAGGATGACCAGGGTCATGCCCAATGCCATGATGCCGAGGACCGTGACCTGATCGAGTACATTGAGCAAGTTGCTCACGGTCAGGAAACTATGCGTCGATACCGTCAATACAACACACAACAGCAATAGACCGATCAACGGGCCGGCGACACTGGTGTCCAGGCCGACCCACTTTGGAAGCGATCCGGCCAGTCTGAACTTGCCCAACAACTGATTGTTCATACCCATATCCACTTATTATTTAATTGTTATAAGAACGAGCACTGCGCAACTAACGAATCAGTCTTGCAACTGACGGTACCGCCCACCCATGTACAACAGTGGGTCGTCGAGTGGCTGGGTGATAACCTCCAGGACATTGCCGATAAACACGGTGTGCGTCCCGTGCTCCAGGGTTTGCACCACTTCGCAGAAAATCGCCGCCTGGGCGTCGGCCAGGTACCGGATACCCTGTGCTCCCGTGCGCCATTGACCCTCTACAAAACGCCGTTCGCGCAGGTCGGGCTGGCTGAAGATCCTGCAGATCGGCTCATGCTGGCTTTGCAGCATGTTCACGCAGAACAGCCCGGATCGCTTGATCACCGGTGAAGCGCTGGCAGTGCGGTTGATGCAGATCAGGGCCGAAGCCGGGTCCATCGACACCGAGGAAAACGCGGTGGCGGCCAGGCCGTGGGGCCGGCCCTCATCGTCGAGTGTGGTGATCAGGGTCAAGGACGAGGCAAAGCGTCCCATCGCGGTTTTGAATGGGCCGGCCAGGTCGATCGAAGGGGCAGCCTCCTGATAATTAACACGCATCTTGAAACCCTCTTATTGTGTAGTGACTCACACGCTCGGTATTCATTATTCGCAATCTTCCCTACTTTTCTATTCACTTTTAAAAAATTGACTTTTCACCGACCGCGTAAGATGAAGCCAACAACAAAGACATTTGAATCACGTTCACATATCCCCTGAAATGCCCATGGCAAAGCCTTCGCGCCGGCGCAACTGCGCTCACGACTTACTTAACTAATGGAATTAGCTGAAGAATCGTTTAATACTTTGCGAACAATTAGAAAACAGCCTCGTGAGATGAATCATCATGGTGGATCGACTACAGGACATGCGATTGTTTCGGCTGGTCGTGCAGACAGGCTCACTGTCCACCGCCGGGCGGCAGATGGGCCTGTCGCCCGCGGCCATGAGCGGACGGCTGAAGGCAATGGAAGAGTTTTATGGCCTGCGCCTGCTCAAGCGCAATACACGCAGCTTGAGCCCGACCGCTGAGGGTCAGTTGCTTTTTGAGAACGCGCTGAAGATTCTCGAAGACGTCGATGCCCTGGACAACATCATCAAGAACGGTCACAGCGACCTGCTGGGTACCATCGGCCTGACCTGCCCCACGGACCTGGGTCGCCAATGGGTCAGCCAACTGGTGGATGCCTTCCTGCGCGACAATCCGCATGTCAGCGTTCGCCTGTTTTTCACCGACCGGATCCTGGACTTTGTCGAGTCCGGTTCAGACATTGCGATCCGCTTCGGCGACCTCCCGGACAGTTCATTGATCGCGCGTTCGCTGGGTGTCGATCGGCCGATGATTTGCTGCGCGCCCGAGTACCTCCACCGCTACGGCGCCCCGCTGACGCCGGAAGACTTGCACCAGCACAATTGCCTGGTGCAACTGCGCGCGGACTTTGCACTGGATCGCTGGAAATTCATCAAGGACGGGGTCTCGACCACCATCCAGGTCAAGGGCAACCGCCTCGCCAACGACGGTTTTACCCTGCGCCAGTGGGCGATCCAGGGCCTGGGGATTATCTGGAAGTCAGTCTGGGAAGTCGCCGACGATATCCAGGCTAAACGCCTGATCCCGTTGCTGGAAGACTATCAATGCCCAACGGCCGGCTTTCACCTGCTCACCGAAGGCGGGAAGAAATTGCCGCAGCGGGTCAAGTCGTTCGTGGAGTTCGCCGTGCAGTACTTCAAGCATCTCGACATGCCGGCCCGGCACGTCCTGGCACTCAACCAAGCGGCACAGCCTGCAGGTCGTCCAGAACCGGCTTGAGCGCTCCCGCCAGTCGTTCGTAGGCGCGGTGCATGCCCTCATAAAAGGCGCTGCGCGACGGGTCGGGCAGCGCGACGCTTTGCACTGGCGCACGCCAATCCGTGGCGGTCTGCTGCAAGTCAGCAAAGACCCCGGCACCATGACCCGCGAGCATCGCCGCGCCCAACACGCCGTATTCGGCGCTGGGCAGCTTGTGATAAGGCAAACCCAATACGTCGGCCTTGATCTGGCGAAACACCGGGCTGTTGGCACCACCTCCCAGGCTGATCACCCCACCCAACCCTGCGACGTTGTCGATGTCCCGCATGCAGCGCAGAAACTGCGCATATTCATAAGCGATCGACTCGAGCATCGCCCGGTATTGGTCGGTGCGGTCATGCGACCAGTCAAGGCCGACAAACGCCCCCGACAGCGACGCATCGAAGGGGGCATGCCGCCCGCCACAATGAGGCAAGTACAGCAGCTTGTTGCGGGCACACAGTGCCGCCGCCCTGGCTTCCAGTTGCAGGCATTCGTCCGGTGTGAGGCCAAACCCCTTGAGCGTCAGGCCAGCGCCACCCACATACGCCATCGAGTAGTACATGCCGGGAACGCAATGCCGGAACGTCGACAGGGTCTTGTGTTGCGCGTCCACGGCAAAGGTGTCGAGCAAGGTCGCGAGCACGGCTCCCGTACCGGCTATATCGAAGAGTTGCCCACTGGCGAACGCGCCGGTCCCGAGCAGGGAGGCCGCGATGTCCGCGCACCCGGCGAAAATCGGCGTGCCGACCGGCAATCCGCAGTCACGCGCCGCGCGTGCGCACACCGCGCCAATCCGGTCCCAGGGCCTCACCAGTTGGGGCAACCGTTCGGCGTCAAGGTGAAACTCATCGATCAACGAGGTATTCCATTGCAGCGTGCGGCTGTCGGCAAAGCTGTTGAAACCCAGGTAAGTGTCATCCATGAAGGCCGCCTCGGCCTCCAGCGCGGCCATGCGTCCAGCCACATAGGCCGCGGGCATGATGAGCTTGCTGACCCGTCGATACACCTGGGGCTGCTCATCGCGCCAATACAGCCACTTCGCCGCATGAGTGGCACTCACCGGGCCGCCCGAGCGCTCGATGATCTGTTGCTCGTAGGGCTTGAGTCGCTGCACCTGGCTGGCACACCGCATGTCCAGCCATGAGTCATACGGCGTGGTCGCTTCCCAGTGACGGCCGATCGTCGAGATGCCAGCCATTTGTCCGCATATCGCAATACCACACACATCACGCGCATTGATGGAGGGCTGGGCCAGTACGTCCGCGATGGCGAGCATGACCGAGGCATACATTTCGTCCGGGCACTGCTCGTAGACCCGAGGCGCGGGGTTGGACAAACGCGCCGGACGGCTGGCAGCGCCCCGTCTTCGACCGCTTTCGTCAATGACGCCGACACGGATGCTGGAGGTGCCCATGTCCACCCCGATAAACAAGGCTTTACGCTTCAAGAGTAACTGCTCGCAGAATCAAACGCCGAGGGTTGAGCACACAGAATACTGCGATCACGGCCGCTGCGGCAGAGGCCCCTCAGGGTCCCCCGGGACGCGGCGGTGAGGCTCAACAAGGCGGCTCATTCCGGGCCCGCAGCATGTCAGCGATAACCCTGGCCAATGCGGACTGATCAAACGGCTTGGGCAAACGCGTCAACGCGCTTTTGAGGTCCACAGCCACCTCTGCGAAGCCGGACGAAAGGATGATCGGCAGCGCCGGAAACAGCTGCTCGAGGGTGTTGGCGAGCTCGACCCCATTCATCTCCGGCATCGCCATGTCGGTGATGACCAGGTCGAAGCGCTCTCCCTGCGTCAGGCATGCCAACGCAGCCTGCCCTCCCGCCGCCGGCGTGACGCGATGTCCGAGGTCTTCAAGCATCGCGCCGGTGCTGATCAGCACCAGCGGGTCGTCATCCACCAGCAGGATGTCGAGGGGTTGCACGTGGAATGTGTCAGGCGGGCTTTGGGTTGATACCGGTTCTGTGGCCTGCGGCGAACTGTGCACCTCGGCAACCGGCAACCAGAGTTCGGCACGCGTGCCCTCGCCCAACACACTCTTGAGCACAAAGCGGCCCTTGGATTGCGCCGCCAGGCCATGCACCATCGACAGCCCCAGCCCTGTGCCTTTACCCGCGCCTTTGGTGGTGAAGAATGGCTCCATCGCACGCTGCAGGGTCGCCTCACTCATCCCCGGCCCGGTGTCGATGACAGCGATGCAAATCAGCCGGTCGGAACCGGGCGGGCTGCCGGGAAACGAATCCTCCCTTGCCGAGATCAGAATCCGCCCCTCGCCGCCCATGGCATCCCGGGCGTTGATGACCAGGTTCATCACGGCCATTTCCAGTTGGCTCATGTCGACCAGCACAGGGCGCAGGACCAGCGGGAACTGAGTGTCGACGCGAATGCCGGCGCCGAGCATGCGGCACAGGAGATCGGACATGTTTCTGATCAGGCCGCCCACATCCACAGGCTGCGGATCAAGCTCCTGACGACGGGCAAAGGCGAGCATTCGCTGGGTAAGCGTCGCGCCGCGTTGAGCGCCCGCGATGGCGTTATTGAGCAATGACTGGACTTTTGAATCCTGTGGCACGCGCTTCCTGGCCAGCTCCAGGCTGCCGAGGATGACCATCAGGAGATTGTTGAAGTCATGCGCGATCCCGCCGGTCAGTTGACCCAGGGACTCCATTTTCTGCGCCTGGAACAACGCTTCCCTGGTCTCCTTGATCTCCTGTTGCGCCTGCACGCTTTCGGTCACGTCGCGGGTGATTTTCGCGTAGCCGATCAACTCCCCCTGCTCGTTTCTGATCGGGTCGATCACCACATGGACCAGGAACCGCGTACCGTCCTTGCGCACGCGCCAGCCCTGCCCTTCGTATCGCCCCTCACTGACAACCGTGGCCAGGGCACGCTGAGGCACATGATTGGCGACGTCATCCGCCTGGAAAAACATTGAATAATGCCTGCCGATCACTTCGGCAGGCTCGTACCCTTTGATGCGCTGGGCGCCAGCGTTCCAGGTGGTGATGATGCCGTTGGGGTCCAGCATATAGAGGGCGTAGTCGGTGACGCCTTGCACGAGCAGACTGAACTGCTGCTCGCTCTGGCGCAGTGCCTGCTCTGCCGCGCGGCGTTCAGTCAGGTCGCGCGTGACTTTTGCGAAGCCGATCAGCGAGCCATCCTCTGCGCGTATGGGGTCGATGATCACCAGGGCCCACAGGCGCGTGCCGTCTTTCCTGACTCGCCACCCTTCGCCTTCAAAGCGGCCTGACTCATCCGCGCTCTTCAGCGCCCGGCCGGGCAGGTCGGATGCCAGGTCCTCCGGCGTGTAGAACAACGAGAAGTGCTTACCCAGCACTTCGCTCTGGTCGTACTGCTTGATCCGCTTGGCGCCCGAGTTCCAGCTACGAATCAGCCCATTCGTATCAAGCATGTAGATGGCGTAGTCCACCACGGCTTCCACGAGCAGCCGATAGCGGTCTTCCGGTTGGTTGGGCTGATTGGCAGGCGCGGATGGCATCAGGGTAGCCTCGAAGAAAAATGAGGGTTTCGACCTGATCAGTATGTCGAATAATCGGCTGCGCGAACCAGCTTAATCTGGGCCCTGCAGAAAAACCTCGAGGGCTGTGCCCACCGCATTGGCGCAACGGGCTGAGCACGCCGATGGTCAACTCGAGTCGAAACCCACCGTCCGAATTTGATATCGTCCCTGAAGATGATGGTTAAACGGAGCTTTATCATGGACGACGGCGCCCCCCTTCCCCAGACAGAATCAACGCGCTTGGAACGTGTGGCGCAGCTGTGCGCCCGGGACACTCAAGAAGATCCCGTTTTC
The DNA here is from genome assembly GCF_025466155.1 of Pseudomonas sp. 13B_2.1_Bac1. NCBI lineage: Bacteria > Pseudomonadati > Pseudomonadota > Gammaproteobacteria > Pseudomonadales > Pseudomonadaceae > Pseudomonas > Pseudomonas sp. 13B_2.1_Bac1. Next base: position 270,224 of record NZ_JANLOH010000089.1, on the reverse strand, counting down.
AATAAAATCGTGGCAATGACCAGTGAGTACTTCAACGCGCCGATCGCGCTGATCTCCATCGTCGATAAGCACGAACAATGGTTCAAGGCACGTATCGGTATCGAGGAGTGTTCGACACCGAGAAGTGCCTCGTTCTGTGCCTACTCGCTGCTGGACAATCAGCCTCTGGAAATCCTGGATGCACGCAGCGACCCGCGCTTCAAAGCCAATATCCTGGTGACGGGCGCACCGTTTATCCGCTATTACGCCAGCGCCCCGCTGTTGACCGACGATGGTTTATCGCTGGGCAGCCTGTGCTTTATCGATACCGTTGCGCGAGCGCCGATGAGTGCGCAAGACGCGGCGATGCTCAACCACCTGGCCGAACTCGTGATGATGCGGATCATGGGCGTACGCTCCCGGAATTACATTGACCAGCCGACCGGCCTGTTCAACCGCTTGCGGTTCGAAGAGGATATCCGTGAGACGCTCACCCGCGAGGGCGCGATCAGGATATACGCGGTGGATGTCACCTCCCCCAAGTTTCTCAACGATGTGGTCAAGGCCTTGGGCTACAGTTTTGCGCAGGACCTGATCCTTGCGATAAAACAGCGCTTGCACGCCCTCCTGCCGCCCGAGTGCCTGCTGTATAAAATCAGCCCGACGCGTTTTGGCTTCCTGTTAGCGGGCAAGGTTGATCGAGAGATCATCAGCCCGCGGATTATCGAGAGCTTCAAAACGGCCGTCGATTGCCACGGTATTCCTATCCTGATGCATGTCGGCATTGGCATCCTGCCGATTAACGGCAACGACGAGCAGGACTGGCTGCGCTTGGTCATCAGCGCTGCAGATGCCGCGAGAGACCGTGGCCTGGGCTATTTACTCTATGACCCCACGTTCGATGCCACGCAACAACGGGCCTTCACCCTCTTGAGTTCGCTGTCGCAGGCCATCCGCGCCGAGGATCAGCTCAGGCTGGTATTTCAACCGAAAATCAACTTGCCCAGCGGGAGATGCGAGGCGGTAGAAGCCCTTATCCGCTGGGATCACCCACTGCTGGGGACCATCAGCCCCGCAGAATTCATACCGCTGGCTGAAAAGACCGCATTGATGCCGTCCTTGACTTCATGGGTCCTGAACGCGGTGATCAATCAAGCCACTCTCTGGCGCAATCGGGGACTGGTCCTGAAAATCGCGATGAACGTCACGGTAGGCGACCTGGAAAGCCCAGCCTTCGTTGACACACTCATCGGTCGTCTTGAGGCTGAGCAACTCCCCGCAGACCGGCTGGAGTTGGAATTCACCGAAAGCACCCTCATGACCAATCCGACTGAAGTGGTTCAGCAACTCACACGCCTGCGCAATCTGGGTGTCGAAGTTGCCATCGACGACTTCGGTACCGGCTACAGCAACTGGATCTACCTGAGTACCTTGCCGACCAGCACGGTCAAGCTGGATCAGTCCCTGATCAGCAACCTGACAACCAATGAAAAAGATAAACGCCTGGTGAAAAACCTGATTGAACTGGCCAGCGGCCTGGGCTATCGCGTGGTGGCCGAGGGCGTCGAAAACCAGGACATTTTCGACCTCGTGAAAGCGTGGGGTTGCCACGAGGCGCAGGGGTATTTGATAGGCAAGCCAATGGCTGCAAAGGATTTGGAGGCGTGGGTGAACAGTCACGCGTTTACCGCGTAAACACCGGTGTCAGGGCTGGAACCCCAGGGAACCGGGTGGAAATGAAAAGAGAGACCAAGGTCTCTCTTCATAAATCGCAGGCAAAAAAAAGCCACTCTATTGAGTGGCTTTTTCTTTGTGTTTGGAGCGGGAAACGAGACTCGCATCTGATGTCCGACCCATTGAAATCTAAGGGGTTTCTTTTCTTTCGAAAGCAAGAAAAGACTCAATTCTGGACTTGTTTTTGGGATGTTTCAAGAGCGAAAAATGGGGTAACTCTAAGCAAGGCTATTGGATTCTACCCATAGCCAATGGACGAACGATCATCAAGCTGGCAGTGTCATCCTCACAGGTTCGACAGGGTATGAGCCCCCCAGAAAAGACGTCCCAACTCCCCCGCTCACCAGTCAACTCACAACCGACGAATATCGGCTACCGCAGACAACTCTTCGGGCTGGTAGACCATGAGCAGATGTTCTGGAGCCCTCTCCCCTCAGGATCGTTGACCGCTCGGAAGAATTGGATTAAATACTTGGTAATAGGGACGCGGACGTTAAAAATCGTTGCTGCAGTCCCCCCATGTATTCCTCACAGACCATACGAGCCTGCTCTGCCGACAGATCCCTGTGTGGCACCAGACGCACTGCAACTATCCTGTGCCAATCTACGTCTCGATCCAGCCCTGGGAGGACGGCGTCTTCAGATGCACTTAGCGCCGAAATTCGGCCAAGATTTAGATCGCAGAATGCCTTGGCTTTCGAACAGTACGCCCGGATGTGCCACCGCGGTCCCGTTTGAATAGGCGCTCTGAATCGCCCAAGGCATATCCGCATAAGCAGTCCGTTTCAGCAGTAGTGGCCCAATGGTATGATCCTCCGCATTGATCAGCATGCTATGGGAGTCTTGGATGCCAGATAATAAGCAAGGAATGCGTGGTCTTCAGATATACAAAAACAAAGCAGGCTTGCCTTCCCCAGCGACCATCCCGCCCCAAGTCCCGCACTCGCTACCAATCGACATATTTGAAATCACTGGCGTATGCACCGCGCCAGCATTGAGCATCAGAAAGGACGACTCTAGGAAAAACATGGCAAAGAAAAGAGTGGACTACACTCCAAACGAGCAGAGCATTCTCTATGGAGAGACTGGTGGGGCCTGTCCACTCTGCACGTTACCTATCATCTTCAAGAAAGCAACATCAAAACATCCCGAGAAAGGGTATGAGATTGCTCACATTTACCCGCTCAATCCCACCCCCTCGCAAGCTAAAGCCCTCGTAGGATATGCGGCCCCCGAGGATAGCAACTCTCTCGAAAATGTAATGTGCCTGTGTCCGAGTTGTCATAGAAAGTACGACAAAGACTTCAAAATCGAAGAGTACCTCAACATCCAAAAAATCAAGAAAGGCTATCTACAGGAGGCGCGAGCAAAGCTCGTCACAGCCGAGTGTCATCTAAAGGAAGAAATCAAAGAACTGCTGCAAACGATCATTGAGCTAACTCCTGAAGATACAGAAGTAACCGAAGTAGAATTGGATATAGCGACCATTAAGGACAAGCTGAAAACCCATGCGAGCCCTCTACTGAAACGCAACGTCAAAAGAGACGTACTTGACTACTATGTAACGATACGAGACGAAATAAAAATCTTAGAACAACGCGACCAGCTAACGGTGAGAGTTCTGCAGAACCAGGTCAATACGTACTACCTGGAAATGCAGCGAATAATCCCAGACAACAAAGATTTGGTATTCACTTACATCACTCAATGGATGAGCAAAAGGACTGGCAAGTCAGTTGATGCCGCCAAGATCCTGACCTCATTTTTCGTGCAAAACTGCGAGGTCTTCGATGTTAGTTCCGAGTAAATTCACCAAACTCGAAGAATCAACCATTTTCAAGATGCGCGCTATTTTGGCTAAGGGCCAGCAGGGAGAAAATGTCGCTCAGTTGCTAGCCAAGACAAAAAAAGACTTTCAAGACGCATCAGAATTTCTATCCGCGCTGGATATTTTATTTTTCTTGGGATATTTAGATGTACAGGACGACGGAGTGATTGAATATGCTTAAAAGGATCGAGTGCGAATTATTTAATCATAAGGAAATCATCTTCCACGAAGGACTGAATGTCATTCTCGGTGATGACGATGCGAAAAACTCCATCGGAAAATCATCTGCCCTGATGGTGGTCGACTTCGTAATGGGCGGCAAGAGCCTTTTAAACGATAAGACCGGTGTGATTCAGTCCCTAGGTCATCACAGTTACTTTATCGAATTCCAATTCGATAAGAAACCGCTTTACATTTGTCGATCCACCGCTGAGCCCGACGTAGTAGAAATTTGCGATAACCAATATCAAGTCAGCGACACCATTTCACTTGAAGATTACAAGGATATTTTGAAGTACCATTACGGGATGCTTGAGCAGGAAAGCCCTTTCCGTTCAATTGTCAGTGCCTTCAGCAGAATCTGGAACAAGGGAGAGCTTGATCCCGAGCATCCGTTCTCAGGGTCACCAAAAGAATCCCAAGGAACATCGATAAGTCGTCTAATCGATATCTTCGGGCGCACAAGTGATATCGCCGAAGAAAGGGCCATTCTAGAATCTTTTGTCAGCAAAAAAAATCTGATGACGAAGTCCATGGCAGCAGAGATCATCCCTAATATCAACAAGTCGCAATATAAGCTGAATGAGAACCTCATTTCTGATAACGCCAAAGTAATTGACGACGTGAAGCAGAGTTTTTCCGGGGCTCTCTCTGCCTACGAGGCGCTATTTGACGAGAATATCCGTAGCTTGCAGCAGAGCAAGAATGATTTAAGCCAGCAGAAAAATCTCCTCCAGGTCAGAACTGAGAGGTTGAGCAAGGACATCTCCGGCGTAAACCCAAGAACTGCTGCAAATATTGCACTCGTTGCAGAATTTTTCCCAAGCGGAGACATCTCTAGGCTTGAACAGGTGGAGGCCTTCCATCAGAAAATTTCTTCCATTGTTAAGAAAGAGTTGAAAGCAGAGCTCACCGCATTACAAGGGCAGGAACGTGAGCTATCGGGTGAAATAGGCCAGTTAGAAAAGCAAGTCCGTGATGCCCTCTCTGCAAAAGGAACCCCTAGCGACCTGTTTTCTCGAGTATTTGAACTCAAAGAACTTACGGACAAGGCCATCGAGGAAAATAAATTTTACGACCAAAAAATAGGCCTTCAAGAAGACGCTCGCCTCTCCAAGGAGCGACTTGAGAACATATTTACACGCATATTTATTGACATCGAATCAGCAATCAATAAAAAGCTAATTAAATTTAACCGAGTTGTATATGGGCAAAATCGAAACCCCTCGCAACTGAGACTACATACCTCTGCATCGTACAGTTTCACCTCGTTCGAAGACACAGGCACTGGTAAATCTTTCGCAGGACTGATCGGCTTTGACCTCGCGTTGCTCTCACTGACTTCACTGCCGTTTCTTATTCATGACTCGGTTATATACAAGAACATTGAAGTTGCAGCGACCAAGCACATTTTGCGAATTTTGGCAGCAGTGAAGAAAAAACAGATCTTCCTTGCGTTCGACGAAGCTTCAAAATTCGGAAAAGACACCGCGGGGATTTTGCTCAGGCACACCGCTATAAAACTCAGCCACAATGATCTTCTTTACACTAAAGACTGGCGAGACAAGAAGTAGCTGACCGATTGCATGTTGCCATAGCCTATTCGGCATAGGGCCAACTAAACCTCACTCAAGGATGTGTATATGGATGACTTCGAACCCACCTTAGATTTCGCTGCACTCTCCATAGACAGCAATATCTTAAGAGGCCAGCGATATAATTTCGACGGAGGCTTACTAAAGCAACTCGAACAATTCGACGGAAGCATCATCCCCATTATTCAACCTGACGTCGTTCATCGGGAGGGGCTTAAGCATTTAACTGCAGAAATTGATCAGCATTTAAAGTCCGCACGAAGCAGCCTCAAGGCCTTATCTAAATACATCCCCAGCGCATCTACATCGGATCATTTATCCGAAAAGCTTAATTCTACAACCGTCGCATCTCAGATGGCCACCGAGCGGTTTCAGGGATTCTATTCAAAGGTCAATGGACAAGTCATTTTGGCCTCTAAAGTTAATGTCAATGAGTTAATGGATCTATACTTCGACACCCTACCTCCGTTTGAGAATAAGGCTGAGAAAAAAAGCGAATTCCCTGATGCAATAGCTTTACTGTCTCTGGAGTGCTGGGCTAGCGAAAACGACAAGGTCATGGTAGTAGTCAGCAAAGATAAAGGGTGGCATGCCTATGCTAAAAATTCTCAGTGGCTTCACGTAGTCAGCGAATTGCCACATGCCCTTTCCCTGTTCCAGCCTCATACAAAAATCACCAAGATCATTGAGCGGTTACGAAAAGACGGTGCACTAGAGAACAGCGGGCCATTATATGAAAAAATAATGGCTGCATTATCCAACGCTACCGCAAATATGGAGCCCGAAATACAAGCCAGCTCATTCCACCATTATGAGTACGACGATCTCCAGCTAGAATATGTTGACCATCAGCTAGCGCTGGCTTCTGACACGGACGAGCTTTTAGTCAATATCGTTTCTATAGAAGACAATTCCGCCGTAATAGGAATAAAAGCCCTTATTACAGTACACGCAACTGCATCATTCAACTTCTCCCAATACGATTCTATAGATAAGGACTACGTTAGCTTGGGCGGCGTAGAGGCCTCGGTTGAAACCACATACGAAACCGACGTACTGATCTATTTTGGAGGTGATTGGGCTGACCATGAAAGAAGCGTCACCCATGAAGAAATAGAGGTGATTGGCGAACTAGAGCTCCTTGATTTCGGCGAAGTTGCACCCGACTATTCTAGCGACCGAGATGAAGAGTATTTATGGGAGTGGGAGCAGCATAAGAAGGAGGAGGCAGAGGCAGCTGCTGATTATAATCCTTCGAGTTAAACTGTGTTGTTACCCCGGATAGAATCGGTCTAGATTGTCATAACGCTTTAGTTAGGATGATCTAGCCAAAGCCGAACTCGACGACCACCTCTCTCAAAGCGCTTCCCCATGGAAGATACACAACACCCTTTTTGGACTTTGTGCACACGCATGCACGCGCTGTTAGGCGCGGCGGATGAACCCATGCGACCCAGTTCGTCAGATACAAATCCCAAACTATGTGTTCGCGGGTAAAATGGCATAATATGCCAATGATTGAAAGAACCTGTTTGACCAAAGCTGGAGCTATCTATGGCGACGCGAAACGTTGTGCTCACCCCTCACCAGGAACAGGTTATCCATGACCTGGTCCAGTCCGGTCGTTATCAAAATGCCAGCGAAGTGATGCGAGAAGGTTTACGTCTACTGGAGCAGCGCATCGCCGAAGACACCGCCAAAATTGAGGCCCTGCGTCAGGCGACCTCAATCGGCCTCATGGACCTTGAGCGCGGGCGCTTTACTCAGTTGCACGAAGAGGATCTGGAGCACTACATGGAGGGCTTGAGCCTGGAGGCAACCCTCCCCCCGAGAGAGAAACACTGAGCATGCCGCCGTATCGGATTTCCAACGCGGCGCGCGCCGACATTGTCGACATCCTCAGGCTCTCCCAGACACAGTTCGGCGATCAAGCACGCCAGCGGTATCAGGCGCTGATCCTCGCGGCCCTGCAAGCGATTGCCGACACGCCTTATCGCATTGGCAGCCACGAACGCGATGAGCTGGCATCGGGCCTTCGCAGTTATCACCTCATCTATTCACGCCAGCAGGCCAAACAAACCCATGGAACGGTCAAAAGCCCACGCCATATCGTGTTCTATCGTGTGGCAAACGACGACGTGATCGAGGTCGTCAGACTCCTTCATGACGCCATGGAAGTGCAGTTGCACTTGCCTACGACTGATCACTGGCCTGGCCCAAAGGCTTAAGTGGCCCATGAACGGCGAGGCTGAGGCACATCCCTCTACGTCTCAATCTGAGCGCCCAGCGCTGTCGCCCGATTCGGCGAAGCACTGCCACACTATCGAGCTCGGCGGCCGGATTGGTCTCAAGCCCTCCCTCGACGATGGCGTACCGGAAAGCTGGTTTGACCAGGCCGGCAAATCTCCGTCGCCGGCAACGCACCACGACCTTCAATCTGCGCACCACCTCCAGCGCTTCCTCAGATGCGACGCACTGAATACGTCAACGTTGAAAGAATGTTTCTGAGGTGCTCCCCGTGGTCATGCATCTGGTATTACACACCTGCCGCCGATGAGCGCGCGGATCGATGCCCTTGCTGCACGGGTGGCGCAGTTTGCAGCAGCGTAAGCGTCCGCCCAACACACCTTGCGTAATTGCCAAGAGACGCAGTCCTCAGGTTTATCCTCTTTCATTCGCTGATGCTGAGACCGAGCGCTCGGTTCTAACGAAACTTATCTAGCCTTGGGCAAGTGGGCCACACGCAATGCTGACAGAATCTGTCACTACGGCGCGATACATTGGTTTCCCACTCAACAGGAAACCAATCATGAACAATACCAATGGCGAAGCTCTGGATATCGCCCGCTCTTACGTCAATGCAATCGCCAACAAAGATGTCGAGATGATCCTCTCAATCTCGGCCAAAGATGTTGTATGTACTTCACCCATCGGGCAGACGAACGGGATTGAGCAATTTCGCGCGTTTCACGACGGTTTTGCCCGCATGATCACGAATTTGACTGTTCTCGCAGTCTATGGCGACGACGAGCAGGCCTTGGTGGTCTATGACGCGGAAACTCATCCAGTTCCGCACTCTATTATTGCCGAACTCATCAAGGTCAAGGACGGTAAGCTCGTCTGCACCAATGTGATCTACGACGCCTCGCGGTTTGCCAGCTATATGGCAACGGTTCAGCCTCACTAAAAAATCGATGGCGGGGCGTCTCAGATGATCATCAACCCTGCTGGGATTGGTCGCTATTGGTTGCCCTGCCTGAAGCTCTGCGACGCCATTGCGTGTCCGTCAGCTCCACTGACCGAAGTCGTCGTAGCCACGTTCAAACGAGTCAGTCTTTTATGAAACGTATCCAGTATCACAAGTATGGCGGCCCTGAAACGATGCAACTCGAAAACTTCGAGTTGCAGGCGCCAGGAATAGGTCAGGTCGCGGTCAAGGTCAAGTTTGCGTCTATTAATCCCATCGACTGGAAGGTACGCAACGGCTATCTGAAGATGGTGACGGGGAAATCCTTTCCTCGTGCGATGGGAAGCGACTTTTCCGGCACCGTAATCTCCGTCGGCCCAGGTGTTACGCGTTTTAAGGCCGGTGATGCAGTTTTTGGTCTTTCAAGAATCAAGGAAAGCGGAGCACTTGGCAGTGCTGTAGTCACTAACGAAACCTTCCTCGCCAAGAAGCCGGACGCCCTTTCCTTCGAGGATGCGGCATGCCTCGGAACCCCAGGTGTCACCGCCTGGAATGGTCTCGTAGACAAAGCGGGCTTGAAGTCCGGCAAGCACGTATTAATCAATGGCTGCACCGGTGCCGTGGGGGCGTTAACCGTGCATCTCGCGCAGAGGCTGGGTGCCACGGTATCGGGCAGTTGCAGCTCAGAGGCAATGCCAAGAGCGCGAGCTATAGGGGTGCAGTCCTTACTTGACTATCGTGTAACCGATCTGTCCAAGATCGGCGAGCGCTTCGATGTTGTCTACGATACCGCCGGAACGATGACGACCGCAGTGGGGCTCGCCCTGCTGCGCAAGGATGGAGTATTTCTCGATATCAACCCTACTCCAGGTAAGTTCATCCGTTCTATCCTAAACCGGAGACTAAAACCTATCGTATGCACCCCCAGATCCGACATCCTTGACGGCCTTGCTCATGCGGCTAAAGATGGGAAACTTGGATTGCCGGTCGCATTGATCGTTTCACTGCCCGACGTAATACGCTTGATCGCCGAGCTTGAAGCAGGCCTTAAGATCAAAGGTAAAGGCCTCGTTGCTATGGACTAAAAATGTCACGCAGCCATCGATTGATTGAACTTATGCAGGTACTCCGCCGCCACCGAGGGGTGGTGTCTGGTCTAGAACTTGCGCGTGAAGCCGGCGTCTCTCTACGTACTATCTATCGTGATGTAGCGACGCTTCAGGAGATGGGGGCTAACATTGAGGGCGAAGCCGGAGTGGGTTATATCCTGCGTCCAGGTTTTCTCTTACCGCCCATGTCTTTCACCGAGGAGGAAATTCATGCGCTCGCGGCAGGTGCCCAGTGGGTCAGCCGTCAGACGGACGAGACTCTTGCACGTGCCGCGCAGAACGCATTAGCCAAGATCGGGGGCGTGCTGCCAGCGGAGATGCAAAAGGCATTAGACGATGATGCGTTTTATATTGGTCATCAAAGGAAGGATGTCGCTGAACTTGACCTGCGCCTTATCCGCCAAGCAATGCGTGAACAACGCAAGATGCGCATCTTGTATACGGATCAGGCAGGCGCCCCATCAGAACGAACGATTTGGCCAATCATGCTAGGTTTTGTGAAGTCTCGACGCTTTATCGCCGGGTGGTGTGAACTCCGCGAGGATTTTCGTTTATTCCGGACTGATCGCATCGCCAAGGCCGAAATCTTGAGCGATTGCTACTTGCGCAACCGTCGCGGACTCGTCAAGCAATGGCGAAGCCAGAGGGCGTTAGCCCGCTCAGCATCGGAGAAACAGATCCCTTAATTGTGTATCCGGCACTGCCTCGGATCTTCATCAGTTGGCATTTTGTAAGACCTCCTGTATGCGTCCGGGCATTAGGCCTACGTAACTAAAACGGTTGCCACTTATGCGGCAGCAACTGACCGATTTGACTCGCCTGCTGCGTCGGCAGTCGCGTGAGTACGTCCTTCAAATAAGCATATGGATCATGCCCATTCAGCCGCGCAGACTGGATCAAACTCATGATCGCCTCTGCCCGTTTGCCGCTGCGCAGTGAACCTGCAAGTCGAGTCAGCCGAAGGGAATTTCACCCCTCGGCTGCTCACAGAACCGTACGTGACAGTCTCCCGTCATACGGCTCTTGATCACACATTCGATGCACGTAGTAAATACCAATGCGCGAACAGCTCCGGATTCTCTCTTCGAACAAGACGCAGCCGATGCTCCGCTTGACGTATAGAGATTCGGTGCTTGCTCTTCATCCATTTGAGCAGGAGATTTCGTCGCTTCATCAGTCAGTTCACTTGCGTTCAACTACCTGAGCCTTACGTGACAGTAGTTTCTCTGCCTTTTCCCGAATCGCTCACCACCAACATGCTGAACATGCTCGCAGCATCGGGTCGTTTGATCAGTGCGCCTGCACGCCCTGACCGGAGGGCCAACCTCCATCCACCTTGGAGCATGGATTGCCACGCCGCCATTTTCATGTCGTCATGAGGTCTCCTTCGTGACACACAGAGCCAGTTCTTGCGCCCAAGTGCCCATGGCCGGATCTGGTTCTCCGCCCAATTATTATCAATAGGTACGGCCCCGTCATCGAGGTAGCGCGATAGCGCTGCCCAGCGTTTCAAGCTGTAATTCAGCGCTTTGCTGATAGCCGAACCTTCGGGCACGAGATCGCGCTGGGCGATCATCCACGCATGCAGAACATCCATCACAGGCACAGCTTTTTCCTGCCGTATTCGGCGTCGTAAATCCGGCTCCAGATCGCGGATCTCACTTTCGATTTCGTACAGCAGTTGGATATGCCGCAGCGCCTGCTCGGCAAGCATGCTCTTATTGGTGGCGTGCAGTTCGAAGAACTTGCGCCGCGCATGGGCCATGCAGGCTATCTCGGTCACGCCGAGTTCGAAGCTGGCCTTGTAACCGCCAAAATCATCACAGACCAGCTTGCCCTTCCAGCCTTGCAGGAAGTTGCGAGCATGCTCACCGGTACGGCTGGGGCTGAAGTCGTAAACCACCGCTGCCAAGTCCGAGAACTGGCTGCTGGCGTAGGCCCAAACATAAGAACGGTGGGTTTTCTTCGATCCCGGAACCTGCATCTGCACGGGTGTTTCATCGGCATGGATGACTTGCTGCCCAAGCACCACGTTGCACAACGCGTCGACTAGAGGCTGAAGCTGCACGCCTGGCTGCCCGACGTGTTGGCCAGATATGGGATGAGGTACTGAAGATCGCTGACGAGTGCGGCGTCCCCAGGCTCACTCTTGGTTCTTGCGGCCCTTAGCGCGGTATGCGTACCCAACGGAAAGAGCCCGGCGAAGGGATTACTGAAAATGAACGAGCGCAATTATTCGTTAGAGCATGCCTACAACGCACTTGCCGACCTGCGCTCGCTTGAGCTGCCGATGCATCTCTTTGCCATGTTCCCGGACGAAAAGATTCTGCTCTGCACTGGCGATAAGGACCTGGCACTTTTCTGCGCGGGAATCAGGGCGTCCAACTTCAGACTGAACGAAGGTCGCTTTGAGTGCACATCTTCGCCCATTGAAGCCTTGCTCCAGAACGTTACGGACGAAAGAAAGTCATCGTATTTCCAGGAAAGTGCCGAGTGATACCTGGGATTCGCTGGTAGCACGGGCCACTGTCGGAGTGGCCTAAGCATCCGCGCTCGGGAGACGACGTGCTGGCATTGCCCTTGGTGTAACCGGTATATTTTGGCAATTTTCTCTCACGCACGTTTCCGAGTTCAGCGAATAGGTCGTGGCCTGCAAGATCATGCCGATCTGCCGGCACGCATGGCTGCACGTTCTCCTGGTGTGACCTGCATCAGATCCTGACCGGCGAACGACAGGCGCTTTTCGCGGGCCGTCCTATCCAGCAAATTGGCCACAGCGCGCGCGGCCTGGAAATTGAGTCCTATTCGCCGATAACTTGGTCGCCTCTCGTGTAGCTCAGTCATGCTCAGTTTGTTTAGTGCTTGAAGAAACATCAGCGGCAAACGCTCTGAACGTACAGGCGCAAAGTCCCTTCCTTATAATTATCGCTTTAAAATGTTTACTCAATTAAGTATTTTACAAAGACGCCGGGCCGACAAGCGCCCCTTTTACTCCTGACAAGGACCTCCTGTGAGCGGATTGCGTGAACGTCAGAAAGCCGAACGCCGGCAAGCTATCAGCGAGGCGGCAATCGAGCTGTTTGAGCGACAGGGTTTCCAGAACACCACCATCGAACAGATCGCCAGCCAGGCCGGGGTGTCGCCGCCGACGGTGTTCAAGTACTTCGGCAACAAGCAGGAAATCATCCTGGAAATCCTGCATCACGCCGATCAGCGCGCAATCAGCGACACCCGCCGCGAGATCCACACAATGGACGATCCGGTCGAAGCGCTGTGCCACCTGGAAAGCCTGCTCACCGGCTATGCCCTGGAAGTCATGCACCCCAGCCTGTGGCGTGAACTGCTGCCGCTGATCCTGTTCGGCGGCAACAATGAACTGCCGGCCGGTTATCGCGCCATGAACGATGCGCTCAGGGCCGAAATCAGCGAACTGCTGCGGGAACTGCAACGGGCCGGCAAGCTGCGCCCGCAACTCGATGTGGAGTTGGCCGCGTTCCTGTTGAACGACTATTCGCACCTGCAACTGTTCAGGCTGGTGAACCAGGAACAGCCGGATCTCGACGCGCACTCCACCCAGGTCAGGCGTATCACCGAGCTGCTGTTCTACGGCATGCAGGCCTGACAGCTTCCAGGGCCGGGCCTCAGTAAAAGCGATAGCACCGAATCACCACCTGGTCGGCGCCCGGGTAATGCACCAGGCCGATAAAACTTGAACGGGTGAGCCAGTCCAGCCGCCCCTTGGGCACCTGAAACAGCGGGGTGCAGGTACAGCGGTACTCCGTCTCAGGAATCGGCCATTGACCGTCGCGCTCCAGCTGGCGCCCGTACTCAGTCATGTTCAATACGCCGCGGTTACGGATGTTGATCACCTCGCCTTCGTCGGTCCTCAGGTTGTAGCGGGCATCCAGTTGACCGATGCCATCCGGGCGTAAAACAAAACAATCGTCTCCGCCCGCCAGGACCTGGCCGCTGATGCCGACCCCATCGAAGTCCCCGCCCACAATCGGGTAGTTGCAGCGCAGGCCTTCAACGCTGTCGCCCAGGGTCACACCCGGCCCTATCGCGACGCGCAGGGTCAGCACCCGCTGCAAGTTGGGGGCAATGTCCATCCGTTCAGTCATGGCAAGCTCCAAGCCCGGCGCGCACGCACCGGGCCACACTGATCAGCGGTTGCTCTTGATGGCCGTCCAGGTGCGGGTACGGATGCGCTCCACGGCGGCCGGAATCGGTTCCAGGGCGAACAGGGTCTTGCGCGCTTCCTGCGGCACATACATGTTGGGGTTGTTGCGGATGCTGGCGTCCACCAGCGCGGTGGCGTCCTTGTTCGGGTTGGGGTAGCCGATCTTGTTGCTGATACGCGCAATCACCTCCGGACGCAGGATGTAATTGATAAAGACATGGGCCTCCACCAGATCAGGCGCATTGGCCGGGATCATCATCACGTCCGACCACATCGGCGCGCCCTCCCTGGGCAATGCCATCTCGACCTTGACGCCCTTGCCGGCGGCATCTGCCAATTGCTTGGCCAATGCGACACCGCCGGACCAGCCCACGCCCACACAGATATCACCGTTGGCCAGGTCCATGCCGTAGCGCGACGAGTTGAAGTAAGTGACGTAAGGGCGAATCTTCATCATCACGGCCTGGGCTTGCACATAGTCCTCACGCTTCTGGCTATTGGGGTCGAGACCCTTGTAGTGCAAGGCAATCGGCAGGATCTCGTTGCCGGCGTCGAGGAAACCCACGCCACAACTGGCGAGCTTGGCGAGGTTTTCTTCCTTGAAGATGATGTCCCAGCTGTTCATCTGCACGTCGGGGCCCAGGGCCTTGCGCACCTTGTCGACGTTGTAGCCGATCAATGTGGTACCCCATAGGTAAGGCACGGCGTAGCGGTTACCGGTGTCACCCACGGCTTCCAGGGATTGCATGAACTGCGGGTCCAGGTGCTGCCAGTTCGGCAACTGCTGGCGGTCCAGCGGCTGCACGGCCCCGGCCGTGATCAAGTGCCCCAGGTTGGCGGTGCCGGGGAACACCACGTCATACCCGGTGTTGCCCGTCAGCAGCTTGGACTCCATGGTTTCGGCGCTGTCGAACACATCGTAAATCGGGCGAATGCCGGTTTCTTCCTGGAAACTCTTGAGCACTTCGGGTGGCAGGTATTCGATCCAGTTGTAGATCCGTACGGTGCGTTCTTCAGCCAGGCAAAAACCACTGATGAGCAACGAGGCGACAGTGCCCAGCACGGTGTTACGCAAAAATCTGTTCATGATCAAAACACTCCAGCGCGGCCGCGATGGCTCGCAGCACTTAATAGCGGTAGGTGAAATACAGTTCCAGCGCACTGAACATCTGGTCGTTACCGAACACCTGTTTGGCGGCGGCCAGTGGCTTGACCCAGTTGTAGGACAGCGACGTATAGAACGACGGCGTGGGCGTCCAGTCGAGGAAAACCACACTTTCGTCAGCAAAGCGCCGATCGCTGACCGGCGCGCCCATGTAGTTTTTCTCGTCCAGCCAGAACTGGTAGTGAATCGCGCCGAGGGTCAGGGTGTCGTTGAGGTGGGTCTTGAGGGAGAACTGCTGTACGTTTTCGTTGCTGTTGAACAGCAGGTAGTTGCCGACCACGTCCCCGACCAGCCAGGTGCTCCAGTCGACGAAGCCTTTGCTCAGTGGGTCCCAGGCTTTTTGCCGGTTGTCGGTGAGGTTGTCGTCGCCGGAAAAGCTCGCGTAGCGGTAGCTGAGGATCGGCGTCAGCGGCAAGGTGCTGAAGGCGTAGTCGGCCTGGGCATACCAGGCGTTGGCATCGTAGTCGACACCCTCGCCGCTGCCACGCTCCAGCGCGTATTCGGCATTCAGCGTCAGCGCCTGTACGCCGGGCACCTTGGCGTTGAGCGCCCTGACGTTGTACACCTGCATGCCGTCCCGACGGCGCGGCAGCGTGCTGCCTTTGGGGCCAAGGGCGTTGACCTTCATGGCCATGGCGCCAAACGTCACCTGGTCATCGAGGTTGTAGTCGAGGTTGACGCCGGTCATGCGGAAATCGCCCAGGTCATCATCGGTGCGCAGGGTGAATACCTGGGACTTCAGCGCGCCATGGTCCCAGGCCAGGATCGCTGAATCCTTGAAGGCGGTTCGCGGGCCGAGCCAGTAGGCCGCATCCTTGTACTGGTCGAGGTT
The DNA here is from genome assembly GCF_025466155.1 of Pseudomonas sp. 13B_2.1_Bac1. NCBI lineage: Bacteria > Pseudomonadati > Pseudomonadota > Gammaproteobacteria > Pseudomonadales > Pseudomonadaceae > Pseudomonas > Pseudomonas sp. 13B_2.1_Bac1. The sequence goes on along the minus strand of NZ_JANLOH010000089.1, from coordinate 254,396 downwards.
ACCGTCCATGACGATGAACCCCGTACCGATCATGTAGTTCTGGCGGCCGGCGGTGAACTTCCACTCGCCGGCGCGAAAACCGCCGTAGAGTTCTTCGGCTGCGACCTTGCCGTCGGAGCTGCGGCTGAAGCCACCCGCATCGCCATCGCCGAAGGTGCTCGCCGCCACCAGGGATCCGCCCGCCAGCAGGCTGAAATCCGGTTGCAGCGCATACTCGAGCTTGACCCCCGGCTTTACGTAGACCTCTTGCCAGTTGATCCTGGCGCCGCCGTTTTTTCCGTTGCGCGCATCGACCTGGCCGCTGCCGAAGTTGACGCCACGGGTAAACAGCGTCGCCCCGCCCACGGTGAGATTGACTTCACCCTTGAGATCGCCGTCCTCAAAGGTGTAGCCCGCCAGCGCGACGTGGGTGGTCAAGGGTAAGCCGAGCGCTAACAGCGCTCGAGAGAAACGCTTGGTGAAAACCATAAGAAGCTCCTGTGGAATTATTGTTGTTACAGGGCAGTCAATGGCGACGCAGGGCGCCGCCAACACCTGGGCAAGCCAGGTGAATAGAACGCAAGACTCTTATTGTTTGGCGTGGATCAGCGACTCAGGTGGGCGGCGATCGCCCGCAGCATGCGCACGCTGTCGTTATCGAACGGGCTGACCGCATCGGTGAGCGACGATTGCTTGACGATCACCACGCCGGACGGCTTGTCGATGAACAAGTATTGGCCGTGGATCCCCCCAGCCATCAGGGCTTGGCTGTGGTCGTTGAACACGTACCACTGGCTGCGATAGGAAGCACCCGGCGTCCAGCGGGAGAACTCGGCATTTTGCGCGTAGATCGCCGGATCAGCGCCGGCGGCGATACGGGCCACGGTCTCGGGCGACAGCAGCTCAACGCCGTCCTGGCGACCGTCGTTGGCCAGCAGGCGACCGAAGCGCGCCATGTCTCTCAAGGTGGCACTGAAGCCCGCCCCGGCAACGTTACGACCCCAGGGATCGGCCATGAAATAACCGTCGCGGTCGCAGCCCAAGCGAACCCAGATTTCTTCCAGCATCTGACTGCACGCCTTGCCCGAGGCACGCTCCATGACCCACGCTAACGCTTCGGTGGTGGCGGTCACGTAGTGGAAAAAGCCGCCATGCACGCCACGTTTTTTCAACGACGGAAGGTATTGGTACAGCGACTCGAACTGCGCGTATTGCGCGGGTGCCGGTTGGAAACCGCAGGCATAGCCGTACTGCGAGCTCTCCGAGCCGGGATCGTCATACACCTCGCTGTAGTCGATGCCTACCGCCATGTCGAACAACTGACGCACCGTAGCATCGCCAAACGCACTGCCCACCAGCTCAGGCACGTAGTACGCGGCGGACAGCTCGGGCTTGAGCATGCCGTTGGAAACCAGTTGTTCGCCAAGGGTGCCGATCAGCGACTTGGTCACCGAGAACATAATGTGCCGATCATCCGCGCGCTGGCCGTTGAAGTAGCGCTCGAACAACACCGTGTCGCCCTGCATCACTAAAAAAGCGTCGGTCTGGCTGGCCACAAGGTGTTCGATCACGCTGATGCTGAGCCCGCATTCGCTGTCGAAACACAGCGGGTCCAGCGCTGTGGGCGCTTCCTTGAGCTGCCCAGCAGGCCTTGAACCCGCCGCCACATCAATGGTGGGACGCAACCGCGCCAGATGACGGAACCCCCACTGGCTGAAGGGCGTGCGCATCCAGTTGTGCCACGTTACCCGGTGTTTCGACTCGGCTGGGAAGCCCTGCATCAGCGCAGGTGCCACGGGGGTTGCAAAGCACGACTCATTGGCCTCGACGTAAAGAGTCGCCAGTACAGACGGGGTTTTAACACTCATCGGGATAACCCTGAAAATGACTCTGCGTGGGAGCAGATGCACAGAAATAATTACCCGATATATTTTTTTAGTCAATAAAGTATTTAACCAAATTACATTTCACTCAACCTCTGTGAAGTCCGGCCTGATCGGGCAGCCGCTGGTCTGGCGTTCCAGGTTGATCACCCACAGGGATAGGTCGTCCGTGTCAACGGGGGACAATGTTTCACTGGTGGTTCGAGGGGAGCCAGTCACACCAGTCACAATACCTCCAGCAGACTTCAGATCGTCCCCCCAACCAAGGAGCCGTAAACCTGAACGCATCTCCCGCGCACAGAGAGGAAATCACCTCTTGCAATCAAAGGGTCAGCATCGCTACCGGGCATGACGCCTCTGAAGCTCATCCCATAGATCAAATTTCCACGTGCCACCTGTGAGCCGAGCACACCGGGCCGGCAATGCCCTCCACAGATATCATCGCTATGCCGCCATTTACCTGCCTGCATCCATCCCCCACTCGCTATAGAAAGCGGGCACGCCCTCTACATTCGCCTGCATCCGGAAGAGGTGCCCAGAGGCGGGAGAATTCGACAGCGTCTCCATGGGCAGGTCATGTCGTCCACTGGTGATATACAACACGTCATGCCCTGGCCCGCCGAAGGCTATATCCACGGGACACGGCACGGGCAGTCCGATCATGCGATCAATGCTGCCCTCTTCGCTGAAACGCACCAGACTCCAGCCGTCCCGTAGCGTCGTCCAGACGCCGCCCTGAACATCCAGGGCCAGTCCGCTGAGGCGGCCGGAGCCCTTGGGGAGGGTGGCGAAGCGGCGAACCAACGGGTTGCCCAGCGTCATAAGGTAGAGGCTGCCAGTATCCGGCCCCACGGCATACAGGAATTCCCCCTTGGAATCCCAGCATAATGCGCTGACTCGTTCCTGAAACTGCCACGGGGCACGCACTTCGCCTTCGGCGCTCAATTCACCAACCTTGTAACCACCGTTCACCGACACGCAAGCCCACAGGCTGCCATTCGGGTGGCTGCACAAACCTACGAGTCTTTTCCCCGGCCAGCCGGCCAGCGGATGTTGCACGCCTTCGCGGTCGAGCAACAGCCATCCAGCAGCATGCGCGATGAGTAGCCCTTCACGGTGCAGCTCCATGGCGACCACTGGAGCGTCCAGGCGTGCCAAGATGCGTTCACCACTCTGGTCGAGTACGCGTACAGTCGGTGCCAGCGTGTCAACCCAGTACAGGCGCTGCTGTGCTTCGCTCCAACGCGGCAACGCGCCGTTGAAGGCCCAAGGGCATTCCACCGCCACCACTTCACTGTCGCCCACGCGGATTTGCGATTCGCTCAATTGCGAACCAACGCGCCGCGCCGCTTCATTAAGCTCCGGTCCGAGCAGGTCGAGGCGCTCCAGGGTCAGACGGTAGGCCGGACCTGCCACGCTGAGCGCTCCGCGGACATTGCCAGCCTTATCGCGGATTGCCGCCGCCACACAACGCACCCCCATGACGATTTCTTCGTCGTCGATGGCGTAGCCACGCGCTCGGGTGATCTGCAACTCGATATCCAGACGGCGCCGATCGGTGATGGTGAGTTCAGTCAGAGGGCTGAGCACCAGGCCCTTGAGGATCGCCTCGCGCCCGACTTCGTCCAGCGCGGCCAGGATTGCCTTGCCCTGCCCCGTGCAGTACACCGGCTTGCTGCGCCCCAAGGCGGCCGCGGAACGGGTGGTGTGGGCGCCATCGCATCGTTCCAGCGACATCACCTGATTACCGTCGAGTACCGCCAGGTAGGACGTCTCGCCGGTCAGATCGCGCAGAGCGCGCAGCTCCTGACTCGCAGCGACGACCAGATCCGGCATCAGATAAGCGTTACGCACCAATTCCAAATAGCGAAAGCCCAATCGATAAACCTTGCGTAGCGGATCGCGACGGATCATGCCGCGCTCCACCAGGCTGGCGATAATCCTGTAGAGCGTGGTCCGTGGCAGACCGACCATGCCGGCCAGCTCGGCCTGGCTCAGACCCTGGGCAGCCGAGCCGATGGCTTCAAGTACATCCATGGCTTTTTCAAGTGCACCGGTGCCGTCTGCTGCTCCCATACTTAATTCCCACCATTTGGAACAAAACGAAGCTCGCATCATAAACCCGGTTACGCCCTAGTCAACAGAGGCCTATGCTCGGCCCATCACTAGGACAGCAACATATAAAAATCCCATATAACGGGAATTTTCTGGCCTGATTTACTGACCCAACCTCCGGCTGAGCCTTCCAGGAGAACAACAATGACCCAGTTCCATCGATATGCCGACACTGTCGAAAACCAGGCCGAGCGCCATATCGCCGTGAGCGATGAAGTGCTCGAGCGCCTTGCCAAGTGCAGCAGCGGTTCGCTGACCACCCAGCTGTTCAAACTGGGATTCCGCCAACCTGCCTTGGTAGGCCTGCGCGCGATGAGCAAGGACATCAAGCCATTCGCCGGTCGCGCCTACACCATGCGTTTTATCCCGGCCCGCGAAGACATTGATACCTACGGCACCATGACCACCAAGCCGAATCAGGACAACCTGCAATGGCAAGGCGTGGAACAGATTCAACCGGGTGATGTGCTGGTGATCGACAGCCAGAATGACCCACGCGCCGCGTCCGCTGGCAACATCCTGGTAACCCGCCTGTTGGCCCGCGGCGCACGCGCCATTGTCACCGACGGCGCCCTGCGCGATGGCAGTGAAATCGCCGCCCTGCCGCTGCCTGCCTATGCCCGTGAAATCACCGCGACCACCCGTATTTCCTATCACCATGTCGCTGACCTGCAAGTGCCTATCGGTTGCGCCGGGGTAGCCGTCTATCCAGGCGACGTGATTGTCGGCGATGCCGATGGCCTTACCGTAGTGCCCGCGCACCTGGCCGAAGAATTGGCTGACTATTGCCTGGCCCAGGACGACATCGAAGCCTACCTCGCCATGCGCATCGCTTCCGGCGAACCGCTGTGGGGCGTCTATCCGCCAAGCCCGGCGGCTGTTTCCGACTACCACGCCTGGGTAGCTGCGGGTCGTCCGGCCATTGCCAGCATCATCGACAAGGCGCCAACGCCATGAGCCGCCAAACCGAATACGCCGCCCTGATTCGTCGCTATTTCGACGCCTGCAATGCTGCCGACCATGCCGCCCTGGTGTCCTGTTTCACTCCGGATGCAGTGCATTACTTCCCGGCGGGCCTGCCGGAAATCCCTTGGCGCGGGGCGCAAACCATTGCATCGAAATGGGTGTGGTGCGTAGAAAACCTCGGTTCGCAGTGGACCATCGAGAAGATTCTAGTCAGCCATGACAGCCCGGAAGCGGTGATCGAGTGGACCCACTGGAAAAGTAAGCTAGGCACCGCATTGCGCGGCGACGAGTGGTACATCTTTGATGAGCAGAGCGGCCTGATCAAAGAGATCCGCGCCTACTACGCATCCCCGGCGGACCCCGCCGCGACCATCAATGAAATCGTGGCCTTCGACTACGTCGGACGTGGCTATCACCTGGAGCCCAAGGCTCGCTGATCGACCTTTTACGACTATAGAACGGGACCTGACATGACTACTGCTCAAGCACCTTCCAATACCTCCGTCGACCAGGCCGTTGCCACGGCCAACGCGGCCGCCCTGATCTGGGGCGAGTCGCGCCCTGCCGTCCGCGCCGCACTGCTGCGTGGCCTGGCAGATGCACTGCAAGCCCACCAGGCTGAACTGGTCGCCATTGCCGACCGTGAAAGCGGCCTGGGTGAGGCCCGCCTCAATGGCGAAGTAGCGCGCACCGCCTTCCAGTTGCGCGGTTTCGCCGATGAAGTCGAAGCTGGCGTGCCGTACCGCCGCGTCGAAGATCAACCGGTTACTGGCGCGCCACCGGTCGGTCGCCCACGACTGACGCGTGTGCAACGCCCACTGGGCACCGTGGCGATGTTTTCCGCCAGCAACTTCCCGTTCGCCTTCTCGGTACTAGGCGGCGATACCGCCTCAGCCCTGGCCGCCGGTTGCTGCGTGGTGGTCAAGGCGCACTCCGGACACCCGGATCTGTCACGTGCCGTCTACACTCTGGCCGCACGCGTGGTTGCCGAGCAAAAGCTGCCAGAGGGCGTGCTGACCTTGGTCGAAGGTGCCTCGCGCGGTGCCGGTGGCTACCTGGTCCAGCATCCACAAGTTGCTGCCGTTGCCTTTACCGGCTCCTATCAGGGTGGCACTGCCTTGTGGAAACTGGCCAACGAGCGTCCACGCCCGATCCCGTTCTTCGGCGAACTGGGCTCGATCAACCCGCTGGTGGCTCTGCCGGCCGCGCTGGAAAGAGATGCCGAAAGCCTGGCCAAGAGCCTGGCCACCTCGATCACCTTGGGCTGCGGTCAGTTCTGCACCAGCCCTGGGGTGATCGTTGTCCTGGATCACCCGGCCAGCGAACGCTTTCTCCGTCATCTGGCCGAAGCCATTGCTCCGATCAAGACCCATCGCATGCTGACCCCCAGCATGCAACAGGGCTTCGACCAGGCCAGCGCCACCGTTGCAGCCCACGCCAGCGCCCTGTTCCAGCCAGCGGCCGATACCGATGGCCCAGCCCCACGCCTGTTTTCAGTAGGGGCCAAGGCCTTTGTCGCCAATCAGCACCTGCGCGAAGAGATGTTCGGCCCGGCCGCCCTGGTGGTCACAGCCAGCAACAATGAGGAAATCATCGACGTACTCAAGGCGATCGGCGGCACCCTGACCACCACGCTATGGGGCGCCGATACCGCGACCGAGCGCAACCGTGCACTGGTTAACGCCGCACAGGATATTTCCGGTCGCGTGTTGTTCAGCGGCGTTCCCACCGGAGTTGCCGTATGCCATGCCCAACAGCACGGTGGTCCATGGCCTTCGTCCACCGCACCGCAGAGCACTTCGGTTGGTTACGCCGCCATTGAACGTTTCCTGCGTCCGGTTGCCCTGCAGGATGCTCCGGCCTGGCTGCTGACGGAATAGGAGAGTCGATCAATGATGCGTCATATCGTAATGTTTCGCCGACTGCCCAGTGTGCCCAGACAACCTGAGCTTGAGGCCCGGCTGGTCGAGGGCATGCGTCAACTGGAAGAGCAGATTGATTTTATTCGAGGCTGGAAAGTCGCGGCCAATGAGCTGGATCGACCGATCTGCTGGGATTACATCCTGGACTCCAGCTTTGACGACAGCGCCGCTGTAGAACGCTATCTGCCCCATCCGGCCCACCAGGCCTTGGTGGGCGAGCTCAAGCAGTACTTCGAGTGGGTAGCGGTCGATTACAGCGAGTAAACCTTAAGGCGCGCGCCGTAGTTCTGCCCAACGGGGCGCGCTGCCAGAGCAAAGCCACACTATAAAAACAGCCCAGCCTCAAGTTGGGCGGAGATCACCATGAATAAGAAGAAAAACTATCGTTGGACAATCCTTACCATGCTGTTTATCGCGATGGTCATCAACTATGTCGATCGAGCCGCACTGTCCATCGCGATGCCGTTCATTACCCAGGAGTACCACCTCACCCCCTCTGAAAAGGGCATGATTTTCAGCAGCTTCTTTTTCGGCTATGCCCTGTTCTGCTTTGTCGGCGGCTACCTCGCCGATCGCTTCGGCCCTAAACGCGTGCTCACCTGGTCCATGAGCTTCTGGTCGCTCCTGTGCGGCTCCACAGCACTTGCCTTCAACTTCTGGTCGTTGCTGATCGTGCGCGCACTGTTCGGCGTCGGCGAAGGCCCGGTGTCGACCACGGCCAACAAGACGGTGAACAGCTGGTTCCCGATCAAGGAACGTGCCCGCGCCATCGGCATCAATCAGGCCGGCGGCCCTCTGGGCGGTGCCTTGGCCGGCCCGATTGTCGGCTTCCTCGCTCTCTGGCTGGGCTGGCGCGTAGCCTTTGTGGTCATTGCCATGCTCGGACTGATCTGGGCCGTGGCCTGGTATCGATTGGCCACCTCGACACCCAAGGAACATCCAGAGGTATCGGTCGAGGAATTGGCGCAGATCAACGAAGGCCGCCCCGTTGCCGCGCCCGGTGAAGCGCCTCGCACCCCAGTCCTGCAGATCATCCTGCAGCGTTCGGTGCTCGTCACCGGTGTGTCGCTCTTCTGCTACAACTACATCCTCTACTTCTTTATGACCTGGTTCCCCAGCTATCTGATCGACGCCAAGGGTATTGATCTGAAGTCCATGAGCATCGTCACCGCGCTGCCATGGCTGGTCGGCACCGTGGGCTTTGTCTGCGGCGGCCTGTTGATCGACTGGGTATTCAAGCTCACCGGCAAACAGGTGTTCTCACGCAAGGTGGTGCTGGTCACGTGCCTGTTAATTGCCGCCGCCTGTATCGGCCTGACCGGCCAGGTCCAGGACGTGACCGCCACCGTCGCAGTGATGACCGTCGCCATCGGATTCCTGATGCTGACCGCACCCGCCTATTGGTCATTGATCCAGGATTCCGTACCCGATCACCAGGTCGGTACCGCGGGCGGTTTCATGCACGGGCTGGCGAACCTGTCCGGGATCGTCGCACCAACCCTGACCGGCTTTATCATCCAATCCACAGGCACCTATGCCAGTGGCTTCGCGCTGGCCGGTAGCCTGGGTATCGTGGGCGCACTGATCGTCGCCTTCTTTGTCAGCACCAAGCCCAAAAGCCTGCCGGTAGTCGCCGTCACTGCCTGAACCTGAGCATTGCCGGCGCTCTACACCGGCATACAGACCGAGATCTACATCATGCCCATTCTGCTTGTCACCGGCGGCGCCGGAATCGTCGCCACCGCCCTGCGCCCTTACCTGCGCCAGCACTATTCCCTGCGTCTGCTGGATCGCAAGCCGGTCGACGATCTGGCCGCAAACGAAACGTTCCTGAGCACCGACCTCACCGACGCACAGCAGGTTGATCGGGCCGTGCAGGGGGTCGATGCCGTTTTGCACCTGGCCTGTGCCCACGGCACCGATATCCACTTCCAGGCCACGGTGGAGCCGAACTATCACGCCACTCTCTATCTGCTGGAGGCGGCGCACCGCCAAGGCGTCAAGCGCTTCGTCTTCGCCAGCAGTCATCATGTATTGGGCCAGCACCGCGGCGATGCGGCCGAGTGCTTCGACGATATGCCGATTGCACCGGACAGCTACTACGCCATGAGCAAGGTTTTTGGCGAAGCCGCCTGCGCCACCTTTGCCCAACGCAATATCCTGCAAACCTTCGTGATTCGCATAGGCAATGCCGACCCGCAAGTGTCCGATGCCCGGCGCCTGCGCATGTGGACCAGTGCGCGCGACCTGGCGCAACTGGTGTGCATCGGCATCGAACACCCGGATGTACGCCATGAGATCGTCTACGGTGTTTCCGAGAGTCCGAACCCGATGTTCCACAATCGTCTCGCGCGTACCCTCGGTTACCGCCCGCAGGACAATGCCGGTGGCCACTTGGGCCCCGGTTATCTCGCGTACGAGGCCATGACTGTCGAAGGCTCGGGCCGTGATTACGTCGGCGGCGCGTACGCCGACGCGCCATTGACCAGCGTTTTGGTGGAGACACAATGAAAATCGTCAAGATCGACACCTTCGTCGTCGAGATTCCGTTCAAGGACGGAGGCAAGGGCCAGGGAATTACCCCAACCACCTGGAACACGCTGGAAAACGTGCTGATTCGCTTGCAGGACGAACAGGGCAATATCGGTTGGGGCGAGGCCTTCGGCTACTTCGTCGCCGACGCCAGCAAGGCCCTGATCGATCGCCTGATTACCCCACTGCTGCTGGACCGTGAGGTCCATGATATAGCCCAGTGGAACCGCGATACCCAGTTGCGCTTGCACCTGTTCGGCCGATACGGTGTGACTATGTTCGCCATCTCCGGTGTCGACATGGCGCTCTGGGACCTGGCTGCGCGCCGCCAGCAGCAGCCGCTACACCGTCTGCTCGGCACGGCCAGCCGCGAACAGGTGCCGGCTTACGCCAGCATGGTCCGCTACGCTGACAACGAGATCGCCCCACGCATCTGCGAAAAAGCCTTGGAGATGGGGTTTCGCGATATCAAGCTGCACGAGGTCACCGTCGATGAGATCGCCGCCTGCCGGCGCGCCATTGGTGATGATGTGCCCCTGGCCACCGATGTAAATTGCAGCTGGAGCGTACAAGATACGCGCGACTGGCTTCCGGCACTGGCAGACCTGAAACTGGTCTGGCTGGAAGAACCGATCTTTCCGCCGGAAGACTTTGCCACCCTCGCCAGTTTTCGCGGCAACGGCGTGCCGCTGTCGGCCGGAGAAAACTGGTGCACCGCCGTGCAGTTCGAGCAGGCCCTGAAACACGGCGCCGTTGACTCGATACAACCGAGCGTGACCAAGGTCGGCGGAATCAGCGAATGCCTGCGCATTGCCGAATTGGCCCAGGCCTACGGCGCTGTAGTGCTGCCGCATTGCCCGTACTTCGGCCCGGGTCTGTTGGCAACCCTTCACCTTGCCGCCGTGCAACCTACGGTGCCGCAGATCGAGTACCTGTTCGTCGAGCCGGCCGGCTGGCTCTATGACATTGAGGGTCTGCGCGACGGCCACCTGTTGCAGATCCCGCAACAGGCGGGCCTTGGCCAGGATATAGACCTGGGCGTACTGGAACGCTTCCGCCGAGCCTGACCCGCCCCTGCGTCACCTTCAACCCAACATGCGTCGGCTCCCCGGAGCCGGCACGGGCCTTGTTGTGCTCGTTTTTTTCCTGGCGGAGAGCCATCATGCAGTCGATCGAACTGGACAATGACACCTGGCACCTGACGCTTCTACCCGAATGGGGCGGGCGCATCGGTTCATTGCGCGTCGGCGATCTCGACATTCTGCTGCCCATCAACACCAGCACCTTCGACCCACTGAACTGGCCTCGGGGCGGCGCCTACCCGCTGCTGCCGTACTCCAACCGCCTGCGCGACGCCCGGCTGAATTTCGAAGACCGCGAGTACAAGTTACCCGCTCATCCAGCCGCACAACCCCATACGTTACATGGCGTGAGCCATACACTCGAGTGGACAGTGAACAGCCTCGACGCCAAACACGCCGTGCTCGTCTGCGAGTACCACGGCGAACACTGGCCCTGGCCGATTCGTGCCGAACAGCATTTTTCCCTAATCGGGGAACGTCTGCGGATCCGTCTGTGCCTGACCAACCTCGGCGATCATGCGATGCCCGGCGGACTTGGGCTACACCCCTACTTCCAGCGCCATTCCGGCATGCAGGCGACCTTGCAGGCGCAACGTAACTGGCTGATCGACGATGCCTACTTACCCACCGGGCAATCCCGGGTAATGAACACGGCACTCAGCATCGATGCCAGCGCCGTGACGAACCTGGCGTACTACCTCTCGCAATGGGATGGCGCCCTGAGCCTGAACTACCCCCAGGGTCGCCTGCTCGTGCAAGCCGAGGCACCGCTGTCGCATTTCGTCGCCTTTGCTCCGGTCGACGCCGCCTACCTGTGCCTGGAACCGGTCTCGCACCTGGCCGACGCCTTCAACACACCCGCCAACCAGTGGCCCGAGGTCGGCACACAACGTATCGAGCCTGGGCAACGGCTGGAAGCCACCCTGGAACTGGCCTGGCGGCCCGGTGCCTGAACCACGCCACACCTGATCAACCCACGAGCAGAAAAACAATGAAACCACGCTCTCGTTTCACCTGCCCACGCACCTTGAAAAAACTGCCGTACATGACCCTGGGCATGTTGCCGCTGAGCAGCTACGCGGCCTTCCTGGAAGACAGCAAGGCCAACCTGACCCTACGCAACTTCTATTACAACCACGACTTGCGCGACAGTAAGGCACCGGCCCAATCGAAGATTGAAGAATGGGCCCAAGGCTTTATCCTCAAAGGGGAATCCGGCTACACCGCCACCCCCATCGGCGTCGGCCTGGATTTCTACGCAGGCCTGGGCCTGAAGCTCGACTCCTCACCAGACCGCAGCGGCAGCGCCCTGTTGCCCGGTGCCTATAACCGCGCTGGCGGACCGCGCAACGCCGATCCGCGCTCGGTAGACGAATACTCCGAAGCCACCGGCGCGCTCAAGCTCAAGTACTCGCGCAGCGAACTGAAGGTCGGCGGCTTGTTCCCGAAAATACCCTTGGTCAGCGCCGGCGATGCCCGCCTACTGCCGCAGTTTTTTGAAGGCGCGATGCTCGACATCCGTGAGCTGGAGCACTTTCAGTTCAGCCTGGGACAGATGCGCAAGGTTAACTACCGTGAGTTCAGCGGCAGCCGCAACATGCAGACCGGCAACTACCTGAACGCCAGCAGTGACCGCTTCAACTACCTGGGTGGCAACTGGGCTCCCAATGGCCGCAGCTCATTGGGCGTGTGGGGCGGTCAGTTGCAGGATGTCTATCAGCAAGTGCTCTACACCGGCACCCACAGCCTGCCGCTGGGCGGCTGGACCCTGAGCGGCACGCTCAATTACCTGGACTCATCCGAGTCTGGCGTGGCCAAGGCTGGCAAGCTTGACAGCCGCATGAGTTCAACCCTGCTCTCAGCCAACTATGGCCCCCAGACCTTTCGCGCGGGCTACCAATACAACGCCGGCGATAGTGCCTTGCCGTTCCTGCACGACACCGACCTGCCCGGCGTGGCCAACGCGGTCCAGGTGCTGCGTTTCGACCGCGCACGGGAACGCTCCTGGCAAGCGCGCTACGACCTGGACTTCGCCCCGCTCGGCGTCCCCGGCCTGAGTGCTTTCGTCCGTTATGTGAAGGGCGACAACTTCAAGGTCGCCGGCGAGGATGCCAGCGAGTGGGAACGCAACCTCGACATCAGCTACGTGTTGCAAAGCGGCCCGCTGCAAGGCCTGGCCGTGCGATGGCGCAATGTCGAACTCAACGGTGACGCCACCGGACGTCGTGACGAAAACCGCCTGATCCTGGCCTACACCATCCCGTTGCGCTGACCTGCCAGCACTACGATTACTCCACCCGCCCGGAGGCACAATGACCCAGCCGACCACAACCTATTCGCTCAGCCCATCCCTGCAGGATTTTGTCGAGACTAGCCAGGGTTTCGCGCCAGTTGATGACAGCTTGGAGGCCAGACGCGCGGCCTTCGTGCGGGCCTGTCGTCATTTCACCCCGACAGTCCCACAAGGCCTGCGAGTGGAGGATCTTGCCCTGGGCGACTTGAGGTTACGCCTGTATCACCCCGATGCGCCGCCGCCCGAAGGCGGATGGCCGACCGTGCTCTACCTGCACGGAGGTGGCTGGGACCTGGGCAATCTGGACAGCCACGACTGGTTCGCCTACCGACTGGCGCGCCGGTTGCCGACCGCCATCGTCGCGGTGGATTACCGGTTGGCGCCGGATCATCCCTTCCCCGCCCCTCTGGAGGACGCCCTGGCGGCATGGATGGCATTACGCAATGGTGAACTGCATCCAGCCCTGAGCACCCACCGCCTGGCAGTGGCCGGCGACAGTGCCGGAGGCACACTTGCCGCCGGCCTGTGCCGGGCGTTGCTCGAGCGTGATTTGGCGCAACCGCTGCTGCAACTGCTGGCCTACCCGGTTCTCAGCGCCAGCGATGACCTGCCGTCGATGACCGAGCATGCCCGCACGCCGACCCTCACGACGCAGAGCCTGGCCAAGTCGCTGGATGGTTTTTTGCCCAGGTTTGCGCAGCGCCTGAATCCCTGCGCCATGCCCTTACAAGCCCAACAATTCGAGGGCCTGGCTGCAGCCTTTATCGGCGTAGCCGAGTTCGACCCGTTGCGTGATCAAGGTCATGCCTACCACCGGGTCCTGCAACAGGCAGGCGTACCCAGCCAACTGCATATGGGTCGTGGCTTGCTGCATGCGAGCCTTCGGGCGCAGGGGAGTGATGAGGTCGAGCGATTCTACGACGCCATGGGCCAAGCGTTGCGACTTGCGTTATACCCAACAAGACATTCCCACTATCTGGAACAATCCAGACGCTGCGCGACAAAAGTCATTTTTAAAGCGGGCCCTTGAATTTAGGATCAATACATACCTGCTGAACACTCAAAACCTTACTCCCAAATAGTGGGAAAAATAAAACAGGTAACGGCGCTCACAAAACACGTGCGCCTTGGCACTCCACAAAAATAACGACAGAGGCACACCTATGAACACAAATGAGCGCTACGCGCTTGAAGGCACGAGCATGCCCCCAGATGCTTCAGCATCGAGTAGACGCTCCCAGGCCGGCACCGGCACATCCGTCGCCAAGACCGGCTATCGTTTCCTGATCCTGGCCATGATCACCATCGTCCTTGCCTTGAGCAGCGCCGACCGCGCAGCTATTTCGGTGGCAGGCTCGGACATGAGCAAGGAGTTAGGCATCAGCTCGGTGGAAATGGGCTATCTGTTCTCGGTCTTCAGCTGGGCCTATGTGATCTTCCTGATTCCATCTGGCTGGTTGAGCGACCGCTTCGGCTCAAAGAAAACGCTCGCCTTCGCTATCACCATCTGGTCCATCTTCACCATCTGCATGGGCCTAGTGCATTTCATCGGCATGGTCGTGCCACTGCTATTGGCCTTGCGCTTTCTGCTGGGAATTGCCGAGGCTCCCGTTGGCCCAGGCTGCACGCGGGTCATCGCGTCGTGGTTCCCATCTTCCGAACGTGGCATGGCCGGGGCGATTTTCAACAGCGCCCAGTACATTTCACTGGCCTTCTTCACACCACTGATGGGCTGGGTTTGCTACCGGTATGGCTGGGAGTACGTTTTCATCGTCATGGGTGTCCTCGGACTGGGCATTGCCATGATCTGGTGGAAGGTTTACTACCTGCCGATCAAGCACCCAAGAATGAATGCCGCCGAACTGGAGTATATTCGGGCCGGCGAAGGCCTGGTTGACCTGGAAAGCCGCCGCGACAAATCCGGCAAGCAAATTTCGGCAACGGGCCTGAGTACCCTTGGTGAAATTGGCCTGCTGTTCAAGAGCCGCATGCTCGCCGGCATGTTCCTCAGCCAGTACTGCGTCAGCGCGATTACTTGGTTCTACGTCACCTGGTTCCCTATTTACCTGGTCAAGGACCGTGGCTTCGACATCCTGCAGGCCGGCCTGGTCGCCTCTATCCCTGCTGCCTGCGGCTTGATTGGGGCGATATCTTCCGGGTTCTTCTCCGACTTTCTGGTCCGACGCACCAAGTCCCTAAGTATTGCCCGCAAGACGCCGATCATCACTGGCGTGCTGCTCAGCTCATCAATGATCCTCTGCAACTACGTCGACTCACAGGTGCTGGTGATCGCCGTCATGAGCCTGGCGTTCTTTGGCAAGGGTTTCGGCAACCTGGGCTTCGCCGTAGTCGCCGACACCGCTCCGAAAGAAATGGTCGGCATGACCGGTGGTGTGTTCAACGCCATGGGCAACACCGCCGGGATCGTCACCCCCGTGGTCATCGGCTACCTGCTGCACTCCAGCGGCTCGTTCAATAGCGCACTGATCTATGTGGGTGCCCACGGCCTGCTCGCGGCTTTTTCCTACCTGTTTATCGTTGGCAAGATTCAACGACTCAATTTGTCCGATTTGACCAAGTCCCCTGTTGCCCCATAACAAAACGGAGAACCATCATGATCGAGAGTAACGTGTACACGGCCCCGCAAATCGAATCACAAAAAGCCGGTGCCGCCACTACCGACAGCATCGAATGGGTCAAGGTATCCCTGACCATCCTGCCGCTGGCAGCGCCGATCAGCGATGCCAAGGTATTAACCGGCCGTCAGAAACCACTGACCGAAATCGCCTTTATCTTTGCCGAGATCCGCACCCGCGAAGGCCATGAAGGGATCGGTTTTGGCTACTCCAAGCGTGCAGGTGGTCCGGGCATGTATGCCCATGCCAAGGAAATTGCGCCCAACCTGCTCGGCGAAGACCCCAACGATATCGCCAAGATCTTCAACAAGCTGCTGTGGGCCGGTGCCTCGATGGGCCGCAGCGGCCTTACCACACAAGCCATCGCTCCGTTCGATATCGCCCTATGGGACCTCAAGGCCAAGCGCGCCAAGCTGCCACTGGCCAAGCTGCTGGGCGCCCATCGCGACTCCGTGCAGTGCTACAACACCTCGGGGGGCTATCTGTCGACACCGCTGGAACACGTACTGGAAAACGTCGATATCTCCCGCGCCAATGGCATTGGCGGTATCAAGATCAAGGTCGGGCAACCGGACACCAGCATCGACTTCAAGCGCGTGAAAGCTGTACGCGAACGCCTGGGCGAAGGCTTCCCGCTGATGGTCGATGCCAACCAGCAATGGGACCGCATCACCGCACAACGCTTCGGCCGCACACTGGAGCAGTTCGACCTGACCTGGATCGAAGAGCCACTCGATGCCTACGACATCGAGGGCCATGCCGCCCTGGCGGCATCACTGGATACCGCGATCGCCACCGGGGAAATGCTCACCAGCTTTGGCGAACATGCTCAGTTACTCAACGCCCGCTCCTGCGACTTCATCCAGCCTGACGCACCGCGCGTGGGCGGTATTACGCCATTCCTGCAGATCATGAACCTGGCTAGCCTAAAGGGAATCAATATGGCTCCGCACTTCGCTATGGAGATCCACCTCCATCTCGCCGCAGCCTTCCCCCAGGAGCCCTGGCTGGAACATTTCGAGTGGCTCGAACCCCTGTTCAACGAACGTCTGGAACTGCGCAATGGTCGCATGCAGGTACCGAACCGCCCAGGCCTGGGCTTCAGCCTAAGCGAACAGGCACTGGCCTGGACCGTTGATACCAGCGAGTTCGGCAAGCGCCCCTAAGCGTACTGTCGCCATCCTTGCCTGGCGGGGATGGCGGCCACATAAAAATAATCCGAGAGTGAACATCCGCATGTCTCCCCGTGAAATCAGCCCAGTCATTCGTCTCGATCCCGCCGACAACGTCGTGGTCGCCCGCGTCGAAATTCCGGCCGGCACGCCCGTCGTCAGCGAAGCGCTGACGACACTGCAAAGCGTACCGTTGGGACACAAGGTTGCCGCGCGCATGATCGAGAAAGGCCAACCTGTGCTCAAGTACAACACCGTGATCGGCTATGCCAGTGAAGACTTGCCGGCTGGCACTTGGATGCACAGCCATAACATCAGTTTCGGCGAGACCGACCGGGACTATCGCTTCGGCCTTGACTACGTGCCCACCGATCTTTTGCCTGCAGAACAACGAGCAACCTTCAAAGGTATCGTCCGCGAAGATGGCCGGGTTGCCACGCGCAATTACCTCGGGGTATTCGTGGTCGGCAACTGTGGCGCCACCGTGGCGCGCAAGATCGCCAACCACTTCGACGAAGAGCGCCTGGCCGCCTACCCGAACGTCGATGGCGTGGTGCCCTTCGTCCACGAAATCGGCTGCGGCATGGAAATGACCGGCGAGCCAATGGACCTGCTGCGCCGCACCATCGGCGGTCACATCAAGCACGCCAACACCGCAGGGGGCTTGTTGATCGCCCTGGGCTGCGAGCGCAACAACATCTATGGTTTCATCGAGCAGGAGCAACTGGTGCTCGGTGAAATGCTCAAGTCGTTGGTGATCCAGGATGTCGGCGGTGTCAAAACTGCAGTAGAGCAAGGCATCCGAATGATCGAAGCCATGCTGCCCCAGGCCAACGCGGTCAAGCGTGAACCGGTATCGGCGGAACACTTGATCATCGGCATGCAGTGCGGTGGCTCGGATGGTTTCTCCGGCCTGTCGGCTAACCCGGCGCTGGGCGCGGCAGTGGACATTCTGGTACGCCACGGCGGTACCGCGATTCTTTCCGAGACCTCGGAAATCTTCGGTGTCGAACACACCTTGACCGCCCGCGCCATCACCCCGGAAGTCGGACGCAAGCTGATCGAACGCATCGACTGGTGGCTGGAATACAACAAGGGTCGCGACACCCAAATCAACGGTCGAGTCAGCCCTGGCAACAACGCCGGTGGCTTGGCCAACGTTCTGGAAAAATCCTTGGGTGGCGCCAAGAAAGGCGGCAACGCGCCGCTGATGGACGTGTACGAATACGCCTATCCGGTGACGACCCATGGTCTGGTGTTCATGGATACCCCTGGCTATGACCCGGTTTCCGCCACCGGGCAGATTGCCGGCGGAGCCAACATGATCGCTTTCACCACCGGACGCGGTTCCTGCTTCGGCTCGTTGCCCGCCCCGACGTTCAAGCTAGCCAGCAACTCGCCGATGTTCGAGCGAATGAGCGATGACATGGACATCAACTGCGGCCAGATCATCGACGGCGACAAGAGCATCCAGGAAATGGGCCAGGAGATCTTCGAGCGCCTTTTGGCCCACGCCTCTGGAGACAAGACCAAAAGCGAACTCAATGGCCTGGGAGAGGACGAATTCTGCCCATGGCAGATCGGCGTTCTGGCCTGACCCTCTGAGACCCGCCCGGTCACAAGCTGACGCGGGACTTCTTCTCATCGGCATTGCCCCAGGGTGTTCAGCCACAAGCTGAACACCCTGCCTCTGCCCGAGCACTCGGCTCCACCCACAATAACAACAAGATCATCGCCATCCGTATGCGCGACCAGCAACGCCGTGCCCACAGGATCATAGGAGAGACCATGCACAACAATAAAAAACTACTCATCTGCACCAGCCTCATGCCCGCTAGCCTCTGGCCCCTTCGACCTTCGCCGCAGGTTTTGTCGAGGACAGTCACGCCACCCTGCAAACCAGCAACTTCTACCTCAATCGTGACTTCCGTGAAGATGCCGGGGTATCGAAACGCGAAGAATGGGCCCAGGGTTTCGTTCTCGATTTCCGCTCTGGCTATACCCCGGGTACCGTCGGTTTCGGCATCGATGCCCTGGGCATGCTCGGTCTCAAGCTCGACTCGGCCCCCGATCGCAGTGGAACCGGCCTGCTGCCCGTGGGGCAGGACGGGCGGGCGCCGGACCAGTACAGCAAGTTCGGCCTGGCGGCCAAGGTCAAGGTGTCGAAAACAGAACTGAAGGTCGGCACGCAGATCCTCAAGTACCCGGTCATCGCTTCCAGCACCGGGCGTATCCTGCCGCAGACATTCCAGGGCGGCATCCTGACTGCCAAGGAACTGGATAACTTCACCTTCACTCTGGGGGACATCAACCGCACCACCCTGCGCGACTATTCCCACAATCAGGCCCTGACCCTGGTCAACAAGAACAAGCGCTTCAAGGCTACGCCCGACGCTGACGACTTCAAACTGGCCGGTGGCGACTATGCAATCAGCAAGAGTCTGACCTTGAGCTATCAGTATGGAGAACTGGAAAACATCTACCGCCAGCAATACCTGGGCCTGGTGCATTCCTTGCCACTGGGCAGCGGCACCTTGAAGACCGATGTGCGTTATTACGTCAGTGACGACGTCGGCAATGCCGGTGCCGGCAAGGTCGACAACCGCACCCTCAACGCGCTGGTCGGCTACAGCCTCGGCGGACACGGTATCGGCCTTGGCTACCAGGGCCTGAGCGGTGCCACGGCCATGCCCTATGTCGTCGGCACAGACGCTTCCCTGACCAACTACATGATGGCCAACGACTTCATGGAACGCGACGAACGTTCCTGGCAATTGCGCTACAGCTATGACTTCGCGGCCCTGGGGATTGCTGGCCTGACCTTTGCCACCCGCTACACCACCGCCAGCCATGCTAACCCGGCCACGGTGGCAGGCGAAGGCCGCGAGTGGGAGCGCGACACCGACCTGGGTTACACCATCCAGAGCGGCGCACTGAAGAACGTCGCAGTGCTCTGGCGTAATGCGGCCCTGCGCTCGAACTATCTGCGCGACATCGACGAGAACCGGCTGATCGTCAGCTACACCCTGCCACTGCTCTGATCCTCCGAGGGGCGGCTTCGCTGCCCCTCCATCCGCCCGCCCCCCCCCGTGGAAATTCGCCTATGTTAAGACAGATGAAATTAACCCTCAGGACCCTGCTGTGTTTCGCCTTGATCAGCGCGCTATTAGTGGCTATGGGGGCGTTTTTCCTGACCCGGATGAACGACATCCGCCATGCAGGCCAAGTCATCCAGACCGAATCCATGCCCAACATGGCCCTGAGTGATGAGCTGGGCCTCAACCTTTCTCGCCTGCGCATCACCGCCCTGTTGCTGCATGCCTTCAACTCCCCGCAAGACCTGATCAAATACAGTGGCAACATGAATGCCCTGACGTTAAAGATCGAGAACAACCTGGCGCAGTACAGCAACATTGCCACTACCGACGAAGAGCGCACTGCCCTGAGCAAACTCAAGGATGCCTACCAGACCTACAGGGAAGGCATGCTTGAGGAAATCGAGTTGCTGAAGGCTAACCGCCAAAGCGACGTTGTGCTGCAACTGCGCAAACTCAACGAGTATGCCAACCTCATGAATGAGCAAACAGCAGGGTTGGCCGCCATTAACCAGCGCGCCGCAATCGAGGCTGGATCTGTGGCCGAGCAGACTTACAGCCAAGCCCGAAGCATCGCCATCGGCGCGACTATCGCAGCGCTGCTGATCACCCTTACCCTCGCTTGGCGCTTCAGCCGCAGCATTATCCTGCCTTTGCAAAACGCAGTGATCGTGGCTCAAAGCATTGCCGCCAACGACCTGACCCTGCCCATTTCAACGTCCGGCAGAGATGAACCTGCGCAACTGCTGCAAGCACTGGCGAGCATGCAAGGCAACCTGCGCAACACGCTTGGGGACATCGAAAAAACCGCGGATCAATTGGCGTCGGCGGCAGAAGAAATGACCCGGGTCATGGAGCACAGTCGTCAGTCACTGCAGGAACAGAATAACCAGATCAATCAGGCCGCCACAGCGGTCAACCAGATGAGCGCCGCCGTCGAAGAAGTTGCCGGCAACGCCGTCACTACCTCAGAGCAATCGCAGACTTCAACGCAAACAGCCGAGCACGGCAAAATTCAACTTGGCGAAACCATCACCTTGATCGACGCCCTGGTCAACCAGGTGCAACGCGCTGCGATGCGGGCCGAAACACTGTCCGAACAGAGTCGCGGCATCACCAAGGTTCTGGATGTCATTCGCTCGGTTTCCGAACAGACAAACCTGTTAGCGCTCAACGCGGCTATTGAAGCCGCCAGGGCAGGCGAAGCCGGCAGGGGATTTGCCGTCGTAGCTGATGAGGTCCGGGCCCTTGCCCACCGCACCGGCGAATCCACCCGAGAGATCGAATCGATGATAGGGATGGTTCAACAGGGAACGACAGACACCGTTGAGGCGCTCAAGGCGAGCGTCACTCAAGCCACTGGAACTTTGCTCAAGGCCGGCATTGCGGAACAGGCTCTGCACACCATCACTCAAGCCGTCGGCGGAATAAATGAACGCAATCTGATCATCGCCACCGCTGCCGAAGAGCAAGCCTACGTTGCCCGGGAAATCGACCGCAATCTGATGCAGATCCGCGATCTCTGTGACCAAACAGCGACTGCCGCCAACCAGACCAGCGCCGCCGGCAGTGACCTGGCACGACTCGCATCGGGGCTTAACCTGATGCTCAGTACGTTCAAGCTTTAAGTCGGTGAAGCATCGACCACTTGCCGCCCCTTTCGTGTACCACGAACCACCGTCAGTAAGTGAAATCATGCCCGAGCTCTTTCTGCATCCATTCCAGAAAACGCCTCACGCGGGGAAAGTTTGAGTGGGCTCTGGGAAAGACCAGATGATGCGCGGTAATGGGGGCGCTCAGTTCCGGGGCAACCTCGACCAAGTCACCACGCGTAAGATAGTCCTGAGCCAACAACGTGCTTTCCAGTGCGAAGCCAAGCCCGTGGCTGGCGGCCTCCAATGTCATGTACGAGCGATCGAAACTGAGGGTGTAGGGTTTTTCCGGCCGTGATACACCGTGCTGTGCAAACAATTGCGGCCACTTGATCAATGTTGCCTCTGACAGAATCAGGTTGCAGCCGAGCAGATCCGCAACAGCCCGGACGGGTTGTTTCTCCAACAGTTTCGGCGAAGCCATCACCGCGATCTTTTCATTGCGCATGGTGCGCACTTCGAAGCTCGGCCAGTTGGGCATGCCGTGGCGGATGTCGACATCGATCTTGTCTCGGCTGAAGTGCAGTGATTCGTAGGAGCACGAGAGATTGAGCTGGATATCGGGATGGCTCTGGCGAAATTGCTCCAGTCGCGGCATCAGCCACAGCAGGCCAAAACTGGGCGACGAGTGCAAACGCAGACAATCAAGACTGACATCGCTGGTGGCGCGCTCGGTCGCCACCGCCAGGCTATGCAGGATGCCAGACACCTCAGTGAGGTATTGCTCACCCACAGGCGTCAAGGTTACCCCCCTGGCCGTTCTCAGAAAGAGTTGTCGACCAATCATCGCCTCGAGCTTGGCCAACTGGTGACTGACGGCTGAGGGCGTCAGATCAAGTATTTCAGCCGCTCGCGCGACGTTGCCAAAGCGTGCCGTTTGCTCAAAGGCCTGAATGGCTTTCAGGGGTGGCAGTATCGGAGGTGCATCGCCAGGTGAACGCATGATTATTTTTATTCCGCTACAGAAGGCATAAGCCGGTCGTTGGGCCATTCAACCATTCGATCTGCGTGATGGCGAGTGCTGATTTTTTTTCAGCACCGAGTGACATTCGCGTTATTGCTCAGGGATGCCTTGAAGAACAAGCTGGATCATCGATTCATAGCGGATCGACCCAATAACAACAATCAGAGGTACCCTCCATGCTTCTTCAAGGCAAAGTCGCGATCATCACCGGTGCAGCCTCCGCGCGTGGCATTGGCCGCGCCACAGCAACCACTTTCGCGAAGCAAGGCGCCCGCGTCGTGATCCTCGATCTGGATGATTCCGCCGCCCGCGATGCCGCGGCCTCCCTGGGCGAAGGCCATCTGGGTCTGGCCGCCAACGTCGCTGACGAATCCCAAGTGCAGCAGGCGGTCGCGAAAATCATCGAGCATTTCGGTCGCATCGACATCCTGGTCAACAACGCCGGTATCACCCAACCCCTCAAGACCCTGGACATCCGCCCTTCGGATTACGACAAGGTGCTGGACGTCAGCCTGCGCGGTACGTTGCTGATGTCCCAGGCGGTGATCCCGGTCATGCGCCAGCAGTCGACCGGCAGCATCGTGTGCATGTCGTCGGTTTCCGCTCAACGGGGCGGTGGCATTTTCGGTGGCCCGCATTATAGCGCCGCCAAAGCCGGCGTGCTGGGCCTGGCCAAAGCCATGGCGCGCGAGCTGGGCCCGGACAAGGTGCGCGTGAACTCCATTGCCCCCGGCCTGATCCATACCGATATCACCGGCGGCCTGATGCAGGACGAACGCCGTCACGCGATCATCGACGGCATCCCCCTCGGACGCCTAGGTGAGGCGCAGGATGTGGCCAACGCGGCGTTGTTCCTGGCCAGCGACCTATCCTCTTACCTGACCGGCATCACCCTGGATGTGAACGGCGGCATGCTGATTCACTGATGACAGCTGGCGGGCCTCGCGGCCCGTGCGGTTCTGGATCGACGACGCAGCCGGGCCACAAGCCTGGCGGTCAATAAAAATAAGAGATCAGACCATCATGACTACCTTGTCGCTCGAAGCGGTTTCGACCGTGCGCTCCAACGCCTACCGTAAAACCGCGTGGCGCCTGATGCCCTTTTTGATGCTGTGCTACCTGTGCGCCTATCTTGATCGGGTCAATGTCGGCTTTGCCAAGCTGCAAATGATGAACGATCTGGCACTTAGCGAAACGGTCTACGGACTGGGTGCCGGCATGTTCTTCATCGGTTACTTCCTGTGCGAAGTACCGAGCAACATCATCCTGCACAAGGTCGGTGCGCGGGTCTGGATCGCCCGCATCATGATCACCTGGGGCATCGTCTCCGCCCTGTTCGCCTTCGTCGAAACCGCCTGGCAGTTCTACGCCCTGCGCTTCCTGCTCGGTGTTGCCGAAGCCGGTCTGGCGCCGGGTCTGCTGCTGTACCTGACCTACTGGTTTCCCTCCTACCGGCGTGCGCGCATGACCGTGTTGTGGTTCATCGCCATTCCGCTGTCAGGGATGGTCGGCGGCCCGCTCTCCGGCTGGATCATGAACCACTTCGCCGGCATGCACGGCTGGGCCGGCTGGCAATGGATGTTCGTGCTGGAGGCGGTGCCCACGGTCGTTGTCGGGTTACTGGTGCTGAGCTATCTCAAGGACGGCGTGCATCAGGCCAGTTGGCTCGATGATGACGAGAAAGCACTGATCAGCCGCGAACTGGCCGAGGACGACCAGCAGAAAGTCACCCATGCCTCGGTGGGCGAGTTCATCCGCGATCGCCGTCTGTGGTTGCTGGCCGGCATCTACTTCTGCGTGGTGATGGGTCAGTACGCCATCACCTTCTGGCTGCCGACCCTGGTGCGTAACGCGGGGGTTTCCGATCCGCTGCACATCGGCTTCCTGAGCAGCCTGCCCTACCTCTGCGCAATCGTGGCCATGCTGTATGCCGGACGTAGCGGCGACAAACATCGTGAGCGTCGCTGGCACCTCATTGTGCCGATGATCGCAGGTGCCATCGGGTTGAGCCTGGCGGCGCTGATGGGCGGGAATGTACTGCTTTCCATCCTCAGTCTGTGCCTGGCCGCTTCCGGAATCCTGTCCGCGACGTCGATGTTCTGGATGCTGCCCACCACGCTGCTCGGTGGGGTGTCCGCCGCCGCCGGAATCGCGGCAGTCAACAGCATCGCCAACCTCGCAGGCTTCTGCTCGCCCTATCTGATCGGCTGGGTCACCACACAGACCGGCTCCAGCGCCATCGGCATGTACCTGATCACCGGTGTTCTGCTGTTCGGTGCCACGTTGGTACTGCGCATCCCCGCCGCCTCGGTCAATCGTTGATTCATTGGAGTTTCACCATGACTGTTCAAACTGCATTCACGTCGCCCACGACGCTGGCACAACGCGCCCACAACATTCGCCGCCATGCCCTGCGCATGGGTCAGGTTCAAGGGCAAGGCTATGTCGGCCAGGCCCTCGGCGCTGCCGACCTGCTGGCCGTGTCCTACTTCCACGCCCTGAGCTACCGGCCCGAAGACCCGGAATGGGAAGCCCGCGATCGCTTTTACCTATCGATCGGTCACTACGCGATTGCACTGTATGCGGCCCTGATCGAAGCCGACATTATCCCGCTCGACGAGCTGGAAACCTACGGCGCGGACGACAGTCGCCTGCCGATGTCGGGCATGGCCACCTACACCCCCGGCATGGAGATCACCGGCGGTTCGCTCGGTCAGGGCCTGGGCATCGCGGTCGGTGCCTGCCTGGGCCTCAAACGCAAAGGCTCAACTGCCTTCGTCTACAACCTGCTGTCGGACGGCGAGCTGAATGAAGGCTCGACTTGGGAAGCGGTGATGTCGGCGTCGCACTGGAAGCTCGACAACCTGATCGCCATCGTCGACGTCAACAACCAGCAAGCTGACGGTTACTCGAGTGAAATCCTCTCGTTCGAGCCTATCGTCGATCGCTGGCAGGCTTTTGGCTGGTTCACCCAGCGCGTCGATGGCAATGATCTGGAAGCACTGGTCGCCGCATTCGACGCCGCGCGCAACCATCTCGGCACCCAGCCACGGGTGATCATTTGCGATACCAAAATGGGCAAAGGCGTGCCCTTCCTCGAATCCCGTGAAAAAAACCATTTCATCCGAGTGGAAGAACACGAATGGGATCTGGCACTGAGCAACCTTGAAGAAGGAAAAAACCAATGAGCAACGCAGCCAACACTCCGTCTTCCACGGTTGAACCGGCCAAAAAACGCCTAACCACCTCGGCGATGATCGCCTCGATTGCCTCAGAAGGTCAGACCACCAGGTCCGCACCTTTTGGTCATTCGCTGGCCGCGCTTGCAGATCAGCGTCCGGATATCGTCGGCCTGTCCGCCGACTTGTCCAAGTACACCGACCTCCACATCTTCGCCAAGGCGCACCCAGATCGCTTCTATCAAATGGGCATGGCTGAGCAACTGCTGATGAGTGCGGCAGCGGGTATGGCCCGGGAAGGCTTCGTACCCTTTGCCACCACCTACGCCGTGTTCGCTTCGCGACGCGCCTATGACTTCATCTGCATGGCGATTGCTGAAGAGAACCTCAACGTCAAGATCGTCTGTGGCTTGCCCGGCCTCACCACCGGTTACGGCCCAAGCCACCAAGCCACGGATGACCTGGCGATCTTCCGCGCCATGCCCAACCTGATGATCGTCGACCCGTGCGATGCGCTTGAAATCGAACAGGCCGTGCCCGCCATCGCAGCGCACCAAGGCCCGGTTTACATGCGCTTGCTACGCGGAAATGTGCCGCTGGTACTGGACGAGTACGGCTACAAATTCGAGATCGGCAAAGCCAAGACCCTGCGCACCGGCAACGATGTTTTGATCATCTCCACCGGTTTGATGACCATGCGCGCACTGGAGGCTGCAAAAGAGCTGCAAGCGGACGGGGTTGATGTTGCCGTGCTGCACGTGCCGACGATCAAGCCACTGGATGAGCAAACCATTCTGACTGAAGCCCGCAAACCAGGTCGCCTGGTGGTCACCGCAGAAAACAGCTCCATTATTGGTGGACTGGGCGAGGCAGTCGCCGGCGTGTTGCTGCGCAATGGCGTGACGCCGACCTTCAGGCAGATTGCATTACCCGATGCATTTCTGGATGCCGGGGCCTTGCCGACGCTGCATGATCGTTACGGCATATCGACTGAGGCTGTCAAATCCCGGATCAAAGCCTGGCTTTGACCGAATTCACCACATGCACCGATAACACTCAGCCCCAATCGAACGGTTTGAAAACCTGAAACTGTACCCAGATAGCGGCCTATGGAGACAGCGGTCGCTATTCATATACGTGCAAGTCCCCTGCCCCGCGAGCATCGACACCGTAGCGTCGGTTCCGAGACCCAGCCTTCAACGGCTGGTAGCGCCCTGTAGAAAAAACTGCATAACCTGCGTCGCCATCCCCACCCGGGCAACCCGCCCACGCCGTTCTGCGTCGACAAATCCGTAAATGATCGAGGCAAACATCTCCGTCAGCACCTGGGCACTGATGTCGATACGAAACACTCCTTCGTGCTGACCGCGCAGAAAGAAATTGTCCAGCGCGTCCGAATAAGGCTGCCAGCGGCTGCCGCCTGCGCGTTCATCCAGCGAGTCAGGCCGCCACTGGAAGGCCAGGAAGGCCAAAAGTTCACGGTGGGTCAAATGGTTTTCGATCAGGCGCTGTAGGGCCTCAAGAGGCGGCGCGTCCTGCAAGTTCGCGTTATCCATGACCTGACTGATCACGGTAGAGCCGTAATTGAACAGCCTCTCAATGAGGTTGTTACGCGTGCCACAGAAGCGATTCAACGTGGCCTTGCTCACCCCTGCGGCTTCAGCGATGTCTTTGAACGTCCCTGCCGGGTGATCGACCATGGCAATGGCCAGAGCCTTCAACAGTTTCTCGTTCGCTGCAGATAAATCCATTAGGCGTTTCTTCGATTATCAGAATGACGTGCGAGCCATTGTGCAGAAATGGCTCATCTTCTCAAGTGCTATGGCTAAGTTGCTCACAAAAGCACCTTATGAGTCAATATTGACTCATTTGATAAAATAAACAATCATCCGCATCTTTAACAGCTAATGGGCGTGGCCCAGGTGAAAGATGAGTACGTCGCGCAGATGGCAAGTGGTTCCGGTACTCCCTTTATTGGCCGCATTGAGCCTGGCAGGTTGTGAACAGCCGCCGCAGGGTTGGGGCGGACCCGGGGGGCCGCGTGAAGTCGAAGCGATGACAGTCAGCAGCGAACCAC
The DNA here is from genome assembly GCF_025466155.1 of Pseudomonas sp. 13B_2.1_Bac1. NCBI lineage: Bacteria > Pseudomonadati > Pseudomonadota > Gammaproteobacteria > Pseudomonadales > Pseudomonadaceae > Pseudomonas > Pseudomonas sp. 13B_2.1_Bac1. Next base: position 226,849 of record NZ_JANLOH010000089.1, on the reverse strand, counting down.
TGACCCTGATCGCACAACTACCGGGGCGTGTAGAGCCGGTGCGCGTGGCTGAAGTGCGCGCACGGGTAGCGGGCATCGTGCTGGCTCGGCATTTCGAGGAAGGCACGGATGTCAAAGCCGGCGATCTGCTGTTTCAGATCGACCCGGCGCCGTTCAAGGCTGCGCTCTCGCGGGCTCAGGGCGAGCTGGCCAAGACCGATGCTGCGCTGTTCCAGGCTCAGACGACCGTCAAGCGTTATGAACCGCTGGTCAAGATCGAGGCCGTCAGTCAGCAGGACTTCGATACCGCCAAAGCGGCCCTGCAAAGCGCGCTGGCAGCCAAGCGCTCGGCCCAGGCCGATGTCGAGACAGCGAACCTGAACCTGAGCTACTCCACGGTCAAAGCCCCTATCGCCGGGCGCATAGGACGAGCCCTGGTCACCGAGGGAGCATTGGTCGGTCAAGGCGACGCAACCATGATGGCGCGCATCCAGCAACTGGACCCGATCTACGTCGACTTCACCCAACCCGCGGCCGATGCATTACGGATGCGCGCCGCCATCGAACAGGGGCGCCTTACCGGCAATGCTGAAACCCCGCTGACGCTGAGTGTCGAAGGCTCAGAGCACCGGAGCCAGGGCGAACTGTTGTTCTCCGATGTCGCCGTGGACCGCGCCACCGGCCAGATCTCGCTGCGCGGGCGCTTCGCCAACCCGGGAACGGCGCTGCTGCCGGGCATGTACGTGCGCGTCAGTGCGCCACAAGGCCTGGACAAGGCCGCCATTCTGATACCGCAACGAGCCGTGCAGCGCTCTGCCGATGGTCAGGCACGAGTGTTGGTCATCGGCCAGGACCAGACAATCGAAGCCAAACCGGTGAACACCGGCGCCATGCAGGGCTCCCGCTGGCAGATCACCAAGGGACTGGTCGTGGGTGACCAGATCGTCACCGGCGCAATGAACGGCATCAATCCTGGCGACAAAGTCATTGCCAAATCGCTGACTACCCAGCAGGCCAAGGTCCAGTAAGGGCGTAGCGCTCAAGGAAACGACATGTCTCAGTTTTTTATCCGACGCCCGAATTTTGCCTGGGTCGTCGCGTTGTTCATCATGCTCGCCGGTCTGCTGGTCATCCCGTTGCTTCCGGTGGCCCAGTACCCGGTCGTCGCGCCACCGCAGATCACCATTACCGCCAACTACCCGGGCGCCTCGGCGAAAGTCCTGGTGGATTCGGTCACCAGCGTCATCGAGGAAGAACTCAATGGCGCCAAGGGCCTGCTCTATTACGAGTCCACCAGCAACTCCAACGGTACCGGCGAGATCGTCGTGACCTTCGAACCCGGGACCAGCCCACCGCTGGCCCAGGTCGATGTCCAGAACCGGATCAAGAAAGCCGAGGCTCGCCTGCCCAAGGCCGTGCTCGATCTGGGCCTGCAGGTCGAGCAAGCCAGCTCCGGCTTCCTGATGATTTACACCCTGAGCTACAAAGGCGACAACGCCGGCAAAGACACCGTCGCCCTCGCCGACTACGCCGCGCGCAACGTCAACAATGAAATCAGTCGCGTCAAAGGTGTCGGCCGGCTGCAGTTTTTCGCGGCTGAAGCCGCCATGCGGGTCTGGATCGATCCGCAGAAACTGATCGGTTACGGGCTGTCCATCGACGATGTGAATGCGGCGATCCGCACGCAGAACGTCCAGGTGCCGGCCGGCAGTTTTGGCAGCACCCCCGGCTCGTCGCAACAGGAGCTGACCGCGACCCTGGCGGTCAAGGGTACGCTGGACAACCCGCAGGAGTTCGGCCGCATCGTCCTGCGCGCCAAACAGGACGGCTCGACTGTGCGCTTGGCCGATGTGGCGCGGATCGCCGTGGGCAGTCAAAGCTACAACTTCGAGTCGCGCCTCAACGGCAAGCCTGCCGTTGCCGCCGCTGTGCAACTCGCCCCCGGCGCCAATGCCATTGCAACGGTGGCGGCAGTCAAGCAACGCCTGAACGAACTCTCAGTCAACCTGCCCAGCGATGCCGAGTTCTCCGTTCCCTACGACACCTCGCGCTTTGTCGACGTAGCCATCGACAAAGTGATCTACACCCTGATCGAAGCCATGGTCCTGGTGTTCCTGGTGATGTTCCTGTTTCTGCAGAACATCCGCTACACCTTGATCCCGGGCATCGTGGTACCGGTCTGCCTGCTGGGCACACTGACCTTCATGTACCTGCTGGGTTTCTCGGTGAACATGATGACCATGTTCGGCATGGTACTGGCCATCGGCATCCTGGTGGACGACGCCATCGTGGTGGTGGAAAACGTCGAGCGCATCATGGCCGAGGAAGGACTCAGCCCCGCTGCGGCGACGGTCAAGGCGATGGGCCAGGTGTCGGGCGCAATCATCGGTATCACCCTGGTCCTGTCGGCGGTGTTCTTGCCGCTGGCCTTCATGTCCGGTTCGGTGGGGGTGATCTACCAGCAGTTTTCATTGTCGCTGGCGGTGTCCATTCTGTTTTCGGGTTTTCTGGCCCTCACCTTCACCCCGGCGCTGTGCGCCACCCTGCTCAAACCCGTCCCCGCCGGGCATCACGAAAAACGCGGTTTCTTCGGCGCGTTCAACCGGGGTTTCAACCGCCTCACGCAGCGCTATGAGCGCCTCAATACCCAACTGGTCAAACGGACCGGGCGCTACATGTTGATCTATGCGGGCATCGTCGCTCTACTGGGCTTTTTCTACCTGCGCCTGCCCGAGTCTTTCGTCCCGGTGGAGGACCAGGGCTACCTGATTATCGATGTCCAGCTCCCTCCTGGGGCCACCCGTAACCGCACTGACCAGACGGCCCGAGAACTGGAACGCTACATGATGTCCCAGGACACCACAGCCTCGATGACCATGTTGCTGGGTTTCAGTTTTTCCGGCCAAGGCGAAAACGCCGGCCTCGCCTTCCCGACGTTGAAAAACTGGTCGGAGCGCGGCAAGGGACAGTCGGCAGCGGACGAGGCGGCAGCCTTCAACCAACGGTTTGCCAGCCTGAATGATGGCACCGTCATGGCCGTGAGCCCGCCGCCGATTGAAGGCATGGGCACTTCCGGCGGCTTCACCCTGCGACTGCAAGACCGCGCCGGACTCGGCCGAGAAGCCCTGTTGGCAGCGCGTGACCAGTTGCTGGGCAAGGCCAACGGCAATCCGAAGATTCTCTACACGATTATGGAAGGACTGGCGGAAGCACCGCAGTTGCGCCTGGATATCGATCGGGAGAAGGCCCGAGCGCTAGGGGTGAGTTTCGATTCGATCAACAACGCTCTGTCAACGGCGTTCGGCTCCACGGTGATCAATGACTTCGCCAATGCCGGGCGCCTGCAACGCGTGGTGGTGCAAGCCGAGCAGGCCGACCGGATGACCCCGGAAAGCGTGCTCAAGCTGTATGTGCCCAACGACAGCGGCGCCTTGGTGCCTCTGAGCGCATTCATCACGACCCGCTGGGAGGAAGGCCCCGTGCAGATCGCCCGCTACAACGGCTACCCGTCCATCAAGATTGCCGGGGATGCGGCCCACGGGGTCAGCACTGGCGAAGCCATGGCCGAACTGGAACGCCTGGCCGCCGAACTTCCACTTGGAATAGGTTACGAATGGACCGGCCTGTCCTATCAGGAGAAAGTCGCCAGCGGCCAAGCCTTGACGGTCTTTGCTCTGGCCTTCCTGGTGGTGTTTCTGTTGCTGGTCGCGCTCTATGAGAGTTGGGCCATCCCGTTGACGGTAATGCTGATCGTCCCGGTAGGTGCGCTGGGCGCCGTGCTGGCCGTTACTGCCGCCGGCATGCCCAATGACGTCTATTTCAAGGTCGGCCTGATCACCATCATCGGCCTGGCGGCGAAAAACGCGATCCTGATCGTCGAATTCGCCAAAGAACTGTGGGAGCAAGGCATGCCCGTACGCGAGGCAGCTATTCAAGCTGCGCGCCTGCGTTTTCGCCCCATCGTGATGACTTCCATGGCCTTTATCCTCGGCGTCGTGCCGCTGACCCTGGCCACCGGAGCCGGCGCTGCCAGCCAGCGCGCCATCGGCACCGGGGTGATTGGCGGCATGCTCAGCGCCACCCTTCTGGGGGTGATTTTCGTCCCGGTGTTCTTCGTCTGGGTGCTGTCCTGGCTGCAACGCAAAGCTCAATCATCCGCCTCTGGCGAAACCCGGACCACGGAGTAACCCCCATGCGCTCGAATAACCTCCGCTGGTCCACCGTAGCGACACTGAGCATCGCACTGGGGGGCTGCTCGCTGGCTCCCGACTACCATCGGCCTGAATCGCCGGTGGCGGTGCAATGGGGCGACACCTCACCGCAAACAACCGACACCGCTGCCGTCGATGCCGATGCCTTGAACTGGCAAGCCTTTATTCTTGACCCACAGCTGCGCCGCCTGGTGGCGGCCGCCCTGGACAACAATCGCAGCCTGCGCCAGGCGCTGCTAGACATCGACGCGGCGCGCGCCCAGTACCGGATCCAGCGCGCCGACCGCGTACCGTCGCTCAACGCCACCGCCAGCGGCAATCGCCAACGCCTGCCCGGTGACCTTTCGACCACAAACAACCCACAGGTCAACAGCACTTATCAGGTCGGCCTCGGGATAAGCGAGTTCGAGCTCGATCTGTTCGGTCGGGTGCGCAACCTGTCCGACGCAGCACTGGAACAGTACCTGGCGACTGCAGAAGCAACCCGCGGCACGCAGATCGCTCTGGTGGCCGAAGTCACCCAGGCCTACTTGACCCGTGACGGCGCACAACGGCGCCTTGCGCTTACCCGACAGACGCTTGAGACGCGCATGGCCTCGCTGGAACTGATAACCCAGCGACGCAAGGCCGGCACCGCCACGGCACTGGATTTTCAAGAGGCCCTGGGGCTGACCGAACAGGCCCGGGCCGACCTGGAAAGCACCGATCGGCAGCTACGTCAGGCCGGCCATGCCCTGCAACTGCTGATCGGTACACAGGATGCAGCGAGCGACCTGCCCACCACACCGCAGGATGCGCTGCTGCTGGTGCAGGACATCGCCCCCGGCACCTCGTCTAGCTTGATTGAGCGACGCCCGGATATCCTCGCCAGCGAACACCGGCTCAGGGCGCGCAATGCCGACATCGGTGCCGCCAGGGCGGCGTTCTTCCCGCGCCTGTCACTGACCGGCTCGGTCGGTAGTTCCAGCAAGGCGTTATCCGGCCTGTTCGACGGCGGCTCGAACGCCTGGACCTTTGCCCCGAGCCTGTCACTGCCGATTTTCGCCGGTGGGCGTAACCGCGCCGGTCTGGACCTAGCCAAGGTGCGCAAGGACTCGGCAGTAGCCAACTATGAAGGCACGATCCAGAGCGCTTTCCGCGAGGTCGCCGACAACCTAGCTGCCACCGACACGCTGCGCCGCGAGGAAGTCGCCCGCCGGGCCTTGGCCGACTCCAGCCAGGAAGCGCTGAAGCTGGCCAAGGCCCGCTACGAAGGCGGAGTGGATACCCATCTGCGCTACCTGGATGCCCAGCGCAGCGCCTTCAACGATCAATCCACGTTGATTGTGGTCAGTACCGAGCGACAGATCGCACTGACCAATCTGTTCAAGAGCCTGGGCGGTGGATGGCGTGCTGATGCAGCCGAAAATCGCAATTACTGAGCCCTGACGCTGATCATCGAACACCCCAGGAGGGTCAATGCACACTGAAAGTGATTATCTGAAGATTGGTCCCGGCGAGTTCGACGCAACTTCTCTAACGGAGTTGATCCAGGGGCAGTCCTCGCCCCTCTGGTTCACTGGCGTCGACTTCAGCGGACAGGATCTGTCGAGGGTCAATCTGCAAGGCGCACACTTCGAGCGCTGCCTCTTCGCAGGCAGCAATCTGACCGCGGCAAAGCTCGATAGCACCGAGTGGCTGAATTGCCGAGCAGCACACGCGATGTTTCGCTCGGCAACCTTGGTTGATGCCAGGTTCGTCAGTTCCGATCTGAACAATACCCAGTGGCACCACAGCAAGCTGGCTCACGCCTCCTTTGACGGCTGCAAGCTGACGGGCGCCAATTTCATTGACACCTCTACCCTGGGTTTAAGTTTTTCCGACTGCGTGCTGCGCAGCGCCTGCCTGTCCGGCCTTTCATTCTACAAATCGCAGCTGCGAGGCCTCGACTTTGCCGACGCCGATCTGAGTTACTGTGACTTTCGTCATGCCGTCTTTCTTGAGGGCGGAAGCTTGTCGCTGGCTCGGGTCAATAATGCTCGTTTCGACCAGGCTGATTTGCGCGAGGCCAGCCTCGATGGACTGCGCCTTGTCGATGCGAAGATGTTCAAGGGCGCTATTATCTCCAAAAGCCAGGCAGCGATGCTGCTGTCAGGGTTAGGCCTGACAGTTTTATAGCGCAGCTCTTTCGTTTTTACATTACGTATAGGAATACTACTTATTAGTTAGCCTTTGAAATTTCGCAACATTCTCGGGTGAAATAAAGCGATAGGGAATGAACAAACTCTGTTCAACTGTTTTTTAACATTCATTTTCATGGCGTCCTCCAGAGCACCTTCTGATTGGCCTCTATCATCCTGAAACACAGATGCCGTCAGGAGGCCTCGTTGGATCGCGGCCAACCTGCCGGAAGTACCTTCAACCCCTCGAACAAGAACGCCCTTTATCTCTGATTGTCGTAGTGTCATCGCCCCGCCAATCGCCATTTCATCGTTACTGGATAAAATCGCGTCAATTTTTTACCGGCCAACAACCAGCTATTTGTGATGTCCATATCTTTTTCACGGAGCCAAATACCACTCTGCTCCTCAACTATATCTCTGCACAGAACCAATCACTCGATATCTGCTGGCAACACTAGGGCCACAGTCAGCAGCAGACAACGCATCGAGCAGCGAATCCCTGGAGTCCCCAGCACTTCCTGCTGGCCGGTCCCCTGCCCGTGACCGTAACAGTCTTGATTGCACGCCCAAGAACAAACGCCACTCACTCGAGGTGTAACGCCTTGACCAACTGCGTTCTGCGGCTGACGCCAAGCTTTTCGTAAATACTTGTCAGATGGTCTTTGACCGTACCGACCTGCCTGCCTAGCTGATCGGCGATCTCCTGATTGCTCAGCCCGCTCTGGGTCAGCAACGCAACGGAGCGCTCGGCAGGCGACAACTGTGAAAGAATCGCGATCTGCGCTGGCGTCGGAATCGGCACACCAGCATCGCCACGCGCATGGATACCCGCAAAGCGTGCGATAAAACACGGCGTGGTGGTGGGCGCGCCATGGTCGTGAACAAGTTCGATCGCAACCTCCAGCATGGGATCCGCATTGTGCTTTATAACCAGCGCTTGCGGCCGTGCCCCCTCTCCGCGCAGCCAGTTGATCCATTCACTGCGTAAATGATCCCAGCCTTGCGTCAAATCGTCGGGCACGGCAAAGCGTTGACGCGCACCCTTGAGGCTGACCTTTCGCGGCGCTTCATTCCATATCGCCGCTTGCCGACAGCCTTCGTCATTGACGGACAACACCACACCGAACCAGTCAACCAGAACCAGGCCGACCGGAACTTCGCGCAGGAACTCCGCAAGCCCTGCTCCGGCCGCAACCGATCGGCGTCGTTCGAACAACGCTGATACACATTGAGGCAGCACCGGTCTTAATTTCTCCAGCGCCTGCCGGCGAATCTGGGACATGCCCGCATGCCCATAAATGGCGATCGTGGCATGGATTTCCTGTCCCTGAAGAAAGTCCAATGTGGCTGCAGCCGGTGGTCGCGAAGCCGCCGACAGCAGTGTTTCATCCCAACCAGCGTTGGCCAGCGCGCTGCTATCGAATGTGCGTACCGAATCACTGAAAGGAAGATTGAATGCGGTGTAAATTGCAGGCGCGCGCAAAGCATGTGCGTGCGCGCCGCGATGCACCGTGAGCGTACCGTCGGCGCCTCGATGGAATGCACGCGTGTCGAACGTCTCCCACACCACCACCACATCGTCAGGGAGCAACTCCAACACGATTTCGGCCACGGCCAGCCAGAACGTTTCGCTCTGCCCGGGCAGCATTGCGGCGAACAGGCGATCGACCCAATGACGCGGCAAGGCGCTGACGATGGCACTATCGAATGGGCACATCAGCGCAAGTAAAAATCAATGGGTAGAGACAGTCGTTGCGGCTCGCCGTCCGGTGGCGGTGGCAAGGGCGATACACGTGAGACCAAGTCCAATGCTTCTTCCTCCAAACTCTGATACCCGCCGCTGTGCACAATTTTCTCCGCACCGACCTTGCCGTCAGGCGCCACAGTAAAACTGACCGTGACGGTATCCTGCTCGCGGGCAATGCGGGCATTTTGGGGGTAGCGCTTGGCGCTGGCAAGACGAGCCAGCACCTGCGCCTCCCAACTATCCAAAGCGTCCAGTGCAGTGGTCGCAGCACCTTGTGCCTGGGCAGCGCTGTCAGTTGCTTTTTGCGCGGCCTCTACCGGTGGCGGTGCGACGGTCTGCGGGACTTCACTCGGTGCTGTCGGAGTGGAATGCGCGGCGATCTGAGGTGGCGTCGCGGTCGGAGCGGTTTTCTTTGGTTTGGGCGGTTGCGGCTTTTTATCCCTGGGCTGAGGCTGTTTCGGTGGCACCTTCGCCAGTATCCCGTGCTTTGTTTCTAATACCTCTGGCAGTGGTTTGGTCACCGGAACTTCAACAGTTGGCGCTTCTACAGCCATGGAGGCAGCCGCCGATGCCACCGACAAATCACGCGGCGAAGGCACAGGCGGGGCCGCCGGTGGCGCAATTTTCAACACCAGCGGCGGCATGCTGACAGGCTCTGTTGTCGTCATATCGGTCCGCCCCAGTATCCAGGCGATTGCCACCGCGTGAACTACTGCGACAAACAATGTGGTCAGCCAGCTGGGGGCCCGCAACACGATGCGCCCATGACGAATCAATTTTTGCTCTCCAGGCCAACGAGAGACACTTGGGTATAGTTGGCCTTGCGCAACGTATCGAGCAGGCCAATCATGTCCCCATAGCTGACCTGTTTGTCGACATTCAGGAACACCGTCGTCGAAGCCGTGGCTCCCTGTGAAGCCAGGGCGGCTGGCAGATCTGAGGCCAGAACGGGAGACTCTCCAAGGTACAGCGTCAGGTCGCGCTGAACGCTGATCGTCACCGGTTGCTCAAGCGGCGGTGCTACCTGGGCGCTGGACGTCGGCAACTCAATCGGCAGGTTTACCGTAGAAAGCGGTGCCGCAATCATGAACACCAACAGCAGCACCAGCATGACGTCGATAAAGGGGGTCACGTTAATTTCCCCGTTGAGTTCGAACTCTCCCGCAAAACGCTGTTTCGTCAACTTACCCATGGGTTTATGCCTCCGTCACCGCGCGCAGACCACTGACACCGTACCGCGGCAGTTGGGCGCGCTCAGCGTCCCGGCTCGCCAGATTTGCAATGTGCGCAGAGCAGTCAGACAGACGCGCCCGGTAGTGCGCCACCCATTTTCCAATCACGTTGTACATAACGGTTGCCGGAATGGCCACAACCAGGCCGATAGCAGTGGCCAGCAACGCTTCGGCGATACCAGGCGCTACCACAGCCAGGCTTGTACTGTTGGCCTGGGCGATGCCGACGAAGCTATGCATGATCCCCCACACAGTCCCGAACAACCCGATAAAGGGCGTGACACTGGCCGCCGTGGCAAACAAGCTGACACCGCTCCCGGCCTGGCGCGCGGCCGCTTCTTCAACACGGTCCAGCGTCAACGCAAGGCGAGCGTTAAGCCCTTCAGTCAGCCCTGCGGCTACCAGGCTCTTTGATCGCCGCACCTCATCATGAGCAGCATCCAACAGTGCAAGGACAGTGAGATCACCCACCTCCACAACCGACTCAAGGGTTTCAGCCAGTTGGAGCCGCTCCTCGGCGTGCCGGGTCGAGTGAAACAACCGGCGTAATGCGATCAACTTGCGCACCAGCACGCTCCAGGAAGCGATCGAGATCAGCACGAGCAGGATCATCACGGCTTTTACGGTTGGGGTCGCTGCACTGGCGATCGCCCCCATGGACAAGCCACCGTCCTGCCCTGCCCACGCGGCACGTGAACAAACCACGCATGAAACACCGGCAATTAATAAAAACTTAATGAGTTTTTTCATCGCTATTTTCCACCTCACGAGCTTCATCTCGTGGCATATGCGGGTTGATTTCAATTGCACGGCATGACTCGTTTGACTGCTCGTCGCAGCCAACGTTAAGTACACGCTGGTGGAACGCGACCACACTCGGCCGATGCGCGACACTTACATAGGTTGCACCACTGGCCCTGAGCAGCTCGTACAGCCGTTGCTCCATGGCTAGGTCGAGCGCACTGGTCGCCTCGTCGAGCAGTACAAAACGTGGCCTGATGACCAGCACGCGGGCAAAGCCGATCCGCTGCTGCTCGCCCAGCGACAGGATGCGTGCCCAGTCACGCTCGGTATCCAGGCCACCGTTGCGCGCCACCAAATCAGGCAGACCTACGCGCTCCAGAATGCCTTGCAGGGTGAAGTCGTCGATTAATGCGTCCGGTTGCGGGTACAAAACCTGGTCGCGCAGCGTTCCAAGTACCATGTACGGACGCTGCGGTAGGAACAGCGTCTGCTCGCGTGGCGGCATGATGACGGTGCCACTGCCACGCGTCCAAAGCCCACCCATGGCACGTAGCAAAGAACTTTTGCCCGAGCCGGTTTGACCGACAATGACCAGGCTTTCGCCATATGCCACCGCGACCGATAGGTCCCGCACCAGTGTCTGCTCTCCTCCGGGCGTTTGCAGCGTTACACCCTTCAGGCAAATACCGTCACCTTCGAGGAACGCCAAGCGCGGAACACCTGACTCGCTCTTACGCTGCTCACCCAACCGGTCAAACTTTTCCTGGATCTCCGCCAGGCGCACAGCCATCGGCGCCATCTGACTCAAGGTGGGGATGTAGTTCATCAGCGTCGACAGGCTCTGCAGAATCAGCGAAGAGGCAACGATGCCGGTCATGATCGCGCCATACTCAATTTCACCGGTGAAGTAGAGCGGAGCGATGATAACCATGGGCAACGCACCCCATACCAAATTGGAGAATTGCTGAACGACAGCCATAAACTGCTGGTACTTGAGAATCACCAACTGGCGTAACACCGCCAGTCGCGTCCGCGCCTCAATGTGCCGCCGCTCTTGCGCCTCGCCACGATAGAAAGCGATGGTTTCCGCATGATCGCGCACGTGCAGCAGGCCATAACGCAAGTCTGCTTCCGCTACCGTCGAATCCCAGTTCTGTCGAATGGTCGGTTTGTACAAGTACAACGTCAACACGGTTTGGAAAACCGCGTAGATGAATGTCGCAATCAGCATTGTGCGTGAGATCGCCATGAGGATGACGATCTGCACCATGATGTCGAAGCCCGCCCCCAGCAGTTGCTGAGGCAACCCGCTAACCGCCTTGACGAAAGGATCCACATGCTCCTGGATACGCTGATCAGGGTTGTCAATTTCCGAATCGACGGTGATCTCATAGTAGGTCCGGTGCTCCAGGTAGCGGTCAACCAGGTACAGCGTCAACCACTGCCGCCAGTGTAAATTGAGGCGCCCCCCCACATAGGTCTGCACGATGCTGGCACCGAAACGAACCAACCCCGCCAAGGTGATGAGTGTCCAAAAATGCCAGTACTCGGCTGCCTCTTTGGCAACGAGAGCATTGGTCTGGTCCGCCGACAATTGCGCCATCTGCGCACCCCCCAGGCTGAACGCGATGACCAGCGCAAATAGCACCCCGAGCGCCACCCAGGACGGCCATGCACCGTTGCGTACCCAATAAGGTCGGCAAAGACGCCACAGCCGCTGGAAAAACAGACGGTCGATGGCATAGCTACGCTTATCGACGTGCACAAGTGAGCCCGCGATGTGAGGGGCCTCGGCAAGCACTTTTTCTTCAGGTCGTTGCCCCCAACGCAACAAGTACCTCCATGAGCGGCCGCGAGCCGCCGATGGGGCGTTTTCCTCGCGCTGGTCGCTCATGCCTGGCCGCCCTCTCCATCAATCGGCAGGCCGGCAACTGACAACCCGTCGGCCACACCGGTCGCGGTACTGGCCACAACCCATTCGACGGGGCCGTTTGCCAGGGCATCTTGCAGTACCTGAACGACTGCGGCAGCAGACACGTTAGCCAGTGCCGCACGGCGTGCACCCAGTGGCGCCTTCAAGCCAAGGCGGAACGCATCAAGCACACTCATGGCAAGGCCGCTCGTGCTCGCGCTGGCGTAGGACAGATTGATACCGGCTTGGCGTTGTTGCTCCTGCATCTCCACTGCGGTCGGCGGAGCATCGGTAACGAACGCTTGGATAAATGTACGTATCTCGAGAACCGCTTCGCCTGCATGCTGAGCGTTGACTGACGTGGTGAGCATCAGGCACGGCGGCAGAGCCGTCATCTCGGCTTCAGCGATGCCGGCACTAACCCCGTAGGTCCAGCCCAGCTCTTCGCGCAACCGATGATTGATACGTTCCTGGAGGATCGCCACCAAGGTTCGCGCAGTCTCGCGGGCCAGCAGATTCAGGGGATGTGGCAGCAATAGCGCCAGCTGAATCACCGCTTGATCACTCGGGCCAGCCGCTACAAACTGGATGCGCTCGTCGGCGCGATCAGGCAGTGCCGGCACGACAGGCTCGGGAAAAGGTGCCACGGACTGCCGCCAGCGCGAGGTAAATGCCGACAGTCGTGGCCGGACAGTCGCCAGTACCTGCTCTGAGCCGGTGGCAAATAAACGTGCGCCCTGAGGATCAAACAGTCGCTCGTGGAAGGCCAGTACTGTCGCTCTCGTTGCCTGCTCGATGGCCATAGCACTGCCTTCGGCATCCCGTATCTCGATGCTTTGCGCGCCGTATAACCGAGCTCGGGGCAACTGCATAGCCCAGTCCAAGCGATCCACCTTGGCCTCGATGAGTCCATTGCGCTGATCACGTCGAACTTCGTCAAATACAAAAGTATCCAGCCGTGGACGCAATACCAGATCGGCGAGCAGTTCTACCGCTTGTGCAGCGGAGGTTGCCGGGCCGTTGAGTTCGATCGAAAAATACGACACGGTGGCGCCACAGACGATACCAATACCGCCTTCCTGGGTCTGGATGCGTGTCTCCTCCGGGCTGCGCTCGCCAATCCCGTGATAGGGCAATGTGGAAAGCAGTGCACAGAAACCGCGCTCGGCCTCGGACTCCACGCCATTGCCACGCGCCAGTTCCAGGCGAAGAACGAAGTCACGCGCCCCGGGCCGCTGGCTGGTAACGAGCCGAGTACCGTTGAACAGTGCCACTTCATCCCATTCAATGTCATTGGTTGCCTCAACCTGAGGTATGACCGACGGACGCGGTGAGCGCAAACTGTCGGTCACGGTAATGGCGACTTTCTTTTGGCTGTGCACTTCCAGCACGAATGGCTCGGCTGACAGCCAGCGACGCCCCTGCGCGATGACCCTCTCTGCATCAGTCGTCTGTAGATCGGCCAGCTCATGCTGGAAGTGCCACGGATCACGTACCGACATTTCCCCATCGATCATCATCGCCACTCGCGCACTCACGCTTCCCAGGCGCATGACGGTCATGATCCGCTTCTGACGGCACAGGCGCTCGAAACTGGCGCTGTCGGCTGGCCCATCCAGCACCTTGGCAATGACACCGCGTACGCGCTCCGCAACGTCGGTGTGCCGCCGCCCTTGCTCTAACGAGAGACTGATCAGGAATTGGCCACACACTTCGCCAGGAGTGAAAATGGCCGAGGCATTGAGAGCATGCCCAGGCTTCACCAGTTCAAGATAGAGTGGCGACAGTTCACTGCCACCCAGTAAATCGGCTAGAACGGCCAGGTGTGCTGACCCCTTATCAGCAAATTCTGCCACCGGCCAGATCAGTTGCACTTCGTCATAGTCGATTGCGTGTGAGGCGACGCGTGCGCGTCGTCGCTGTGCCAATGCAGGCACCCAAGCTTGCGTGCAGGTCCACTCCCGCCCCGACGGAGGGAGATGGTCGAAGTGCTCCTTCACCAGTGCCAAGGTCTGTTGCGGATCAATCGGTCCTGCGATCACCACAACCGCATTGTCGGGTCCGTAGTAGCGGTGGTGCCAATCACGTGCAGAAATGAGGCTGACGCCAGCAATATCTTCAACCGAACCAATCACAGTGTGATGATAGGGATGCCCAGGAGGGAAAAGACTCTGTAGCACCAATTCCGACACTTCACCCAGGGGCACGCCCTCTCGCTGCGACTTTTCTTCAAGCACGATAGCTTTCTCGCGAGCTAATGCCGCGTCGCTCAGATGCTCGCGGAAATGCCCCATGCGATCAGCCTCCGCCCATAATGCAAAGGCAAGACTGCCGAGCGGAATTGTCTGGTAGAAACACGTGCGGTCATGGGATGTGTACGCATTGACGTTGGTGCCGCCTACGGCCTTCATTGACTCGGCCCAGCCACCGGGCAGATTGGCACTCCCGGTAAACATTAGGTGCTCAAACAGGTGGGCGCTGCCGGTCTGGCCAGGGCCTTCGTCCTTGGAGCCAACGCGGTAGCAGACGGTCAAGGAAACCTGAGCAGCCTCAGGCGCAGGGTGCACGATCACCACCAACCCATTGGCGAGCTCGTGTCGCGTGCAGTCAAGTGCCAGGTCATCCGTGTTGTCGCCAAGGACAACGGCCTGCTCCGCTGCGAAACGCTCGATACTTACCGTCATCTCAGTACCCATCCATAGCTTCGTAGTGGTTGGTTGGATAGCCATCCTGTGCAACGGGCACCTGCAACGTTTCGCCGCCCAGCATGGACGCCATACGGTTGCGCACGGCAATAATCTCCGTGACAGCCTGGCGGAAATACGCATCGGCAGAGCGTAATGGTCGTTTGCGCACGATATCCGCGGCCAGGCGCGCCTTGCCGTCGCCTACCAGGCGACGCAGGTCGGCAGGCGTGAAGCCTTCGGTAAGCTTGGCCAATGCGCCACAGTCAAGCCCCTCAAACGTCTCGGTATCGCTTTCAAGCCATCGGCGCAAAATCTTCTCACGGGTGCTTTCGTCAGGCGTACGGGTCTCCAGCCACAGCTCGACTCGGCCAGAGCGCAGCAGTGCCTCCGGAATCGGTCGCACATCCATCGCAGTCATCATCACGCACACGCCGCTGGCGGTCTCGCTTTCGATGCCATCGAGCAGCGATAACAGGTAGCGCGACAAACCGGCAATGTGCTGGATTTGGAACAGCACATCGGCGTCGTCGATAAAGAGCAGTGACGGCGCATTCTCCTTGGCCTCTTGTACTACGCGCTCAAGCTTGCCGAAAAACGCGGCGGGCGGCTCACTGACGAAGGAGCCGTCAATAAGGAAGAACTTTCCGCGCATATGGTGCGCCAATGCCCGACCAATCGAAGTCTTGCCGGTTCCGGGAGGACCGAACAGCAGGACCCCACGCTTTGGCTTGAGGCCCATGCGCGCCGCTAGGTCACGGTGTTCCATTGGAAAGACAATATTGGTCTCGAGTGCTTCGACGATGTGTTCGTGCCCCGGCAACTGGTCGAAGCTTATGTCTTCCACCTCATCAACCCGCGTGTTGGAGACCATTACATGGCTCTTCAGTGACTCGATCACATCTTCGGTGGTGATACTGGCCTGGCCGACAAGCATGCCGAACGCCAGCCGCAGTTGGTGACCATTGAGGTGCCCGGCAAAGCGATGCAGCATTGAGAAGTCGACACCGGCAACCGCCTCCCCCCCCGCAACCGCACGGGCGACCACTGCATAATCCTGCGGTCCAAAACTGGCCAGCGGCACCACAGCTGTATCTGCACCAAACTGAGATTCCGCCGTCTCCCAGGACTCCGGAGGGTGCCCCGCCAACAACAGATGGCGGCCGGACGCCTGCGCCTGCATGCGCAGTTGGCGCAACACCGTTCGCACAAAGCCAGGGCGTGTGGACGCATTGGAGGCTGGGCCGACGAAGTAGTCCAAGTCGTCTACTACCACCAACGGATAATTCTGCAGATGCGTGGCGATCATACGGCCAATGGTGGTTTCAAACTCATTGGCCGGCTTCAAACCTGCCGCTTCGGTCATGTTAGCGACGGTAATGACGATCCCGCCGTGCTGCTCGGCCAAATGCCGCAGAACCGTTGACTTCCCGCATCCCGGTGCCGCGATCAGGCCAATGGCCGTGGCAGCCTTCATCACCCGTTCGATCCGGTTGAAGGCCTCCGCTTGCGACGGCGTAAGGGGGCGATTGATGTCCGGCACACCGGTATTTTTGCCCAGCACGGCCAGCGTTGAAATCTCACTCATTGAAACTCTCCTTAAACAATAAGCAGGCTGCGCGGCGCAATCGCTGACGCAGCAATGGAGCGGTAACCTAAGGTGTTTCCATGCACAGGACGATCCCGCGAAAGTCGGGTTCTGTTATGTGTTGATCAGAACTGCATCTTCAGGAGTAACGACACGCTGCGCGGCTCACCATAGAAATTTTGCCCCCTGACATTGCCCACGCTCGCGTAGTAATACCGGTCAAACGCATTAGCCAGGTTGGCCTGTAGTGATACCTTACGACTGAGCATCACCCGTGCAAAAAGGTCGGTCACCGCGTAGGTGCCTTGCCGGGTGACAAGCTTCTCGCCGTTGCCGTCAAAGCCATTGGTGACTGTCTCGCTCTGATAACGCAGGCCTCCACCTAGAGTGGTTCTGCCGGCCCAACCCGCGCTGCCCAGGCGGTAACTGGTGAATAGCTTGGCCGTGTGCTTGGGAGCCTGTGTAAGAAAGTTGCTGGGTGCCAACTGGGGCGAACTGAACGCAATCGTGTTACGGGTATAACTGAACGCCAATTGCCAGCTGGGAGTCAGTGCACCGATGATCTCCGCCTCAAAGCCTTTGGATGTCTTTTTGCCGCTGTCGAAATAACAGCAGGAGATGCCAGTGTCCGGGTTATCGGTCGAGGGTGATTCCCGATCGTCCTGGGCGATGTGTTCTTGCACAGTGTCGAAAAACGCGAGACTGCTGTTCAGGCGACCATTGAAGTCACTGCGGCGCAGGCCGACTTCAATAGTGCGCCCGGTTTCAGGCTCAAGGACTGTACCTGCAGCCGTCAGTTTGTTCGCATTGGTGTTGAAAATGCCGGCATGGCTCACGTAGACGGTGGTCTGCGGCGTGAGGTCATAGCTGACAGAGACCGTTGGCGGCAAGCGCTTGTTCTCGCTCATGCGAGTATTCTGGACTGAAGGGAAGTCCCCTCCGTAGATCGTGCTCTGCTCCGTCTTGTAACGGTTGTAGCGCATCGATGCGGCCACACGCAGCCCTTCAATAAGCTCCAATTGAAGTGAGCCGTACGCTGCGCTCTGTTCGCGCCAGTAGGCAGGTACGGTGATGGCGTCCCGCTGGAACTGCGAAAGATCGGGCCGCGCCCAAGCACTCGGGTCGAAACCGACAATGTCGATCGGGCCTTGCGGATAGAAGTAATTGCCGCCCGCATCGTTGCGATCATCCTGCTTCTGCTGACTGACGCCGAGCACCAGCTTTTGCCGCAGCCCAAACAGATCAAACCCGCCGGTTACGTAAGCATCCGCGACTCGTTGCTGCGAACGCAATTTGCGTTGGTCCAACATGATCTGGCCGTCGACAGTACCGGTGTCGCGATTCACGCCGTCGACGAGAAACACCGATGAAGAGAGCGAATTCGAGTCCTGATTGATACCCGACAAGTTGAGGTTAACCGACCAGTCCGGTGCAAAGAAGTGCTCAAGCTGTACGAACACTTCCTTATTGCGAGTGTGTTGATTGGCGAAAGGCATACCAATGAACGTTGAGCGCGACAGGGCCATATCACCGCCATCAGCGTACAGTGGCAAACCCAGACTAAAGGGCACGGCATCCTGCTCGGTGTAGCTGCCACCGACGTTGATACGGGTATGCTCGTCGGGATCGAACTCCAGGTTTACATAACCGCTGTCCAACTGGCGATCGGCGACTCGGTAGAAGTAGTCGCTCTCATCGTGGGTGGCCACCGCACGGACACGCCAGCGTCCATCCTCGCTAAGGGGTTGAGATACGTCGAACATCGTTCGGCGCGCGTCCCATGAGCCTGCACTCAACTCTGCCGTATATTGCGCTTGGGCTACCGGTCGCTTGCGTTCCAACGAAAGCACACCGCCGGGGTCACCCACGCCAGAGTTGATACCGTCAGCGCCGCGCAGCACTGCAACATTGTCGTAGTGCGACATATCGAACGTTGGCGTCAGCGAAGACGTATAGTCGTTGCCTGAGCCATAGTTGATGGGGGCACCACCATCAATCTGAAAGTTTCGGATTTCAAAGCCGCGCGAGAAAAAATGAGGCATCAGTTGGCTGTCGGAACCACGCTGTAATGTGGTCACACCAGGGGCCCAGCGCATCACGTCGCCCAGAGAGTTCATCTGCTGGTCTTCGATACGCTGGCGGCTGATGACCGATACACTCTGCACAGAATGCTGCAACGTGGTCGGTGTCTTGCCACCGATGCGAACCTTCGCTGGCGAATAGGCCCGGCTATGCTCGGTGGCAGTTTCATCGCTGCTACCGTTGACGCCACGCTGAGCGATGCCGCCCTGACCGCTCTGCACATCGCCTGCGACGCGAACCTCGCCGATCTTGCGCCCGTCCGCCGTGCCGACGCTACGTGGACGAATGAACGCTTCACCACGCGACCAACTCGCCTCAAGGTCGCTGCCTGCCAACATGACGTCAAGCGCCTCGCGCAGGGTCATCTTGCCGATGACTGCCCGAGCTGGCCCGCCAACGCCTGAGCCCAACGTAACCCGATAGCCCATCGAATGTAATTGCTCTACAGCCGCATGCACATCCCCAGCCTGGATGGCGAACGTCACCGCATCCTCGCTATGCGCCATCATTGATGCTGCGGTCAGTACGCTGCCTATGATTGCGCGCATGAACTTATGACGCATTTCGTGCCCCTTATCTCTGCTAATTGGAAATGGCGGGACAAGTTTCCCTGGGTCAGTTTTATCGACCTGCCGTCACGTGACAGTTGTATGAAGTTCTGCCTCAGGAGTAACCCGACTTAGGTCGGAAAACAGCGAACTACGTATATACGATGACGGTATGAGCTAAGTTTCGATTGGCATATAGTTAACCCGCGACTGATCCTCGAGTGTGTTTCACCACGCACTGAAAGAACTGTGGCCACAGGTGGTTTCGAAGCGTTTACGAGTGTGGGGCAGAGCGTCTGGTAGCTCCGAGCTGGAGGTCGGACTCTGCATGACAGACGCGTAGATGAGGAATAATAATGCAAGGGCTCGACTCAAAATATCCG
Organism: Pseudomonas sp. 13B_2.1_Bac1; assembly: GCF_025466155.1. Lineage (NCBI taxonomy): Bacteria > Pseudomonadati > Pseudomonadota > Gammaproteobacteria > Pseudomonadales > Pseudomonadaceae > Pseudomonas > Pseudomonas sp. 13B_2.1_Bac1. The sequence goes on along the minus strand of NZ_JANLOH010000089.1, from coordinate 207,577 downwards.
CACTTTGACGCCCCTCCTATCTCGCTAGCCGTCTAAGCTTCGCCATTTTTTTCGTTTTTCATTGGCTCTCTCCCGCGATAGCTTTCTCTCCCTGACTCGCCCGTATTCGCGTGCGGGCATTTATCGTATGCGTAGAGTACTTGTGAGGAATCATGTCGACATTCAGAGGCCGAGTTTACGAAAGCATCATCGACACCATCGGCGCCACACCGCTGGTGCGCTTCAACCGATTCGCAGCCGAGCTGAACATCCCGGTTCAATTGTTAGGCAAACTCGAATTCTTCAACCCACTGTCTTCGGTGAAAGATCGCCTTGGCCTGGCGCTCATCAACGACGCGGAACAATCCGGGCGTCTCCAGCCCGGCTCGACAATTATTGAGCCAACCTCCGGTAATACGGGCATTGCTCTGGCTTTTATCGCGGCTGCCCGGGGCTACCGGTTGATTCTGTGCATGCCGGAAAGCATGTCCGAAGAGCGACGCAAAATGCTCCGGTTTCTGGGCGCCGAACTGGAGCTGACGCCCGCCAGCCAAAGCATGAGCGGCGCCATCGCCAGGGCTCACGAACTGCAGAAAGAGATCCCCGATTCGATCGTGCTCCAGCAATTCGAGAATCCTGCCAACCCGGCGATCCACCGGGTCACGACCGCCGAGGAAATCTGGAACGACACCGCCGGTGAAGTCGATATCGTTGTGGCAGGGATTGGCACCGGCGGCACCATTACCGGTGTGGGTGAAGTGCTGAAGGCTTACAAACCTTCGGTCCAGATCATAGGCGTCGAGCCCGCCGGCAGCGCGGTTCTGTCGGGTGGCAAACCCGGCCCACACAAAATCCAGGGCATAGGTTCGGGCTTCCTGTCGAAGATTCTCAACCTGCAAGTGATCGACGAATTCCTTGCGATCAGTGACGACGACGCCCTCGATACCGCGCGAAAAATTGCCAGGTTCGAAGGCGTGCCGGTGGGTATCAGCTCCGGGGCCGCTCTGGCCGCCGCACGGATCATCGGGCAGCGCCCAGAGAACGAAGGCAAAGTGATTGTCACCATCATTCCAAGCTTCGCCGAGCGCTACCTGTCGACCGCTCTGTTCGATGAGGTCTGAAAAAACCATCATGTCGCGCATTATTCCCTGGAGCTGGCCCGCCACAACGGCCGAAAGCAACACCGCGTCTGCACTGTACTTCGACTACGCCGCCACCACGCCTGTCGACGAACGCGTCATCGCCCGAATGATCGATTGCCTGGGCCAAGCGGGCACGTTCGGTAATCCGGCGTCCAGTTCCCATGCCTTTGGCCAGCGCGCCAGAGCGTTGGTGGAACGGGCGCGCCAACAAGTCGCTGAGCTGGTCAACGCACGTCCCGAACAGATTGTCTGGACCTCGGGTGCTACCGAATCGAACAACCTCGCATTAAAAGGCGTCGCTCAGGCTCGAGGTGAACCCACAGGCCACATCATCAGCAGCCGACTTGAGCACAAAGCGGTGCTCGACACGCTTGACCAACTGGAAGGCCACGGGTTTTCAGTGACGTATCTGACGCCCGATCAAGACGGCGCCATCACGCCTCAAGCGCTACGCCAGGCGCTGCGCGCAGACACCTTTCTGGTGTCCTTGATGCTGGTCAACAACGAACTGGGCACGCTCACCGATATCGACGCCATCGGCCAGATCGTGCGTGAGCATGGCGCACTTTTTCATGTCGATGCCGCCCAGGCAACGGGCAAAGTGGACATCGATCTGGCCAGGCTTCCGGTCGACCTGATGTCCTTTTCCGCACACAAGACCTATGGCCCTAAAGGGATCGGCGCCTTGTATGTCGGCCAGCGCGCCCAGCCTCGGTTGCAGGCGCAAATTCACGGCGGCGGGCATGAACAAGGCCTGCGCTCCGGGACCCTGGCCACCCACCAGATTGTCGGCATGGGCCAGGCATTCGCCATCGCCGGCCAAGTACAAATCGAGGAGCACGCGCGCATCCTGGCCCTGCGCGCAAGGCTGCTGAAAAATCTCAAGGGCTTGCCGGTGCGGGTCAACGGCGAGCGCACCGGACATGTACCGCACACGCTGAGCCTGACCGCCGACCGGGATTTTTCGCTGAGCGATGAGTTGGCCTTGTCCTCGACCTCGGCGTGCAACTCGGCCAGCAACGAACCTTCCCATGTGCTGCTGGGGCTCGGGCTGCGCCGGGCGGAAGCGCTGCGCACCATTCGCCTGAGCCTGGGGCGGTTCAGTACCGAGCATGAAGTGGATCGGGCGGCAACGTTGATCGAAGACGCCCTGCTCTTGCCAGTGCCCTGATCCAGCACCTGCGAATACCAAAACGTTCCGACCTATCTATCGATGGAGGGGCACAGATGACCGCTATGTAAGTTGAGAGAACACCATGGACCAACATTCGTCCGGGCGCCCCTACGCCCCGGTTTCACGTCGTGTCGACAGGCTGAGCAACGCAATCCGACTGGTCGTGCTGTTCGGTATCAATACTGGTATCGCCAGCACTGCCCTTGCCAAGGAAACAACCGGCGACGAAGCGCGCCTTCCCGAAGTGACGGTGACCGCCGAACGCCGGGAAACCTCACTGCAGAAAACGCCGGTCACGGTCAACGTGGTCGATGCCGAGGTGCTGGAAAAACGTGGCGTCAACAAACTCTCGGATCTCGCCGGCCTGGCCGCCGGGGTGAACCTGCCCAATCGCTTCCCCAATACCCAGAGCGTATTCATCCGAGGCATCGGCTCCTCGCGCCCAATCGGCAACCCCTCGGTCGGCTGGTATCTGGATGATGTCTACATTCCACGTTCGTTCGGCAGCAGCCTGCTAGGCAACCTGCCGGACATCGAGCGCATCGAAATCCTGCATGGGCCGCAGGGCACGCTGTATGGGCAGAACACCAGTTCCGGGGCACTGAAGATCGTTTCTCGCCAACCCACGCAGAACACCCGCGCCTGGGCCAGTATCGGCGCGGGCAATCAGGGCCAATTGGAAACCCGGGGTTATCTGGCTGGCAGCCTCAGCCCCGACTTGCTCAGCGCCAGTGTTGCCCTGGCCAGCAGCCAGATCGACGGTGATGTCGACAACGAGTTTCGCAATGACAAAGTCAACGATACCAACAGCAAACAGTTCCACACGATCTGGCGGCTGACGCCATCGGATGATTTTGCCGCCACCCTCAGTGTCGACGGGCTGCACGGTCATTACTCGTCCGGCGCCACGCCACTGAATTATCCGGGCAGCAGCAAGCGCAAGAATTTCTCCGACATCAACACCCATCAGAATTACGACAGCGGCGGTGTCTCGCTCAAGCTCGAAGGCGGTCTGAGTGACCATCTGTCCTGGAAGTCGGTCAGTGCGTACCGCAACTTCGACGTGGACATGCCCTCGGACGATCCGTACCCGACTTTCTTGTCAGGCTTCGATCAGGATCTGAACCAGGATCAATACTCCCAGGAGTTCCAGTTGATCGGTGACTACGATCGCTTTCACTTCATCACCGGCCTGATGCTGTGGCACGAAAACTTCAAGATGGACCGCCTCAGCTGGAACAGAAACAGCTTCAGCATCATCGACAGTAGCAGCACAACCGAGAGCGTGGGGCTCTATAGCCAGGGGACTTACGACTTCACCGACAAACTGGCGCTCACGTTGGGGCTACGCCTGAACAAGGAATGGCGCGACATGGACAGCGCCGCGTATCGAAGCGATGCGCAACGCCAGCGTCTGGCGCAACTGTACTCGGTCAAGGATCTGAAGAAGGAATATCAATCCGTCACCCCGAAAGTGACGCTCGACTATCAATGGACGCCAGAGCTGCTGACCTATGCCACCTGGGCGGTCGGCGAAACCTCGGGAGGCTGGAACGCCGCATCGGCTACTCAGGCCATTGCCGAAGTGCCGGTGGACCCGGAAAAAGTCACGGCGTATGAAGTCGGCCTGAAAAGTACTGTCTGGGATGGCCGTCTGCGCAACAACATCGCGCTGTTCTACAACGACTACGAGGACTATCAGGCGTCGATCAGCAACCCGGTGATCGGCGGGCAACTGGTCAGCGGCGCGGTGATCGCCAACGCGGGCAAGGCGCATACCTACGGTGCCGAGTGGGAGTCGTCATTCAAGGCTTCGCCGGTGCTGGAGTTGCACCTGACGCTGGCCTATCTGCGAACCCGCTTCGATGAATTTCTCAACCCGACCGGTTCGGCCAACACTGACTTTACCGGCTCCGAGCTGCCTTTCGCACCACGCTGGAGCGGCAGTGTCGGCAGCACGTACAGCGTGCCGCTGGCCAATGGCGCGGACTTGCGGTTCAGCGCCGATGTGCGCTCGGAGGGCACCTCCTTCACCGAAACCAGCGCCACCAACGACTACACCAAAATGCCCGCGACCACTTACCTGGATGGCAGCGTGTTCTACACCACCGCCGACGGTGACTGGACCCTCTCGTTAACCGGCAAGAACCTGCTCAACAAGACCTATGAGTTACCCGGCTATTACATCCCGAGCCTGAATTACATCGCTGAGAACTACAACCGCGAACGTCAGTTCATGTTCACCGTTCGCCGCGACTTCTTTTGATCAACGCTTAGAGCACGAGGTAACCCACATGGCACGTTCCGACAATCGCCAACTGCGCCTGGCCGCCTTTCTTTCCGGCCTGGGTGCGCACGTCCAGGCCTGGCGCCATCCCGCCAGCAGCACCAATAGCGCATCAAGTATCGCCACCTTTATCGAAGCAGCGCAGATCGCCGAAGCCGGCAAGTTCGACTTCGGCTTCATCGCCGATTCGACCTTTATCACCAAGGATTCCACCCCGTATTTTCTCAGCCGACTGGAGCCGATCACGGCCCTGGCTGCGGTAGCCTCGGCCACTTCCCGCCTGGGCCTGGCCGCCACCATGACCACCTCTTTCAGCGAACCCTTCACCACCGCACGCCAATTGGCATCGCTGGACTTGATCAGCGGTGGCCGTGGGGCATGGAACGCGGTGACGGGCGCATTGGAGGGCCATGCGCGCAACCACGGGGGCGAAAAACTCTACGAACATGAGCTGCGCTATCGCATCGCCGACGAATACATCCAGGTGGTCAAGGGGCTGTGGGACTCGTGGGAGGACGACGCCTTCGTGCGTGACAAACAGACTGGCCAATACGCTGACCTGAACAAAATGCACACGTTGAACCACAAGGGTGAGTTTTTCGCGGTTCAAGGCCCGTTGAACATTGAGCGCTCTCCTCAAGGCCGCCCGGTGCTATTCCAGGCTGGCGCGTCGGAACACGGTCGGGAACTGGCCGCCCGCGAGGCCGATGCGATTTTCTCCGGCAGTGTCGAAGACGTGGTCCAGGCCAAGGCCTACTACGACGATATCAAGCGCCGCGCCGTGGCGTTCGGTCGCCAGCCGGGCGACATCCTGATATTCCCCGCGATAACGCCAATCATCGGCGACACCGAAGAGGATGCGCTACGCAAGTATCACGAAGTCAGCGAACTGCTGGACATTGATGTGGCGGTGAAATACCTCAGTCGCTACTTCAGCTTTTTTGACTTCAGCCAGTTCCCGCTGGATGAACCGTTGCCGGACCTGGGCGACATCGGCAAGGACAGTTTCAAATCCACCGCCGAGAACTATCTGCGCATTGCCCGGGAAGAAAAACTCACGCTGCGCCAACTCGCTTTGCGCGCGTCCAACCGGGGGCTGCAGTTCGTCGGCACTGCCGAGCAGATCGCGGATCGCTTGCAACGCTTGTTCGAAGACGAAGTCGTCGACGGCTTTATCCTTCACGCCTACTTGCAGCCGCAAGGACTGCGTGAATTCGTCGAGCAGGTCGTACCGATCTTGCAAGAGCGCGGTATTTTCCGTCGCGAATACGAAGCCGATACCCTGCGCGGCAACCTCGGCCTGTCGTTCCCGGAAAACCGAAACGCCAAGGGTGGTCAGTCATGAGTCGTCTGTTTTGGGTGCTGGGGTTTTTACTGTTCGGTGCAGCCGCGCACGCTCAGGAACAGCCGCAGGTCGTCCGTCTCGGCGCGCCGGCCTTGCACGGCGACACCCAGGGCGTATGGGGTGCAACCGGTGTCGCGCGGGCCAAAGGCTGGTTCGAAGAGGAATTCGCCAAGGATGGCATTACGTTTGAGTTCCCCGGTTTCAAAGGTGGCGGCCCCATGGTTGGTCAGGCCTTGGCCAACGGCCAGATCGACTTCGCGGGCAACGGGGACATGATTTCCATCATCGGCAAAAGCTCGGGCATCAAGACTCGCCTGCTGATGCCCGGCAGCCGTCTGGAAAATGCCTATCTGCTGGTCGCTCCGGGCTCGCCGATCAAATCGGTGAACGATCTGCGTGGCAAAAAGGTCGCGTACTTCAAGGGCAACTACATCCAGCTGCAGGTCATTCGCATCCTGGCTACCCAAGGCATGAGCGAAAAAGACATCCGCAATGTCAGCCTGCTCGGCGCGGCGGCCACCAATGCCTTGCTCAACGGCAACATCGACGCAATCTTCGCGGGCGCGGAGTCTCTGGAGAGCCAGAACAAAGGGCTGACCCAGGTGATCTATGGCACCCAGGGCGGCTCGGCGCGGCTGACTGCGCAATCCGGCATTCTGGTCCGTGAGGCGTTCGCCCAACGCTACCCGGACATTACCCGGCGGGTGGTCAAGGTGCTCGTGAAGGCCGCGCATTGGGCTTCCGACCCGGCCAACAAAGACGAAGTCTTTGCGATCTGGGCCAAGGGTGGACGGAGTCTGGCGACGCTGGAGAAAGACTACAGCGACCGTCCCATCGCGGACCGCGTCAGCCCGTTGCTCGATCCGTTTTACGTCGCCCAGTATCAGGACACACAGAAGCTGGTCGGCGAACTCGGTCTGCTGCGCGGCGCTGAATTCGATATTCAGCAATGGTTTGATCCGCAGCCGCTTGAGGCCGCGCTCAAGGAATTGGGTCTGGAACACTACTGGGTGGCGCTGGATGCCAATGGACAACGGACTCGCTAATGTCGGCCGGTAGCCAAGGTGCAACCATGACAACACCGCTCAGCCTGAATGAAACGCAGGCCCGCGCCGTATCGGCGGGTTCTGCGTCGGTCCACGGGCGCCGGGAGTGGCGCCCTGTCTTCAGCATGCTGCTGGCCTGGCCGGTGCCCTTCGTACTGTTGGCACTCTGGTGGCTGGGCACCGAGCAAAACTGGATCAGTGCGCAGACCTTGCCCCCTCCCGCCCAAGTGTTCGACACCCTGCTGACGATGCTGCACACCGGTGAGGCGTGGCGGCATCTGGCAGTCAGTCTGCAACGGGTTTTCGGCGGTTTCGCGCTGGGTGCCGGCGTCGGGTTATTCATCGGGTTCGGCATGGGGCTATCAAACATCATCCGCGAGTTGCTGTATCCGGCGTTCCGCATGCTGGCCTGCGTGCCGCTGCTCGGCTGGTTGCCGCTGCTGATGTTGCTGCTCGGCATCGACGAAACACTGAAGGTCGTGCTGATCGCCAAGGCGGCGCTGATTCCGGTCACTCTCAACACCTACCAGGGGTTGCGCAACGTACCCTCGAGCTATCTGGATCTGGCACGGGTGTATCGTTTCGGTTATGGCCAGCGACTGTGGCGAGTGCTGCTGCCCGCCGCGTTGCCTGCAATCTGGAGCGGTCTGCGTTATGGCCTCACGCACTGCTGGCTAGTCTTGGTGCTGGTGGAATTGCTGGCGTCGTCGGAAGGTCTGGGCTACCTGATGTCCAACGGCCAACAACTGATGCAGATGGATGTGCTGCTGGCGGCGGTGATCATCGTCGGCGCGGTCGGCTTCACCCTCGACAAACTGCTTGAGGCCGGCGAGCGGCATCTATTGCGCTGGCGCCAACAGGCGTTCGCATCATGAGCCAGGTGCACGTGCCCGTCTGGCGGCCCTATGTACTCGGCGCCATCTTGCCGCTTATTGGTCTGCTGCTCTGGCAGACAGCCGCAACCGGGGGCTACGCCGGACCGCTGTTTGTCACGCCGCAGAGCGTACTGAACGCGGCCGTCGAGATGAGCGATGACGGCCAATTATGGACCGCGCTGTTCACCAGCCTGGGGCGCTACGTTAACGGACTGGTGCTGGGTGCCTCGGCCGGTCTGGCGACAGGCCTGCTGCTCGGTTTGTCGCGATTGAGCCGTTTGTTGTTCGGCCCGACGTTGCGCACCGTGCAGCAGATTTCGCTGTTCGCCTGGATCCCGCTGATCATGGCCTGGTTCGGTCTGGCCGAGACCAGCAAAATCGTGTTCATCGCGCTGGCGGCGTTTTTCCCGGTGCTGATCAACACCTTCGAAGGCGTCGGCAGCGTCCCCACCGCCCTGGTCGAGGTCGCTCGTGTGCACCGGTTCAGCCGCTGGCAACTGCTCACCCGCGTCGTTCTGCCGTCAGCAGTACCGTCGATTTTCACCGGTTTCTATCTGGCGCTGATCTACGCTTGGCTGGCGACCCTGGGGGCGGAGTACATGCTCACCTCCGGCAACGGGCTGGGCAACCTGCTGATCGATGGCCAGGAGCTGTATCGCATGGATCACGTACTGCTCGGCATATTCCTTGTCGCGGCTATCGGCTTCGGGCTGAACTGGCTGACTCACCTTCTGGAGACACGCCTGTTGCGCTGGCGAAAACCAGCGTGAGTGCTCTGTCTGCACGCCCGTGAATGCACAGAACACCGAATCGAATCGTCCCACTTCGTTCCCTTACCCACCGAGGACACCGCCATGCAATACAACACACTCGGCCGCACCGGCCTCGTCGTATCCCGCCTGGGGATCGGCACCATGACGTTCGGCCTGCAGACCCAAGAGTCGGCCTCCCACGCCATCCTCGACCGGGTGCTGGATGCCGGCGTGACCTTCGTCGACACCGCCGACGTGTACCCCATCGGCGGCACCCTGGAAACCGTCGGCCGAACCGAGGAGATTATCGGCCGATGGCTACCGGGCAAGCGCGACCAGGTGATCCTCGCCACCAAGGCAGTCGGAAAAATGGGCCCGCAACCCTGGAACCAGGGAGCCTCCCGCAAGCATCTGATCGACGCGCTGGAGGCGTCATTGCGTCGTCTGAACACCGATTACGTCGATCTCTACCAGTTGCATTCCGACGATCAGCAAACACCTGTCGACGAAACCCTGGAGGCGCTGGACAGCCTGGTGCGCTCGGGCAAGGTGCGCTACATCGGCGTGTCGAATTTCCTCGCCTATCGCCTGGCTCTGGCGCTCGGCCGCTCCGATACGCGCCAGCTCACCCGCTTCGTTTCCGTGCAGCCGCGCTACAGCCTGCTGTTTCGCGAGATCGAACGTGAGTTGCTGCCGTTGGCCCAGGAACAGGGTTTGGGCGTGGTCGTCTACAACCCCCTCGCCGGAGGTTTGCTCAGCGGCAAGCACCATCCCGGAGCGCCAACCGAAGGTACACGCTTCACCCTCGGCAGCATCGCCGGACGCTATCAGGATCGTTACTGGCAGGAGCGCTACTTCGCCACGGTGCAAGCACTCAAGAACCTGGCGGCAGACTACAGCGTCGAGTTGACCACTGCGACGATTGCCTGGGTACTGAGTAATCCGACGGTGAGCACCGCACTGATCGGTGCCAGCCGCCCCGAACAGCTTGATCAAACGCTGGCTGCCAGCGAACTGCAATTGGACCCGGCTTTCAAGGCACGACTGGACGAGCTGAGTCATGAGTACCGCTTCGGCGACGCCTTGCGCTGAGGCACGCTGGTTATGTCGTTATGCCAATTGACCAGTCGCCGGATCAGGGCGCATCGGCTAGCCTGCGCGTTTCATGTTCGAGGAAGCCCACGATGCCGACCGAAACGCGCGTACTGATCCTGCCCGGCAGAGGCGACTCCGGCGACAAGCACTGGCAGACGTTCTGGGAGCGCAGCCACCCGAACTACCGCCGGGTATTTCAGCGCGACTGGGACAACCCCGATGTCGAGGAATGGGTCGAGACCCTGCAACAGGCCATTACCGAAGACGACTCACCGGCGATACTGGTTGCCCATTCGCTGTCGGTCGGTCTGGTGGCGCACTGGGCTTCACGGCATGCCGGCCCGGCCTATCAAGGGCCGGTCAAGGGTGCGTTGCTGGTAGCGCCCAGCGATGTCGAAGAACCGTCCTACCCGCCCGGCGCCCTGGGCTTCGCGCCGATGCCCTTGGTGGGCCTGCCCTTTCCCAGCATCCTCGTCGCCAGCACCGACGATGCACGGGTGACGCTGGTACGGGCCCAACAATTTGCCACGGCCTGGGGTTCACGCCTGTTGGTACCGGGCGCATTCGGTCACCTCGGCTCACTGGCCGAACTGGGTGACTGGCCTTATGGCTACGCCTTGCTGCAGGAGTTGGTTGAGGCTTCATGAAGCGGCAACCCCGGATTCTCTTATGCCGCACAGCTATATGAAATCGGCGCGCAAGCAACGCCGATAATATCAGTTCGCACTCCCCGCACTTCTGTTTAACCTGCCTGCACATGGCCGCAGTGCCATATATGTCGTTCTGCCCGCATCACCACGCTTCCACCTCTTCCGCACCCCCCACCAGTCGGCCGGAGTTTGTTGCACGAAGGTTTACGCCTTCGCGCCCGCCCGCTGGAAGTGGCACGGCATGCGACTAATCCGCGATTCCGATTATTTGATATGAGGTTTGAGATGGGGAGTAATACTTTGCGCGCAGCACCCTTCGCCCGCCGGCCGTTGCATCTGGCTCTGGTTTCGGTGCTGACATTGTTCAGCGGCATCGCCGGGGCGGTCGATGCCACCGGTAACGAAACGGCCGACCAGCCCGGGAAAGACAAAAAAGAGGCCGCGCTGGACACCGTGACGGTCACCGCCGAGCGCCGTACCACCGACATACAAAAAACGGCGGTGGCCGTCAGCGCCGTCGGCGAAAGCCAGTTGCAGGAACGTCAGGTGCATACCCTGGCGGACCTCGCCGGCCAGGCCGCAGGCTTGACCCTGCCCAGTCCGTACATCAACCAACAGTACGTGTTCATCCGTGGTATTGGTAACTCTCGCCCGGCCGGCAATCCCTCGGTCGGCGTGTACCTCGACGACGTGTATGTCGCCCGCCAGTTCGGCAACGCCTATTCCAACCTGCCGGACATCGAGCGAGTAGAAATCCTGCGGGGTCCGCAAGGCACCCTGTACGGGCAAAACACCAGCTCGGGCGCCATCAAGATCATCAGCCGGGATCCAAGCGAACAGTTCACCGGTTCGGTCGAGGCCGGAGCCGGCAACTACGGCACCTTCGAATCCAAGGGTTATTTCAGCGGCGCGCTGATTCCCGAGGTGCTGCTGGGCAGCCTGGCGGTTTCCAGTCGTCGCAGCGACGGCTATGCCCACAACTACACGCTGCACAAGGACGTCAACGGTTTCGATACCGATCAGGTACGGGGCAAACTGTTGTTCCGCCCCACCGACAGCCTGCGCTTTGATCTGGCCATCGACGAAGCCAACGACAATTCCGATAACGGCGTCCCGTCGCCACTCACGCCTCACCTCAAAGACAACCGCACCCTGGCCGCCTGGGACACCCGCACCGATCAGAAAAATGGCGGCGTGTCCTTCAAGATCACCGACCAATTGAATGACCACCTGACCTTCAAGTCCATCAGCGCCTTTCGCCGGATCAAGGATGGCCAGCCATGGGACAGCGACGGGCGTGAGACCTACACCTTCTTCAAGTTCTATCAGGATGTGAATCAGCGCCAGTCCTCCCAGGAATTCCAGTTGCTCGGTGAGTACGACCGCTTTGATTTCGTCACCGGGGCGACCTACTTCCACGAGCATTTCGACTTCGATCGCCTGAGCGCGCTGGGCGCAGCGCCCACCTGGCAAGTCACCCGTTCGCGCAATGAAAAGGAAAGCAAAGGCGTCTTCGGCCAGTTGCACTACAAGGTCACCGATGCCTTCGGAATCACCGGGGGGCTGCGCTACTCCCGTGAAGAACACATCCTCGACGGCGATGCCTATGACAGCAACGCCAATGGCGACTTCCTCAACCAACGCTTCGCCTTCAAAGACTGGAACGAAAAAAACAGTGCCGTCACCCCCAAGCTCACGCTCGATTACACGTTCAACCCTGGCCTGTTCACCTACTTCACCTGGGCCAAGGGTGAAACGTCCGGGGGCTGGAACCCGGCACCGTCCAACCGTCTGGACCTGATCGAACGTCCGATAGACCCCGAAGAGGTCACGTCCTATGAATGGGGGATCAAAACCACGGCCTTCAACAATCGCGTGCAGAACAACATCGCCCTGTTCTACAACAACTATGAGAACTATCAGACCAACCTGAGCAACCCGGTGTTCAACGGTGTGCCGGTGGTCGGTGCGGTGCTGGCCAACGCTGATTCCGCGCACACCTACGGTGCCGAACTGGAGTCCTCGGTACAGATCACCCCCAACTGGAAAACCAGTTTCTCGGCCTCCTACCTGCGCGCCACGATTGACCAGTTCCTGCCCGACGACGTCTCTTCACTCGCCGATTACACCGGCAACCAGCTGCCCTTCGCACCGCGCATGACCTACAACCTGAACACGGTCTACGACCTCTCCGTACCGGGAGGCGACTTGCGCCTGAACGGCAACGTGCGGCGCTCAAGCAAGTTCTACACGGGTGTCGAAAACACCTACGAGACCCCGGCGCAGACCTATGTCGACCTGGGTGCCTTCTATACCCCGAGAGGCACGCCGCTGACCCTGTTCGTCACGGGAAAGAACCTGTTTGACAAGACCTACGAAACGCCGTCCCAGTACGGCTACACCTACAACTCGCCGCGGACCTGGCTGGCCGGCGCACGTTACGACTTCTGACGGTTCCTTGCGCCTGCCCGCCTGCGCGGGCAGGCGCATATGCATGAAGTGGCTTTGCATAGCACTTTAAATCGGTTCGCCCCCCTGCTCCGATCCCCTAGCATGATCCGCCTGATGCTCCACACGCGGCGCAGCACAACGATGCATCACGCTTGCGCCGGCAAAACCAGCATGACGAGGACTCACAGATGACAGATGTACGTGTTCTGATTCTTCCCGGACGAGGCAACTCGGGAGAAGGACATTGGCAAACCCATTGGCAAAAACACAACCCTTCCTACCAACGGGTTCTGCAACAGGAATGGCAGAATCCTGACCTCGACGATTGGGTCGAAGCCTTGCAAGCGGCCATCAGCGAAAAGGACACACCAGTGGTGCTGGTCGCACACTCGCTGGCGGTGAGCCTGGTCGTCCATTGGGCCAACCGTTACAGCGGCCCGGTACAGGCAGCGTTGCTGGTAGCGCCCAGTGATATCGAAGCGCCTGACTACCCGCCCGGCACCCGGGGATTTGCCCCCGTTCCGCTGCAAGTGCTGCCGTTCAAGACGGTGGTGGTCGCCAGTACCGACGACCCGAAAGTCAGCCTGCCACGCGCGCAACATTTCGCCAACGCGTGGGGGGCACGCCTGGAAATCGCCGGCGCCCACGGCCATCTCGGCGCGGCTTCCGAACTGGCGGACTGGACCTTCGGCGCGCAGTTGCGCGACGAACTGGTCGCCCACGCGGCGCTTGACCCTGTCGTCGCAAGACAGGAATAAGCCCTAAACCTCTGGGTATTAAAGAAATACCCGCTGCGGTGATAACTTTCAGTCCCTCTTCAGACGCTTCTTACGACTTTACTGCATAAGAAACGCCGTTTTTATCAGTTCCAGTAGCCCCGGTGCTTTCGTATCTTGGGGCTGCCACCGCGCTCACCCTGCACAGGACAGCCGCGTCGAATTCAACCGACAGCAGCGCTGCTCCCTCCGCGAGTCGCCGCTCAAACCTGCAGGACACCACTCATGGCCCGCACCGACAATCGTACAATCCGTTTTGGCATCGGCATTCAAGGTGGCGGCGGCCACTGGCGCGATCCGGCAATCCCGGACGGCGCTGCCGCCGACATCCGTAGCTACATCAAACTGGCTCAACTCGGCGAAGCCGCCAAATTCGATTTCGCCTTCATCGCCGACTCGGCCTACATCACCAAAGACGCTACCTGGCCGTTCCTCAGCCGCCTGGAGCCCATCAGCGCGCTCTCGGCCGTTGCGGCAGTGACGGAGCGAATCGGGCTGGTCGGCACCATGACCACCTCCTACAGCGAACCCTTCACCACCGCTCGCCAACTCGCCTCCCTGGACAAGATCAGCAATGGCCGCGCCGGCTGGAACGCGGTGACGTCAGCGCTGGAAGGCGTGGCCAAGAACTATGGCCACGACAAGTTGCATGACCACGCGCTGCGTTACCGCATCGCCCAGGAATACGTGGGCGTGGTCAACGGCCTGTGGGATTCGTGGGAAGACGACGCCTTCGTCCGCAACCGCGAGACCAACCAGTATGTCGACTTCGACAAAATGCACACCCTCGATCATCAAGGTGAGTTCTTCTCGGTCCAAGGCCCGCTGAACATCGAGCGCTCACCGCAAGGCCGGCCGGTGCAATTCCAGGCGGGCGCCTCGGAGGCCGGACGCGATCTGGCCGCACGTTACGCCGACGCGATCTTCTCCGACTTTGCCAGCATCGGTAGCGGTGACCTGACCGAGGCACAAGAGCAATACCAGGACATCAAGCGCCGGGTGAAAGCCTATGGCCGCAACCCGGAACACGTCTTGATCCTGCCCTCCATCGGGCCGATCGTCGGCGACACCGAAGAAGAAGCCGAACGTCTGTACCAGGAGTCATTGCAGTACATCGATATCGATTTCGCCGTGAAATACCTGAGCCGTTACTTCAGTTTCTTCGACTTCTCGCAGTTCCCCCTCGACGAGCCGTTACCGGACCTGGGTGACATCGGCAAAGACAGCTTCAGATCCACCGCCGAGTACTACAAACGCATCGCCCGTGAGGAAAAACTCACCCTGCGCCAGCTCGCCTTGCGCGCAGCCAACCCGCGTGGCGCTTTCGTCGGCACCGCAGTGCAGATCGCCGACAAATTGCAGGCCTTGTTCGAGCAGCCCGTGGTCGATGGTTTCATCGTGTTTGGCAACGTGAACCTGACCCAGCGCTTTGTCGACAAAGTGATTCCTATCCTCCAGGAGCGCGGATTGTTCCGTACCGAATACGAAGCCGAAACCTTTCGCGGCAACCTCGGCCTGGACTTCCCCGAAAACCGCTACGCCGCCGCGCGTCGCCTGGTTGATACCGAGAGGAAGCAGGCATGAACGATGTCACCCGGCTCAACCGGCAACCCGCGCCACAATCGGACATCGAGCGGCGCTTCGAAAAAGCCAAGAGCTATCCACGACCGCAACCGCCAGTGTTCGCCACGGTCGAAGAGGAGCGCTTGCACCGCAAGCACAAGCTTGCCGCCGCGTTCCGCATCTTCGGCAAACTCGGCTATGACGAAGGCGTGATGGGCCACATCAGCGCACGCGACCCGGAAAACCCCAACCATTTCTGGATGAACCCGTTCGGTCTGAGCTTCAACCTGATCACCGCAGACGACCTGTTGCTGATCGATCTCAACGGCGACCTGGTCGAAGGTGACGGCTATCCGCACCCGGGCGGCATTCCCCTGCACTCGGCGATTCTCTCGCTGCGCCCGGACATCGTCTCGGTGGCCCATGTCCACTCTCTCTACGGACGCACCTGGACCACCAATGGCCGATTGATCCCGCCAGCCAGTGCTGAATCGGCGGTGTTCTTCGGCAAACACGCGATCTACGACAGTCATGCCCACGGCGAAGGTGATTTGCTGGCGCAAGCGCTGGAAGGCAACCGCGCGCTGCTGCTGAAGAACCACGGGCTGCTCACGGTCGGCCAGAGCGTCGACGAAACGGCCTACCTGTTCATCTCTCTGGAAAAGGTCTGTCAGTCGCAGATCGCCGCCGACTCCATGAGCTCGACCCTGACCATGGAAGAGGAGCATGCGCGCAAGAGCGCCGAGCGTTTTGGTCCCTACAACGGCTGGCTGAACTTCCAGCCGCTGTATCAAAGCATCGTCAAGGAGCAACCGGACCTGCTGTCCGCCGCCCAATCCTCAACCAGGAGTGTTCAGTGAAATCCGTATTGCCGGTCGCCGCATTCTGGCGGCGCATTGCCCTCGCCGCTGCCCTTATCGTCGGCGCCACCTCGGCCCTGGCAGAAACCGCGCCCAAGGAAATCCGCCTGGGCGGCCCCGCCCTGGGTGTCGCTGGCAAGGATTACTGGGGCTGGGGTTTGCTCGGTATCGCCCATGCCAATGGGTTGTTCCAGGAAGAATTCAAAAATGATGACACCACCTTCAAGTTCATCGGCCTCAATACCGTGCCGATGGTGGGTGAGGCACTGGCCAGCAACCAACTGGACTTTGCCGGCCAGGGCGACCTGATCTCGCTGATCGGCCGCTCGGCGGGTGTAAAGACCCGCTACATCCTGCCAGTAAGCAAGTTCAGCAATGCCTATCTGGCGGTGAAACCCGACTCCCCCATCAAGTCGGTCGCAGACCTCAAGGGCAAGCGCGTTGCCTACTTGAAGGGCAATTACATTCACTTGCAAGTGATCCGTATCCTCGCCGCCAACGGGCTGAGCGAACGCGATGTGCGACAGGTCAGTCTCGACCAGGCCACCTCCAATACCGCTCTGGGCACCGGAGATATCGACGCGGTGTTCGGCGGTGCCGAGCTGCTGCTATTGCGTAACAACGGCGCAGCCAGGATCGTTTACACCACCCGTGACCGGGATACCAACGCCACCGCCCAGACAGGCCTGATCGTGCGCGACGATTTCGCCAGTCGATACCCTCAAACCACCGCGCGTATCGTCAAGGTACTGGTTCGCGCGGCCCAATGGGGATCGGATCCGGCCAACAAAGAAGCGGTTTTCGGCCCGTGGTGGAGCTTCCGCCTGCAGGACGCAATCAGGGAAGACACCAATGATCGCCCCTGGAGCCAGCGCGCCAGTCCGCTGTTCGACCCGTTCCTGGTCGCCCAGTACCACGACACCTATCGCCTGGCCAAAGAGCTGAAACTGTTGCGCGGCAAGGACTTCGACCTGGACCAGTGGATGGATCACAGTTTTCTCGACCGGGCGCTGAAAGAACTGCAGCTTGAGCACCACTGGCAGCCACTGGACGCCCACGGCACCCCGATAGCCAAGGCGACTGAGTGAAAATGAACCGCGCCCTGCTCTCCCTGCCCACCGGCGATACGCTGCCGAGCATCACCTTGTCGCGCATGACCGGCGGCGTCTTGCACTTCGTCTGGCCATGGCTGTTGCCGGTCGGCCTGATGCTGCTCTGGTGGCTGAGCGCTCGCTACGAGTTGATCGCCTCGCAAGTGCTGCCGGGCCCGGAGATGGTGCTGAACACCGCGTTGGATATGATCGGCAGCGGCCAATTGGCCGAGCATGTGTCGATCAGCACACAACGGGTGCTGTTGGGCTTTCTCATGGGTAGCGGCATCGGCCTGTTGCTGGGGGTGGCCATGGGGCTGTCCGAATGCGTCAGCGATTACTTGTATCCGCTGGTACGGATGATCGCTTATGTGCCCTTGCTTGGCTGGTTGCCGTTGCTGATGTTGCTGCTGGGCATCGGCGAAACCCTGAAGGTTGTTCTGGTGGCCCAGGCCGCGCTGTTGCCCGTGGCGCTGAACACCTGCAATGCCATCCGCGCGGTGCCGTCACGGCTCATTGAAGTGGGTCGCCTCTATGGCTTCGGCCATCGTCAGTTGCTGTGGCGAGTCATCTTTCCCGCTGCCTTTGCGTCGATGTGGAGCAGCATCCGTTATGCGCTGACCAAGAGCTGGCTGGCGCTGGTGGTGGTCGAGCTGCTGGCCTCGTCCGAGGGTCTGGGGTTTCTGATGGTCGACAGCCGTCAGCTCTACCAATTGGACGTGATGCTGGTAGCGGTGGCTGCCATTGGCCTGATCGGCTTTCTTCTGGACCTGGGTCTGGCCCTGATCGAGCGGCGCATCCTGCGCTGGCGACGTAGCGGTTTCGCCTGAGGAATGCCCATGAATCCCCTTGCTCTACGTCGCCTGCGGCGCGGTCTGACACTGCCTGCACTGTTGTTGTTCATATGGTGGACGGTGTACGCGTTCGGGCTGACCGATTCCACCTTATTCGTCGCTCCCGACAAGGTGCTGGATGCCGCCTTCGGCACCGAAGCGGGCGCTGCTATCTGGCAGACCCTGGCGCAGAGTCTGCTGCGCGGGCTGAGTGGCCTGATCATCGGCACCAGCCTTGGGCTGCTGTTCGGTGTGCTGCTGGGTGTATCGCGGCGCGCCGAGCGGTTCTTCGCCTTGACGTTGCACTCGATCAAGCAAGTGTCGTTGTTTGCCTGGCTGCCGTTGTTGTCACTGTGGTTCGGTTTTGGCGAGAGCAGCAAATTGGCGTTTATCGCCTGGGCCGCATTCTTCCCCGTACTGCTCAATACATTCGAGGGTGTGTCCAGCGTGCCACGCGAGCTGGTCGACGTCGCCCGCGTCAGCGGTTTTTCACGCTGGCAGATGTTCAGTCGACTACTGATGCCGGCAGCGCTGCCCTCCCTCTTCAACGGTTTCTATCTGGCGCTGGTGTTCTCCTGGCTGGCCACCCTAGGCGCCGAATACATGCTCGGTTCGGGCGACGGGATGGGCGTGCTGCTGATGGAAAGCCGCGCCGAGATGCGCATGGACCTGATGCTGCTGGGCATCGTGCTGGTCGGTGCCGTCGGCTTCGCCCTGGACATCGCCGCCAAGGCTTTGGAGCGCTACCTGCTGCGCTGGCGAGAACCGGTGTAAACGCCGCACCCCATTTTTTCTGACTACTTTGAAGGACGAGCACCATGGCCCATGCCGCCGCTCTGCAAATTCGCCACCTGAACAAGCATTACGCTGTAGAAAACCGGCCACTGCAGGTGTTGCAGAACATTGACCTGAGCATACGCCCCGGCGAATTCGTCAGCGTGGTCGGCAGCAGCGGCTGCGGTAAATCGACCCTGCTGCGGCTGATTGTCGGCCTGGAGGACGATTACCAGGGCGACATTCTGGTGGACGACAAGCGCATCGTCGGCACCAGCCTGGAACGCGGCATCGTATTCCAGGAACACCGGTTGTTCCCCTGGCTGACCGTGGCCCAGAACGTCGCCATCAGCCTGCTCAATGCCGACCTTAGCGCCGCAGACAAGCAGGAGTCGGTGCAAACCCATATCGAAATGGTCGGCCTCAAGGGGTTCGAAAACGCCTATCCGTCGCAACTCTCGGGCGGCATGAGCCAACGCGTGGCCATCGCCCGTGCGCTGGTGAGCCGCCCGCAGATCCTGCTGCTGGATGAGCCCTTCGGAGCACTCGATGCCCTGACTCGCAGCCATTTGCAGCGCGAATTGCAGAACATCCTGCGCCAGGAGCGCATCACCACGATCATGGTCACCCATGATGTCGAAGAAGCGGTGTTCCTCGGTGATCGCATCGTGGTCATGGAACCCCGTCCGGGGCGAATCAAACGCATCGTCGAAGTGCCGCTGGCGCGTCCGCGTGAACGGGCGAACCCGCTGTTCGTGGCGATCAAGGACGATGTCATGAGCGATTTTTCCGAAGTCTCGGCAGTACCGCAGGTGCCTTCGATACACGCCGGTATCGACACGTGGAGACTGACCTGGTGAAAAACGCGCAACCCTTGGCAGCCGACAAACACGCCAACGATCTGCAAGGGCAGCGCAACGTGCTGGCGGGTTTTCTTTGCCTCAATGCACTGGCCGGATTGAGCGTCGGCGTCGCCAAAGTGGTGTTGTCACTGTATGCCGTGCAATTGCAGGCAGACGCCATTCAACTGGCCCTGATAGCCGGTGCGCAAAGCGTCGGCATCCTGCTCATGAGCCTGCCCGCCGGAGTGCTGGTCGATCAACACGGCCCGCTGCGCATGTTCACGATAGGCACCCTGGCCAGCGGTGCCCTGTATTTGGCAATGCCCTGGATCGATTCATCCACCCTGCTGTGCCTGATCATTCTGCTGATCAGCTGTTTCATGCCGCTGCGTATCGTGTCCCTGAGCGCGATGTTCATGCAGCAGATCGGTCGGGTCGGCGTCGGCATGGCCGGCTGGTTTCGCGCAACCCATATGATCGGCATGTTATTGCTGGGACCGTTGGTAGCCGCCTGGCTGCTGGACAGCGTCGGCTTCGCCGGTGGCTATGTCGCCATAGGCAGCACCTTCTTCGTGCTGGTCCTGCTGGCACCGCATATATTTCGTCACTATCAACCTACACAGGCCCATGCGCGCACCTTCAGTCTGGCCGAACTCACGGCTCAAATAGCTCTGGTGGGGAGCGACAAACTGCTGCGTGATGCCTGCCTGCGCGAATTTTGCATTCAGGCCGTCAATCAGTTCTATACCTTCTTTATTGTCGTCATTGCCATTCAGGCATTTCTCTTCGACCCGACCCAAGCGGCCGGATTGATCTCCGCCCAGGGCGCCAGTTATGTGCTGGCGCTGCTCGGAATGGGCAGCCTCGCTTCGCGCATGGGTGAACAGCTGTTCTTTCGCTTCGGCTGTGTGATTGTTATCTGTGCCCTGCTGATACTCGGAGCGGCAGCGACGGACTGGATGCTGTGGTTGGGCGCCATCGTTCTGGGAATGGGTCTGGGCATGCTGCAGATCATGACTATTTCCTGGTTCGCCAAGGTTGGCGCACAGCGGGGCCAAGGGCGCATCGCCGGCCTGACCACCTTCGTCGGGCCTGCGGGAGGACTGGTCGGCAGCGTAATCGGCGGAACGGTGGGGCATTGGCTCAACCTGCAGATCATGTTCTTTCTGATGGCGGCCATTTTTATTATTTTTCTGCTGAAAAGCATGCGTGGCAGCAAAATGACCGCCACCCAATAATTATTTTTTATTCAAAAATCGAATAACAAGATAATTATTAATAACTTTTAAGGCCTTCTTAAATTCTCTAAGATACGGTTCGAATCACATTTGCAATCGCGCAATGGAGCGCATTCCTGGCGGGAGGCCAAGGGGTTGTACAAGGGGGCGGCACCATGAATTTCCAACAACTGCGCTCGGTGCGAGAAGCCATCCGAAAGGGCTTCAATCTGACCGAAGCCGCTGACGTGTTATGCACCTCACAATCAGGCGTCTCCCGGCAGCTACGCGAGCTGGAAGAGGAGCTTGGGGTATCGATTTTCGAGCGCTACGGCAAACGATTGACGGGCCTGACCGCACCTGGCCGCGATATCGCGCGAATAATCGAACGCATTCTGGTAGAGAAGGACAACCTCAAGGACGCCGCCGATGAATACCTGGGTTTCGCCAGTGGTCGACTCACGGTAGCCAGTACCCACGCCCAATCGCGCTACCGTCTACCCAAGGTCGTAGCGGCTTTTCGCAATGCGTTTCCCAACGTCAAGTTGGCGCTGCACCAGACCTCCCCCGCACAGATCGTCGAGATGGTGCGCGATGGACGTGCCGACCTGGGCTTTGCCACTGAGTCGCTCTCCAAGCAATCGGACTTTGCGCTCTTCCAGGCCTACACATGGTGGCACCGAGTGGTGGTGCCGGTTGGTCACCCCTTGACCGAGATCGATAATCCATCACTTGTGGACATTGCCGAATATCCCATCATCACCTACGAAGAAGGAATGACCGGACGTGGGCGTATCAACCAAGCGTTCTACGATCAGGGCGTCACACCCAACATCGTACTGACTGCCATCGATTCCGACGTGATCAAAACCTACGTCGAACTCGGGATGGGGATTGGTATCGTTGCCGAAATGGCCTACAACGCAGATCGAGACAAAGGCATTATCTGCCTCGAACAGGAAAACCTGATACCACCGAACATCGCCAGCATCGCCGTGCGGCGCGGCACTTTTCTGCGCGGTTACGCTATCGCCTTCATTCAGACACTGATTCCCGATCTCAGCAGCGAGGCGATCCGCACAGCCGTTGAAGGCAGTAGTGAAACGACATGACCCCATATAGCATGCAGCGGAATTAAGCGTGTCCGCTTATTGGGCAATAAACCTCAGCGGAGGTTCTTTCAATAGGTTCTGCTCTGCAAGCTCATACTCACCTTCCTTGGTCAGCCTATGCAGCAGCGCCTCTTTGAGCCGGTAAAAGTCATAGCCACTGCGCTGACGCGGACGGGCAAAATCAATATCAACAATATCCGTGATCCGGCCAGGACGGGGTTGCAGCACTACCACCCGATCCGCAAGGTACATCGCCTCCTCCACATCATGCCAATCTTTTTTGCCATGTTGATCGACACCAGCCTGCTGCGGTTGTCACATTACTTCCGTCTCATAGCTGCCCAATCCGATGTACACCGCCCGACACCTGCACCTCGGGGCGGCTTGGATACGGTCGGAATCCCAGCAAGATTAACGTCGCCAGGAGAAACGCACCAAGCAACGTCCACTCAGCCAACACATAAGAGCCGGCCTGGTCATACAGCGCGCCAATGAGCCAGGCACCGAGGCTGATCGACAGGGCAAACGTGAACGGCTGCACCGCCCCGTAGATCACACTGAAGCGGCGCAAACCGAAGTAGCGTGCGACGAAGTACTTGGTCGTACCGCTTTCGCCACCGCCTCCCAGGCCGATCAAGAATATCGAGAGCCACAAGCCGGCAGAGCCGTTCGCAGACTGGAATATCAGCATGCCGAGTACGGCGATCAACGCAAAAGGCAGCGCGACCCTGGGCGTCTGGAAGCGGTCCATCAAGCCCCCCATCAGTGGCTGGGACACCACCATGCCGATCGACAACGCCGACAGCACGGTAGCAGCCTGAGCTCTAGTCAGTTCACGTTCCATCAGCATTGGCACCCCGTGCGTCATCACGCCCGACATCACAAATACCGTCAGCACCTGGTTGATCAACAGCAACCAGAACGTTGGCGTTCGCCAGGCTTCGAACTCGGACATGCCCTGCTCCACCGCAGGCGCGGCTTGCTGGACGGCTGGGACTGCACGCTCGCGAAATAACCACCATAACAATGGCAACGCCCCTCCGCCCTCCAGAACGCCATACACGAAGTAAGTGGTACGCCACCCCCATGCCTCGATGCACACATGCCCCACCCACAACCCGAACGGACCGCCGATGCCAAATCCCAGTCCCAACAATCCATAGGCCATGCCACGTCGCTGCACAAACCAACCGCCCAAAATCTTGCCGTAGGGCATATTCCCCGGTGCAACGATACCCAGCAGCAAAAACAACCCGCGTAGCTGCCAGACTTCTCCGATGATCGCCAATGCCATCAGCAGTGGTGCCAGCAACGCAGTGCTGACGAGCATCAACCGCCTGGCCCCCCAGCGGTCGATCAGCCAGCCTTTGATCGGGCTGCTCAGCGCCACCGCCAGACCGAACAGGGTCACCAGCAACACGACCTGGGCGCGGCCCCAGTTGAATTCGAGGCTTATCGGCGCGATGAACAAACTGAAGGTAGTAAGCAGGATGCCGGTGGGGCCAAGCATGATGGCGATCACCGAAGCCAACAGCACACCGAG
Source organism: Pseudomonas sp. 13B_2.1_Bac1 (assembly GCF_025466155.1). Classification (NCBI taxonomy): domain Bacteria; kingdom Pseudomonadati; phylum Pseudomonadota; class Gammaproteobacteria; order Pseudomonadales; family Pseudomonadaceae; genus Pseudomonas; species Pseudomonas sp. 13B_2.1_Bac1. The sequence goes on along the minus strand of NZ_JANLOH010000089.1, from coordinate 184,170 downwards.
AGCGGCCGGCGAATACTCCGCGTGACCGCCCTTTGGAATTTCAAGGGTCATAGTCGTATCCCATTAGCCACTATCAGTTGAGGATCAGAACTGATACCGCGCCTTCACGTAGTAGAATGCGCCGTTGAAACCGATCTGTGAGCCGTAGGTGTCGTAACGCAACACATCGCCGTAAGTAGTACTCGCGGCCGGTAGCTTGTCAGGGCGTACGTCCAGCACGTTGTCGGCGCCCGCGCTCAGTTGCAGGTTGCGGTTCACCGCATAACGCACGGCGACATCGGTGATGTATTTCGGGCTGTTAACGAAGTGATTGAACACCGTGGGGGACCAGGCGTTGGGCCCCACGGTATAGTCGAGCTCTGAGGTGGTCTTGCCGTAGCGTGTCAGGCGCAGACTCACATCAAGGTCATCCAGGCTCCAGGTACCGCCCAACGACACTTGGCTGCGCGGCGTGGAAGATGTCAGCCAGGCAATCTGCTGGGCATTGAGCAGCACATCACCGTTAGCGCCCTGGTGGTTCTTTTCTACTTTGGTGCGGTTAAAGTTGGCCGATGCTTCCCAGTCAATCGCGCCATAAGCGCCAAGGGGCGTGAGGTAATGTCCAATGATATCGACCCCTCGCGTGAGGGTGTCGGCACCATTGGCCAGGTAGTGCGTACTGACCGTGTCCAGGCCTGCGGGCAATGAGATTCCGGCCAGCGTCAACGCATCAATCGCCTCGGTACCCGAATAGGTGCCACTGTCGACGATACGGTCACGAATGCGGATCTGGTAGGCATCGATGTTCAGGCTCACATCGGCTCGCGGAGTCAGCACCAGACCGAGGTTGAAGTTGGTGGACTTCTCCGGCTTCAGGTCCTTCGCCCCCAACAGCTTGGCGGCCGGCGAGTTGGCCGCCAGCAGCCCGAGGGCGATGTCCGGGCCCACACTCAGGCCGGTATAGTGCTCCTGCACCAGAGACGGCGCGCGAAAGCCACTGCTCACACTGGCGCGCACCGCCACCGCCGGCGTGAAGTCATAGCGGGTGGATAACTTGCCATTGGTGGTGCTGCCGAACTCGCTGAAATGCTCGTAGCGGCCGGCAACGTCCACCTGCCATTTCTCGGTGATCGACGACGACAGATCGATGTAGGACGCCAGCACATCACGCGACCATTTGCCCGCGCTCAGCGGTGAGAGCCCGGCCAGCCCCTCGGCTCCGCCCAGGTCGTACGAAGCCGGATCGCCGGCGCTGATCTGATAGGTCTCCCGCCGTTGCTCCAGGCCCAGCGCGACATTCAACGGTTTGGCCAGGAACCCGACGTCATAGGCGCGGCCGATATCAAAATTGTTGGTCCACTGGGTGTTGCGATACGTGGCCAGATCGAAGCTGGTGGGGCTGGTGCCGGTGTTGCGATAGAGCGCAGCATTGACCGATTGGGTCATGCTGATCTCGGGTCGATCGGCGCCATAGGCCGTACTCAGGTCCCAGTGCCATTGGTCGAATAGCGAGTTACCGCGGATGCCGAAGACGGCCGAATAGTCATCCTCGTCATTGTTGGGACGCGGGGTAAAGCCTTGCGGGTAGATCGTCGGAGCCACCGAACCCAGACGGTAGTTTGCCGCCGACGAGCCCTTTCGGCTGGTATAGGTCCCAAAGCTATACAGCTCGACGTCATCGTCAAAACCATAAGCGCTGTTGTATGCCACCGACTGGCGATGGAAGGCAGGGTCGCCGATGGAAATGTTGTCACGATGGCCCGTGCGGTTATCGATACCACTCCTGACGGTACGCTCTTGCTCACGGTATTCGGCACTCAGGTTGAGAAAACCGCTCTCACCGAACGCCAGCCCGCCGTTGATACCCGAGCCCTGGGACAGCCCGTCACCGGCACCGTACTGCCCGATATCAGTGTTGAACAGCGCCCCATGGTCGGCAGACTTGAGGATGATATTGATCACCCCGGCAATGGCGTCCGAGCCGTACTGAGCGGACGCCCCGTCTCGCAGCACCTCGATACGCTCGATGGCGCTGACGGGAATGGTATCCAGGTCGACGCCCGTCGAGCCTTTCTGCAAACCACCACTGATGTTCAGGTTTGCCGTCTCATGACGACGTTTGCCGTTGACCAGAACCAGCACATGGTCGGGGCTCAGGCCGCGCAACGACTGGGTATGGGTCAAGGCTGATGCATTGAACGGCTGCGCCTGTCGAGTCAGCGCGGGCAGCAGCTTGACCAGCATGTCGCGCAGATCAGTCGCCCCGCTACTCTGCAGTTGCTCGCTGCTCACCACGTCGATGGGGCTCAGGCTCTCGCTGGCTTTCACATTGGTCTGGCGAGTGCCGGTCACCACTACCGTCGCCAGCGTGCCCGTCGACGTCGGCGCATGCGGCACGACGGATGCTGCCGGCGCGGACGCTACAGGGTGCAACGTCAGTACGCCATTGTCGCGGCTGACCCCCAAGCCACTGCCGCGCAATGCTTGCTCCAGCGCCTGATCAACACTCAACGAGCCCTTGATCGCCGGCGCCGACAACCCCTCGACCTGCGCCTGGTCAAACGAGATCGGCGTACGACTCTGCCGGACAATGCTCAACAGCACCTGGGACAGGCTTGCGCCAGGAATATCAAAAGCCAGAACCTGGACCTTGCCGGCCGCAGCGACAGGCTCGGCCCAAAGCAGCGGCGCAGACACCAGGCAGGTGAGCCCCACCGCCCAGATCACGGAGCTGTGAGGCACGCGAGACATACATTTTATGGTCATTATCGATTTACCTGAGGGATGCACGTCCCTATGTGTGCAATTGCCCCCAGGATTGTTTAGTGCCAATCGAGACTGTTTTTTTATAAGGTTATGCCGTCATTCCGCGCGGAGTGGCATTGCCTGTGGAGCAGTGTGTGCCCAGTGCGATCCTATTGAGATCTCCTCGGGCCAGCATTCACCACCCAAGCAACCTAAGTGGGTGGCTATGAGGCAGTAATACTGACCCAATAATCGCTATACCAGCTGACCGCCACCGGCAGGCTGCGCTCCAGCATCTCAAGGGAGATGAGCATATCGTCCAGCGGGAACAGGCCGTTGACGCGAATTTTCGCAGCCTTGTCGTCGAGCATGACCACACCGGGCAGATAAGGCCTGAACGCCTCCGCGACCCAGCTCAACGGCTTGTCATTGACTTCAAGCCAACCGCTGGCCCACGACCCTTCGTCCGGCTGCAGGCCGTCTCGGGCAAGTACTCTACGGGCATCGAACAGCAGGGAATGGGCGCTGGGAACCACAACGCTTTCCCCTGTGGGCAAGCGCAGGAGCGCCTCGCCGCGCAGGGTCAATAGACGGATGCACACGCCCTCTTCGGCCACCTGCAACTGCCCGGCCTGGCTAGACACAATCCCGGCCGAGGTGGTGACTTCGAACGCCGATACGGGGTTCCCGGCGATTTCCAGCAACAACGCGCCACGACGCAATACCAGCCCGCGTTGCTGGTCAATGAAAAGCGGGAGCACTTTACTACGGGCATTGAGCTCCAGCCGGCTGCCGTCGTCGAGCAGCCAGCGATGACGCTCCCCGGTGCCGGTCACCCACTCGCCGGGTAAGCCCATGCCCGATTGCAACCATCGGACCAGTAGCCCCGCCCCCACGGCCACACCGAGCAAGCTCAGGCTATTGCCGATAAATCGCCGGCGGCTCGAAGGTTGCTCCAGCGCACGCAGCAGCGGCGCGCTGGTACGCCCACGCCAAGGGGATGCCTGGACGCTAGCCAGGCCCTTGAGCAACTGATCGAAGACCCGCGCATGGCGTGGCGATTGCCCGCGCCATTGTTCTAGCGCCTGTTGCTGCTGGCTGTCGAACGAACCGGACTGAATCTGCGCCATCCATTCAATCGCCTCTTCCAACACCGCGTCGTCGCGGTCCGCCTGGCTCATTCTTCGAGGCCCCGGTAGCAACAACGCAGCGCGTCTTTCATCAACTGATGAATACGTGCCAGCGACAGGCCCACGCGCTCGCCGATCTGCACATAGGTCAGGCCCTCCAACTGACTGAGCACAAACACCGTCTTGGCCTGCCCCGACAGGCCATCCAACAAGCGGTCTATGGCTTGCAGACTCTCGATCAGCATCCATTGTTCATGGGGCGAGGGATGCACCTGGTCGGGGATCTCGGCCAGCACTTGCAGGTAGGCGCGCTCCAGGTCCTTGCGCCGCCAACTCTCGTACATCAGGCGTTGGGCGATGGTTGCCAGCAGCGCCCTGGGCGAGCGAATCGCCCCCGGGTCAGGCAGCATCCAGACTTGCAAAAAAGCTTCCGCAGCCAAGTCCTCGGCGCTGTGGCTACAACCGGTGTGGCGCGACAAGCGCCGGCATAGCCAGCCATAGTTCTGCTGAAACAGTTGGGCAATCAGCGTGTTCTTGAAAGGTGAAGGGCTATCCATATGCATTCAGTCACTTGAGACACCCCACGCCAACGGATACGACGGTAGTGAGCTTGCCAGGTTGAAGTTCTCTCGACGATCAGTCGTTTTCCTGTGTTTTGGGCAGCCATGCCGACCACCAACCGCACCCGGCACCGCCGAGTACCAGGGCCGCGCCGACCCAGGGCAAAGCCTGTACGGAAAAATGATCCACCAACCCGGCGCCAAGAAACGCCCCCAAGGCCACGCCGAGTTGTATTGCACTGGTGTTGAGGCTGACCTGCACGGCGACAGTATTCGGGTTGAGGCCCACCAGGTATTTCTGGATCACTGGGCCCGGTGCCATGTTGAAAATGCACCAGGCCACCACCGCCACCAACAGCACCCACAAAGACACAGTCGCAAGCGGCAGCACGCTCATGGCCAGGGCATGCAGCACCAGAAATACCACGAACGTGTGCGGTGGCGGCCAGCGATCCGCCGCGCGCCCGCCCACCACCGCCCCCAAGATGCCGCCAATGCCATATACCAGCAGCACCAGGCTGATCACCGTTTTCGACAAGCCCATGCTGCGCACCAGAAACGGCACGATGTAGGTGTACAGGGTGAATTGGCCGGTCATTTGCAGCATCGAGGCGGCGTGGACCAGGAAGACTTTGCCTTGCACCAGTTCCGCCCATTGCCGACTCGGCGCAATGCCCGGAGCACCGGGCAGATCCGGCAACCAGCGCGACGCCAGCGGCATGCTGAGCAGCGCCAGGCCCGCCAGCAGCAGGAACAGGCTGCGCCAGCCCCAGTACTCGCCAATCAAGGTGCCCAGCGGCACACCCAACACCAGCGATGCGACGATGCCGGCGAACACCAGCCCGATGGCTTGGCCACTGCGGTTGGACGGCACCAACGCCACCGCCACGGTGATCGCCACCACCACCGTCACCGAAGCACTGGCCGCCACCAACAAGCGGCTGAGCAGCAGCCAAGTGAAGCTGCCTGCCGCCGCCCCCGCCAGGTTCGCGCCGACGAACACCAGCAACGCCCCGAGCAACAAGCGACGCCGACGCACGCTGGCACTCAGGTAGATCAACACGGGCCCCATCAGCGCATACACCAGCGCATACAGGCTCATCAACAAGCCTGCCTGGCCCTGGCTCACGGCGAAGGTCTGCGCCAGTTGGTCAAGAATCCCCGCCACGACCAACTCCACGGTACCCACCACAAACGCCAGGCCTGCCAGCAGCCAGACGCCAGGAGCGATACGGTCTCGATCAGGCACAGCGGCCACAGCCTCAGTCATGATGTGGCTCCCTCATTGGATAATCCGGTGGCGGTGTAGCGGTAACGGCCCAATGCCAACAGCAACAACGCAGCGACCGCGAACGCTGCCAGCAGCACCTGGCTCGACAGCGCATAACAGCCCGAACGGTCATAGACCAACCCGAGCAACCAGGTGCCGAGACTGATGGAGATGGCGAAGGTAAACGGCTGCACCGAACCGTAGATCACGCTGAAGTGGCGCAGGCCGAAATAGCGCGTCAGAAAATACTGGGTCGTACCGGTTTCGCCTCCCGCGCCTAGGCCGATAAAAAATACCGCCCCCCACAGCCAGCCAGGATGGTCGGCCTGCACCAGTACCAGCATGCCGAGCACCGCCAGTATCGCGAAGGGCAGCGCCACCCGCGGGCTGTCGTATCGGTCCAGGGCGTGGCCCAACAGCGGTTGAGACACGATCATGCCCAGCCATAAGGCCGAGAGCACCTCCACCGCGTCCGACCGCGCCAGCCCCCTCTCTACCAAGAGCGGCAAGCCGTGGATCATCACGCCGGTGACCGCAAACACCCCCAGCAGCAAATTCGCCAGGATCAGCCAGAACGTCAGGCCGCTCCAAGCTTGGCGCGGCGTAAGGCCCAAGGTCGGGCGCTGGTCAAGTGCAACCGTTGCGGTCGGCCGCTCACGAAACAGCCACCATAACAACGGCAGCGCCACGACACCCTCGAACACGCCGTAAATCAGGTAGGTGGTGCGCCAGCCAAACGCCTCGATGCACAGATTGCCCACGTACAACACCAACGGGCCGCCCAAGCCAAAGCCCAGGCCAAGCAAGCCATAGGCAGTGCCTCGCCGATGGGTGAACCACCCTCCCAGAATCCGTGCGTAGGGAATGTTGCCGGGAGCCAGCAGCCCCATGATCGAAAACAACAGGTACAACTGCCAATCGGCCCGCGTCCAGGCCGTGCTGGCCAGGCATACCGCCAGCAGCGCGGTCAGCGGCAGCACAAGAGCGCGCGCGCCCCAGCGGTCCACGGCCCAGCCTTTGAACGGGCTGCTGATCGCCACCGCCAGCCCCAGCCAAGTCACCAGCAGCGCCACCTGACTGCGGTCCCAGTGCAATTCGCTGCTGATAGGCTCGATAAACAGCGAGAAGCTGCTGATGACCAAGCCGGTGGGGCCGACGATTACGCCAATAATCGAAGCCAGCAACACCCCCAGGGTCACCGGGGTGAATTCCGCAGCCCGTCGCGCCGGCACCGCCTCGCTCGTCGACAGCGCTGACTCGCTCATGGCGCGCCCCTTAAGCGCTCGATCAGTTGCCGGCGCAGTTGAATATCCTGGGCGCTTTCGGTGGTGGCCTCCAATTGCACGATATCGATACCGGCCTGATGATACGCCAGGATTTCCGCTGCCACCTTGTCCGCAGTGCCCACCCATACACCGTCGAAGGCCCGTTGCACCACGGCCTGCGCCCATTCCTGGCGTTGGGCCGGGCGGGTTTGCGTCAGCAATTGGCGCTCGTGGTCTCGGGCCATCTGCGGTGAAGCGCTCAGCTCCGCCGCCGGCCGCGCCAGTAACAGGCCAAGCGCAGTCTCGCGCCATTGCCGGGCGGTGTCCTGGGCGGCTTGCTCGGTATCGCCGAGAATCACTTGGAAGTGCTTCCACAACTTCAGCGTTCGACCATCGGCCAAGGCCTGCAGCTTTGCCTTCAGGCGCTGGGTGTTTTCAAGGCTGTCGAAGGTACCGGCGTAGATATCGGCAAACCGCGCAGCCAGGCGCTGGGCATGCTCCGACGATCCACCAATGGACAACGGCGGGCGTGGCTGTTGCACCGGCAAAAAGCCACTGCCGGCGTCTTCCAGGCGATAAAACTCCCCGGCGTAATCGAACGGCTCGCAACTCTCCAGGGCGCGGGTAAAAATTTCCAGGTATTCGAACGCTCGGCGGTAGCGTTGCTCCTTGTCGGCAAAATCTCCGTCGCGACGCACATCGGCGTCACTCGAACCTATTACCACATGCACTGCGGTGCGCCCTTGGGACAAGCGATCCAGGGTCGCCAGCGAGCGCGCCGCTACCGTCGGCTGCGTAACACCAGGGCGATGGGCCACGGTGATCCGCAGGGTGCTGGTGGAAGACAACGCATAACCGGCCACCAGCCAGGGATCCGGCCAGGCGCTGGCCACCGTGACCAGTGCGCTGTCCAGGCCATCAGCTTCTTCCAACCGGGCTTTCTGCTGGATGTCGAACGGGCACACCGGACGGCTGCGAATGTCCGGCAAAAAACGCCCGGCCTGACGTTCGAACACCGTGTCGCCCACCACTGCACAAGCCCGCACGCCGCCGCGTAATTCAATGGCCATGACCCTCACCTCCCTAGAAGCTGTAAACCGCATTCACGTAATAGAAAGCCCCGTTGAAGCTGATTTGCGAGGCGTAGGTGTCGTAGTGGTTGAACTCCAATTAGGTGCTTTCCGGCGGCAGTTTGTCGGGTTTGACGTCAAACACGTTGTTCACTCCCACAGCCAGCTTCAATTGCTGAGTCGCGGCGTAACGCAGTTCGATGTCAGTGAGGTATTTGGGCGAGTTATGGCAATCACGTAACTGTGTGTGCAACTGCCCGGCAGGTTTTTCAGCACCGACCAAGACTGTTTATTCATAAGGTTATGCCGGCACTTTCGAAGACCTGGGCACACAACGCCATACGCTCACTGGGATGTCGGTCACATAGCCCTGGCGCGCCATGCGCTGCTCGGCAATCGTGCCAAGCCGAGCGAAGAATTCCTCGATGCGCGCAAACGGCACCAAGGGGCTGAAATAAGTGCCGAAGGTCGCAGCATGAAAGCGTTGGTATTGCTCCAGGTTGTCGATGCGCAGTGCCGCCGAGCGACTGGCGATGGAGCGCACATCGAAGTAACGCCGCACGATGCTTTCCAGTTCGGCCTTGGGCCGGGTGCGGGTGCCCATGGGCAACACCGTATGCTCGTTGAAGTGCTGTCGCACATGCCCGGGCACCACCAGTTTCATCGCCAGCAACGCCTCGGCCACCAGCTCGTCTTCGCCCCCCAGCCCCTGCTGTGACAGTGGATGATGGGAGGTAAACAGAAAGACGCCCTGCGCATCCAGTTGCTGGGCCACCCACTGGAATAACTGCTCCTCGGACGGGTACAGCCAATGCAAGACCGCCGTCATGCTGATCAGGTCAAAGCGCTGCTCCACCGCCGGCAGCTCCAGTAAGTCCCCCTGCTGCAAAACTACCTCGGCCGAGGTGCCTTGCAACTGTTGGCGCGCCAGGTCCAGGCGCAGTTGCGAGCGCTCGATGCCCCATACCTGCTCCAGCTCCGGCCAGCGTTCCACCGCGCCCTGCAGCAGTGAGCCGATGCCACATCCAAGGTCCAGCAAGCGCTTGGGCTCGATCATGGCGCGTGCCAGGACCCAGTCCTGGTCGCGCAGTTGCAGGAGTTGGCTGGAGGTTTCATAACCGCCCAGGGTACGGGCCTGTTCAATGATCGCGTTCATGTTCGACGGCTCCTGTGTGGGAAAGACTGTCGGTGGTGATGATCCATTCACAGCCATGGTGTTGATCGTCGGCGAACAACTCCCAGCGAGCCGTGCACCCTTTGGCCTGGACCAGCGAAGAAAGCAGTTTGGTGCAGTATGTACAGGCCGACTTCAAGGTGATGGGCACGCCCCTAGCACGAGCACGCTCGCGGTAATCCCAGATGCCACAGTGCTGGACCTGGAAGCGGCTGCCATCGGCGGTCGAATGGATCTTGAAGCGGGTGTCATACAGCGCGGCCTGGCGCCCCAGGCGTTCGGCAGCGACATCCGGCACACCCTGCCCGTCCGGCTCCAGGGCGCGGTATACCTGGCCGGTGGCGAGTGCCCACAGGTCCAGGTCGTAGAGATGTTTTCGCTGCACAATGAACTGCTCGATCAGAGCCTGGGTGCGGAAAAAAACCGCCTGCCAGGCCGCACTGTCGGTGGACTCCGGCGGCGGCAGGTCGTGAAAGATCCTGGAGGTGACGTCGACCCAATCCGCCAGGTCCTGCACCCGGTGCTGTGCGATCAAATACGCATTCATCGCGCTATGAGCCTCGAACAGGCGCTGGCGCCACAGCGCACCTTGGGCGCCGCTCATGGCCACACCTGCTGCAGGAACGGCGACAGCTGCTCAAGCACCGCCTCGGGGGCTTCTTCAGGCAGCATATGGCTGGCAGCGATTGCGGCACCGCGCACATCCGGCGCCCAGGTTTGCCACACCGTCAGCGGGTGGCTGGCCGGCGCATAGGGACGGTCCTGCCACAACACAAGCACCGGGCACCGTACTTGATGGCCGGCGTCGCGATCGGCCAGGTCGGCATCGGTGTCAGCGCCCACGGCGGCGCGATAGTCCTCGCACATCGCATGCAGCACTTGCGGGCGGGCGAAGGCGCGATGGTAGCTCTCCAGCGCCAGCGGATGGTAAATCTCCCGGCCCTGGGCCATACGCTGCAATGTCCAATTCAGAAAGTACGCCGGGTCGGCACCGATCAGTCGTTCCGGCAGATCAAACGGCTGCGCCAGCAAAAACCAATGGTAGGCATTCAATGCAAAGGCTTTGTTGACCCCGCCCCACACGTCCAGAATCGGCACCACCGTCAACGACACCAGTGCGCTGACCGCCTCGGGATACTCCAACGCAAGGCGATAAGCGACGCGCGCCCCACGGTCATGCCCCACCACCGCAAAACGCTCAAACCCCAGTTGCTGCATGACCTGCACCTGGTCTAGGGCCAGGGCGCTCTTGTCATAGCTGCCAGGGGCATTCGGCTCCAGGGCGCGGGACTCGCCATAGCCACGCAAGTCCGCCAACACCACGGTGTAATCCTCGGACAGGCGTGGCGCCAGACGGTGCCAGGCCAGGTGGTTCTGCGGGTAGCCATGCAACAGCAACAGCGGCGGGCCGCTGCCCTTGACCGCCACCTGAATCTGCGCGCCGTGGGTGATCAGGGTCGAGTACTCAAACCCGGGAAGCAGTGAATGGCTCATGAACGACTCCTGCCTTACAAAATGATGCTGATGCGCCGCTGGGCACTGATGGTTTCATGGTCCAGGCGGATATCCCGCGCACGAATGCGCAGGCCTCCAGGGCTGTCTTGCAGCACATGCGTGGCCTCGCCGACGAAGTACCAGGTCTGCTGGTTGCGGAACTGGTGAACCACGAAATTGCTCTTGATCGTCAGTTGCTCGCCGTCCTGAGACTTGATTCGTACGTTGCTCACCAGACGCCGGGTGCGTGAGGCCGGTTTTTCCATCCAGGTATGGCCGCTGAGCAGGCTGTCGACGCGCTCACGCAGGCGAATATAGTCATCGGCAATAATGAACAGGCTGGAATCGGGTTCACCCTCGGCCAGATGACTCTGCAATGGCAACACGCGGTACCGGGCGGGCTGTTCGAACAGGCCGATCCAGATTTCCAACTCGCGGTTGTCCAACAGCTCGGCTTCGTTTATCAGAAAGTCACTGACCCGGGCGTGCAAGGTCGGAGCACTGATGTTCAATGGAAGGCTCATGGGCATTTCCCCTGACAGTTAAAGGGTGCGCTACAGGCGGATGTCAACCTGGTACAGACGCAGCCAGCGGTCCAGGTTCAATAGGTAGGCCAAACCCGCCGTGGGGCTGCTGGACGCTCGCGGGCTGGGCAGCGGCTGGCCGAGTTCAATCAACTCACCGACGCGGCGGGCGTCTAGCAGTTCGAACACTGGCGAGTCTCCGTCGATCAACAGTTGCCGCGCCTGACTACGCAACAGCTCCAGATAGCGCGGGTCGGGGTTGGCGGGAAAGCCGCTTTTCTTGCGCTCGACAATCGCTTCGGGCAACTCACTGCGCACGGCGTTACGCAACAGGGTCTTGCCCTCCCCTGCCACGCTCTTGATTGACCACGGCACATTCCATACATACTCCACCAGCCGGTGGTCACAGAACGGTACGCGCACCTCCAGGCCCACCGCCATACTAATGCGGTCCTTGCGATCGAGCATTGCCGGCAGCCAACGGGTCAGTGCCAGGTAAGTCACTTCACGCTGACGACGCTCCTGGGGACTTTCATCAGGCAGGCGCGGCACTTCGTCCAGCGCTTCCTGATAACGCCGCGCCACATAATCCTTGGGCGCTACTCGCGCCGCGACTTCTGGGCGCAGCAATTCCCACAGGCCGCTCTTGTTGGCGAGCCAGGGGAAGCCTGCATACTCCAGGGCCTGTTGATCATGGAAAAACGGATAGCCGCCGAACACTTCGTCCGCCGACTCACCGGACAACGCCACGGTTGTGTGCTGGCGCACCTGTTGGAAAAGCAGATACAGCGAGCTGTCCAGTTCCCCCCAGCCCGGAAGGTCGCGGGCTCGCAGCACCGCCTCTTCCTGTTCCAGCACCTGCTCGGGGGCGACGGCCAAGGTGGTGTGGGGCGTCCCAAGCGCAGCCGACGCCAACTGGGCGAAGGGTTCGTCCCAACTGCTTTGCCAGGGAGTTGGCGCAAAACCTTCACCGCCATTGGTGAAGTCCACCGAGAACGTCGGCAACGACTGCCCATGACGTTGGCGGGCCTGGGCCGCATAGGCGCTGATGGCGCTGGAGTCGAGGCCACCGGACAGTAAGCTGCCCAGCGGCACATCGGCCACCAATTGTTCCTCCACCACTTGGCGCAACAGAGTGGTGACATGCCGAGCGGTTTCGCTCGGGCTGTCGGTGTGCACGCCAGCCTTTAATTCCCAGTAAACCAAGTCACGCCGCCCCTTGGCATCGAATCGCAAGGCATGCCCAGGTTTAAGCTGATAAAAGCCTTGGTAAACCCCATGGCCTGGTGTGGGTGCCGTGCTCAGGGCGAACAACTCGGCCACCCCGCTGGCATCGAGTACCGGCCGTACCTCAGGGTGGGCAAGGATCGCCTTGGGCTCGGAGGCGAACAACACGCCAGCGGCGGTGGGAAAGAAATACAACGGCTTGACCCCGAAGCGATCGCGTACCAGCCACAGGCTTTCGTCGCGCGCATCCCAGAGGGCAAAGGCAAAGATCCCGGTCAGCCGGGCAAACGCCAGTTCCCCCCATTGCAGGTAGGCGCGCAGCACGACTTCGGTGTCCGATTGCGTGCTGAAGACTTGGCCCAGACCCTGTAATTCCTCGCGCAGCGCCTGGAAGTTGTAGACCTCGCCGCTGTAGGTCAAGGCCACTTCGCCCAAGGCATCGGCCATGGGCTGTGCGCCGTGAGCCAGGTCAATGATCGACAGCCGTCTATGCCCCAACAGCGCGTGAGGTGCGGTCCAAACCCCTTCGGCGTCCGGCCCGCGCAACGCCAGGGTTCGGGTCATGTTTTCGATGACCTGGTGCTGTGGCCGCAGGTCTTGGGTCCAATCGGTCCATCCGGCAATTCCGCACATGAGACATGTCCTTGCGGTGCCCGATATTCCCCACGTAGCCCAAGCTGCAGCGCGTGGAGGATCTGCCAGGTATCAATGAGAGTGATGGGTTAAACGGCGATGGCCAGCTGCCGCAACGGGATCTGTTGCCCCAGGCGTCGGCTCCATTCACGCCAGAAACTACGGTTCTGTTCTTCATCGGTATGCCGTTGGGTGCCAGGCCCCATGCCCCGGGAAAAATCGCTGTAGCCCAAGGCACTATGGGCATAGGCCCGCTGGCAGGATTCAAGAATCTCGACATCGTCAGGTGTGCCAAAACCGCCGGGGCCGATAAACGAAATCAGGCCATTAATCCGCGCTGCGCGCTCTTCGCGATTCTCGTTGCTGAATCCAGCCCCCCACACCGTCAAATTGACCTGAGTGGCGGAAACGGGAAAAAACGTACGGATGTTCAAGCCCAGGATGTCGTTGATCACCAGGTTCGGAAAGATGAACAGGCTCTTGTTGGTATGGGCGATGGTCTCAGCACGTGCTTGGCCGAAGCGCTGCACCAGGCGCTCGAATTTGGCATTGATCGGCGCTTTCAATGCGTCGGGAAACAGCGGGCTCCAATAAGCGATCGGGCGCCCAGTGGAGGGTGGACCGCTCATGATCAAGCCGTGGCCGTTGCCCAGCGATAACCCCTGGCCGGTGCGTTTATGCGACGCGGGGTCGGTGCCCAGAGTATTGAGGTATTCGAGGTAGCGCTTATGGGCGAACGGCAGATGGTAAGCATCCACACCGTTCTCGGCCAGTAGCTTCCAATTGGCCTGGATTGCATGATCGAACGCACCGGGAATGATTTCCAGCGAATCTTCGGACTGGTCGAGAATCAGGTCGATGTAATCGGCGGCTTGGCCCAGGTATTCCTCAAGGGAGTTCTGCTTGCGCGCAAAGTGGATGAACACAAAACCTTTGTAAACCGAATGGGTCACCCGGGTCAGTGAAAGGTCAAGGTCGCACTGGCCGCGATACTGGTAAGCAGCCCGATCGGGCTGGCCGACCAGCGCGCCCTGGCTGTCATACGTCCAGCCATGGTACGGGCAAGTGAAGCGCTGGGTATTGCCGCGCATTTCGGAACATACTCGCGCACCACGGTGCGAACAAGCATTGAGGAATACGCAAAGCTCACCGTTGTCCTGGCGCTGAAAAATGAGATTGCGCCCACCAACATCACGCGTCAAAAAGTCCCCGGTAGCTGGCAGTTCACTTACATGCGCCAAATATAGCCAACTTTTATCGAAGACCGCGTAAAGCTCCTGCTGATAAACCCCGGATGAAATATATGCCTGACGATCAACCTTAAAGTAACTAAGATTGTCGGTTTCTATAAATCCATTCACGTAGCGGCCTCCCTTTGCTGTGCAGATAAAACCACTGAAAACCTAGCACAACAAAATTGGCTGCCACTATAACGATTGAACATTAGCTCATAACCGAAAAAATCGACATAAGCACCAAAAAAATAGATCTAAAACAGCACTAAAAAAAAGCAAACCTTATTTCACTCATTAGGGGGGACTTCACACTTACCAATAATTAAAATCATTACTCCCACCCACGCCCCCCAGATCAAACCAATAGGAGCTAGGGCACTCGACGGCATAAACAGTAATATGGGGCGACCGCACGTCGATATGGGAATTGACTAGGGCTGTCGCCATACCGATTCAAGTCACTTGCTCAGTAACCAACGGAGATTGACGAACGTGCACAAGTGAGTATGCGTTGGGTAAAAAACACATCCTTCACGCTGCGAAGCCGCGACTTACATGCACAAAAAACACACTGGACAGCAACCGCACGGAAGCCTATGTCATCGTGTTAGACATTTAGACAGACCCTAGCGAGCTGCCCTTGGGTAGAAGGCTACCGCTATGTACGAACCTAATAATTTTACTGCCATTGAAAAGCTTTTTTACAGACCCATCGAAGCGGCAATACGCTGGTGTGATCTCATTGCTCATGAGGCACAGATTATTGAATCAGCTTGGGACAACTCGGACCTGCTCATAAAGGCCTTTCCCCAATGGCCATGCTTGCACACTTGCGTAGGTAAGATACTAGATGCTATTCGAAATCAGGAGATTCCGTACGGAGCTTTTGGGGTCACGGTTACCCCAGGCACTCCAGTCGATTTCAGGTTACTGACCTTAAGGCATTCGGACCTAAAGCGGTGGATACTGCACTATCATCCAGATCAGCGGCCATCGTTTCTTTTTAACCAAGCGGCATATAATCAGAAAACAATTCACTACAGCACCTATCTGATTTTACAGGCAGATCGTGACGCCCTGCAGGTGCAGCTAAAAGTGACAGAAGCCAAACTTCAATCGCTGATTAGCGAGCTAAATGCGGTTGGATTAGAGCGCGAAAGCCTTCGGATGCTCGCCGAGGACAAACAACAAGTCAGCGAAAACAGCAAAGCCAGCTTTCTGAACGTAATCGGAGCCTTAGTCAATATCATGCTTGGTTCGTCACAGTCTGGAAGAAAGCATTCGATCTTCGATAGCCAGACTTCTATTGTCGACTCTATAACCGCGCATTATGGCGAGGTCGTGGGACTAAGTAAGCGCTCACTTGATGAAAAATTCGCGGCCGGCAGACGTAGTCTTTCCAAGGCCAAAAGCTGAGCATTGCAGTGCAAACACTCCTCTTGCATTGCAATGACTCCTTCGCTTTTCTGCTATTCAATTCAGGTCACTTCCCATCACGCGCCAATCGGCGCCAGGAGTGACCAACATGTCCACTGAAGCACTTCAGCTGCAAGCAGAACGTCACATCATGCGGCGTGAAGAAGTCGAACGGAAAACTGGCTTCAAGCGGGCTCACATCTACAACCTGATGAAGGAAGGTAAATTCCCTCAAGCCAAACGCATCGGACTGCGCGCAGTCGGCTGGGACTCGCTGGAAATTGAGCAGTGGGTCGTTGAGCGCTTAGGTCAGCAGGTCTGATGCCATGCGAGTGATATCGGTGGTTTCCACCAAAGGCGGCGTGGGTAAAACCACAGTAGCCGCCAACCTCGGTGGTCTGCTGGCAGATGCTGGCCAACGCGTTCTGTTGCTCGATCTGGATAGCCAACCTACCCTCTCCAGCTATTACGCCTTGAGCCAAAAGGCTAATGCAGGTGCGTATGAACTTATCGCCCTCAACCTAACTACGCCTGCACTGATTATTTCCAAGACAGTGATTGCTGGGCTCGATCTAATCTTCTCCAACGACGATCAAGGCCGACTGAGCACCTTGCTGCTGTATGCCCCTGATGGGCGACTGCGTCTGCGTAACCTGCTGCATGCCTTCCGCCCCAATTACGACCTGCTTTTGATCGACACCCAAGGCGCGCGCAGCGTACTGCTGGAGATGGCCTTACTAGCCTCAGACCTCGCTCTCTCTCCCATCACGCCGGAAATGCTCGCCGCCCGCGAACTGCAGCGCGGCACTTTGAAGCTGCTGAGCGAACTCGAACCTTTCCGCCACATGGGCATTCCACAGCCACCGTTGCGACTGCTATTGAACCAGGTGAATGCCATTCGAGTGGACACCCGGATGATCATCCGTGGCCTGCGCGAGAACTTCGCTGGGGCTAACAACATCTCGGTTCTAGACACCGTAATTCCGGACCGAGTGGCGTACCTCAACGCCGCCTCCCTCGGCCTACCGGTCCACCGCATCGAGACGCGCCAGTCACGTCAACGACGCTCGCCATCAGCGCTGGAAACCTTGCAAGCTCTGGCCATTGAGTTATTTCCGGAATGGCGCGAAGCGATCTCTACGGTGAGCAGATACGCGGCGATTCGATGAAACGAATCGCTCAGCCGGCATTTCTCGCCCAGTCATTGTGTTTGTTCTACCTTGAGGCCAACCGCGTTTGGCAAGGAGTCTTTTGATGTTGGATCAACTTCCCATCATCGTTCAACCATCCATTCGAATACACCACCCACCTTGCGAGGAATACTGCACCGTGGTCTTTCGCCTGCAGGGTGGTCGCTCGGCCATGGGGTGGTTCCTCGCAGAACTTTCCCGGCACTTCGAAGGTTCGGGGACTGCCGAGATCGTCAAGTTCGAGGTCGGTGACCATTTGCGCAACCGGCGATAACTGAGGATGTTTCGATGAAGAAGCTCAGTCAGGAGGAGATCACCGATAAGCTGCACCAAGGCCACTTCCCTCGCGGCCCATCGCTGGAGCGGCTGTCCGATCCACTCACTGACACACCTATGCTGGTCACTCTGGAGCAGTTGCGGCCCTACGAACATAACCCGCGTTTCATCCGTAATCCGCTTTATGACGATATCAAGGCCTCGATCCGTGAACGAGGGCTGGATCAGCCGCCGCCAATCACCCGTCGACCGGGAGAAGCCTACTTCATCATCCGCAACGGCGGGAATACGCGCTTGGCGATTCTCGGCGAGCTGTGGCAGGAAACCCGCGACGAACGTTTCTTTCGCGTTCATTGCCTGTTCCGACCTTGGAGCAATGAAATCACCGCGCTACTCGGCCATCTGGCCGAAAGCGATCTGCACGGCCAACTCACCTTCATCGAACGGGCTCTGGCGGTGGCCAAACTCAAAGCCATGCTCGAAGCAGAGGGAGCTGTGCTCTCGCAACGTGAACTGGCACGACGTCTTGCCGCTGGGGGTTACCCTATTTCACAGTCGCACATCAGCCGCATGCTCGACACCCTCGAACACTTGTTGCCCGCCATTCCACAAACCCTGTATGCCGGTTTGGGCAGGCCCCAGATCGAACGCCTGATCGGCCTACGCAGCAAGGCAGAACGAACCTGGAACAGATATCCAACCGTCCCCGTTGCGTTCGTCGATTTCTGGCTCGAGACCCTGGGCTATTTCGATGCAGAACCCGAGTCCTTCGATCTCGAACAAATCCAGGATGAATTGCTCGAACGAATGAGCCGCTTACTCGGACAGTCCTACCGTATGTTGGCCCTGGAGTTGAGCGACACCCAACGGCTCATCTCGACGCCTGGCGTTGCCCTCACCGCGCTCTCGGAGAATATCCATCTGCCGAGCATTGATGAAGCCTCGGCAGGACCTCTTTCCTCCGATCCTCATCCCAAATCAACTAAGACCAAGTCCCAGATCGAAACAGCGCAGGAGGAACTGCTCACACCGCCTCAAACGAATGCCATATCAGCAGTCAGCGCTCCGTCACGTGTTCAACAGATTCGTGAACAGATCGATCGCGAGACTATTACCGACGCTGCATCTTCGGTCGACACCTATGCGATCGACGACATTTGGACCATCGCACCAGCACTAGATAGCCCCGAACAACTGCGATCCGCCATTGCCACCCTGGCACGGGAAATGTCGGCCTATGCCGGACATCCAGAGAGCATCATTGATCAGCAGGATGGCTTGGGCTTCGCCCTGAACATCGAGCGTCTGGATCTTTCAGCGCCTCGCGCGACGGGCGTTCACCTACTGCTCCTGGCCCTGTTGCGCGCTCAAGACGAGGTCAACTGGGAAGATCGTAAGCAACTGCCGTCAGCGCTGTTTGGCCAGTTGCTGCTGGGGATCTATCAACTCCCATTGCCAGACAGTCCCGCCGTGGACGTGGGACTGCAGCGACTGCCCGACGGGCTGCTCATCAAGCTGTATCGGCTGATCCGCCTGGCCCGTCGCCTGATCGACCTAACGCTTACCCCTCAAAATGAGTCACCGAAGGAGCTGCCATGAACCTGTCCTTCAATGTGCTCAACCAGGCCATGCTGACCCAGGTGCTGCATGAGCTGCGCCAGGGTAACCTGCAGCGCTGCAAGGCACTGGGACTGGGTGAAGACGACATCTACTTGCTGAAATCCTTACCGCCCACCACACTGTCACGCCTAGCCCATGCCAACGTACCCTGGGTAGAGGTCAAGATCGACTCGCCGGTGCTGCACCGGTTGATCGAACAAGCCGAGCGCGACGAGCAAAACGAGCGCTTGATCAATCGAGCGCTCAAGCTCGGCGCCAGCAGCACCATCATGTATCAGTGCTTCGGCCTGGCGCACTCCGAAACCGCCCTGCGTCGGCGCCTGCTCAAGATAGAAACCCGTAAGGGCCGCCCTCAGAATTTGAGTGAAGCGCAGGAACATGCGCTCTGGCAGCGATGGTGTCAGCTGCGCGCTCATGACGGTACCGGGGATCAGCTCGACGCCATGATGATGCTGGCGGAGGAGCAACAGATCAGCTTGACCATCGTGTGGCAGCAGATCGACCAGTACAGCAACGGAACATGAACACTGCACCTTCCAATCGCTGGCAACGTGTCCTGCAGCAATGCACCCAGCAGCTGAGTGAACGCTGGCCCGCACGCCCCACCTCTGAACAACCCTCCAACCAGGCCCTACAGGCTGGCTTTTTGTTCAGTGGCCAATCTCACGAAGTCGTGCCACGTCGGCTGCTGTTGGATAATCGACTGACGCCATTGGAACGGAATGCCTGGCAGGTGTTTCGACTCATGCTGCAAGGCCAGGGCGTGGTCACGCCGCGCTATGAGGATTTACAGCCTTACCTGTCGAGCGTGCCCTACGGTGCATCAGCCTCCCGTGAAACCATCGCTCGGGTGTTGACGATGCTCAGGTTGACACGCTGGCTCAGTTTGGTGAGTCGCGGACGTGATCAACTCAGCGGGCGCCTGCAAGGTTCGCTATATGTTCTGCACGATGAGCCGTTAACCCCCGCCGAAGCCTTGGAACTGGATCAGGATTACCTGGCGCTGGTCGGACATGCCCTCGGTCATGCGACCAAGGCTGTGCGCATTGTCGCTCAGCATATGCTGGAAGAAATTCGACAGGACACCCGTATCGATTTAGGTCAGCTACCCACGCGGCTCGACAGCTGGGGTGAACACTGGATGCAGCAAGGATTGGATCAGGCAACCAATTCCACTATGCACGATTCCGAACTGGGGGAAGATCACCTCGTTCGGAATCGTGCAAGCCCTCGTTCGGATTCCGAATCGGGTCTAAACGCCAATGTTTCCGGCGCAGTTCGGAATCCGAACGCCGCCTGTACTGTATTAAAAGAAAGTACTTGTACTATACCGCGCGCGACCCCGGCGATGGATAACCTGCACTGGCCCGATCCGCTGCACCTGAGTCTAAGCGAGCGTCAGGCCGTCGCCGTGGCGCTAAACAAGCTCAAACCCGCGGATCGTCAGGCGGTGCTCAATGAAGCGGGTGCACGCTGTACGGCAGGAGGTATCCGCAAGCCAGCGGCATATCTGATGGGTCTGATCCAGCGCGCACTGAACGGCGATTTTCGTCCTTGGGCAGGTCAGACAGCGCCCTCATCCATTGCAGAAACGCCCTTCACAGCACCGTCACGTCCGTCCCAAAAACAGGGCGAACCCGCTTCCGCCCTCGCCCAAGCGTGCCTGAAGGAGCTACGCCAACTGCGCGGAAAACGCCCTGGACGTCAGTAGATTTGATGCCAGTGGCATCAAATCTACTGAGTTCTAATGTGAGATCGCAAAGGGCCGAATCTGCGCAATCCGACCGATACAGCCATCGCCATCCCTGGAACGCATGCCACCGGCATCACTCACGAACGTCTCCGAATTAACCCTCTCAAACCGAACAGACCGCATTCAGCTTTTTGGCTGCCCTTGACCCTCATCTGTCGCAACGTTCCCGTCCAAGCCAATGCGAGGGCAACACCGTGGCCGACCACTATCAACTCAATCTGGGTTCATTGCGCAGCAGCATCACCCTGACCCTGCACACCCACCATGCCGCCCGCATCTGGCAAGGTCGAGCCGCACGTGAAGGCGTCCACTCGATCATGGGTATGGCCGGCTACATCAGTGTCACCAACCTGATCAAACAAACCGCGGCCCAGGACGATCCCTATGCCGACTGGGCCATGGTGCAACTCGAAGAAAAATTGATGCAGGCCAAGGCTGGGATGCGGGAACTGACCCAACAGCTGGATCGGATCAGACATGACCTGCCGACACAGATCGACATGGGCGACAACCTCAACATCCACCCCGTCACCTTGCCGTTATACATCGGCAGCCAGCTGGGTTTTCTGGCGGTCTACCTCCTGACCGACTACGACACCTTGGTGCGTCGTACCCTATTGGCCCATCACACCGCCCTGATCGGCCGTATCGACATGGAAGCCTGGATCGACGACGGCGCCCATCTGCTGCGGAGCCTGTTCGGTCAGGCACAGCGCTATCGGCATGCCGGCGTCACGCGTGATGACATGGCGGCGAATAACGCCCGGGCCATTGCGGCCATTGAGAAACTGGGTTTACCCCCGATGGACGTTCTTGAGGGTCATCGCCGCTCCCAGTTTGCACCGCCAATCATTCGTCGTAGTGCTGTGGCAGTGGATGATGTCGACGCGTTGGCAGAGGACGCTGAAGAGCCCTCTGCGACAGTGGATGAGCCGGAGGACGAAGTATGAATCCCCTGACCTCGGCTCAACCAATGCCCTTCGACGCGTTGACACCAGATACCTATCGACAGCTCGAACACGCAGCCTCCCTAAAAGGCCTTTTAAAGCCCTTTAAGGGTAAGGGAGAGTTGGAGCACCTGGCGCAGGTGGCGAGGGAAATCGAGGCGCAGTTATGTCACCTGATGGCGGCTTTGGTGCAGCAGGCCGGACAGCCTCCTTACTCACTGCTGGATATCCGATTGGTGCTGCAGAACACCAGCGCTGGCAGCACCTTTTTACGTTGGCGCACCCGTGACTTCGCCCGCATGGGGGTTGCTGTCTGGGAACACCTGGTCTGCAACAAAGCCCTGCCGCAGGTCGTACGCGAGGGATTGTACCGTTTCGAATGCAATCGCATCGCTCTGAACCTGCAGATGAGTGTGATGCATTCGCTCTATCGCCAGGCCACAACCTGCGCGATCAAAACGGCCAGCGCCGAACGGCTGCTGCGCCAGTTCACAACTGCAGTGGAGGTATCACGATGAGTACTTTTTTCGTCGGCGAAGGCAACATCGGCAGTGCGCCAGAGTTCCAAGAATTCGCCTCAGGCAATGATGAGCCACGGCGTTTACTGCGGCTGAATGTGTACTTCGACAACCCCGTACCACGCGAAGGCAGCTATGAAGATCGAGGCGGCTATTGGGCGCCGGTTGAGCTCTGGCACCGCGAGGCTGAACACTGGAGCACGCTGTACCAGAAAGGCATGCGTGTACTGGTCGAAGGCCGCACCGTGCGTGATGAGTGGGAGGATAGCGAAGACAACGCACGGGTGACCTTCAAGATTGAGGCCCGTCGCGTCGGCATCCTGCCTCATCGGGTGCACAGCGTGGTCACGCGGGAACGCTCCAGTGAACCGGCGGCATCAGCGACACACGTCGGGAAAAGTACAGAACAGGCCAGTTCACCTGCGTCGAAACCCAGAAAACGCAGAGGGCAACCACCGACGGACTGACAGACTTCAGGCATAAAAATTGCGCCTTTGCGCGAAGTTGCTGAGCCGTTTTTTCTCTCTGCTCGTGAATATGCACACTGTCGTCAGGATACGACGGGGTACAACTTCGCCCATTCCTGGCTGCTTTGACTGACTAATATGAGGATCCTTCGATTCAGGTTTCTCATATTCCTCACCTGCGGTTTCCAACAACGCTGCTCCGAACTCAATCCGGAGCAGTTCTATGCGCCTCTTCCTCTGTGAGAAACCGTCCCAAGGTCGTGACATCGCCAAGGTTCTCGGAGCCACTCGGCGTGGTGATGGTTGCCTGATCGGTACAGAGACAACCGTCACCTGGTGTATCGGCCATCTGCTGGATACAGCCCCGCCTGAAGCTTATGGTGAACAATTCAAGAGTTGGTCGCTGGATCATCTACCGATCATTCCTGCGCAGTGGCAGGTCGAGGTCAAACCCAAGACTGCGGCACAGTTCAAAATCATCAAACGCCTGCTCAGTGAAGCGGCCACCGTTGTCATCGCCACCGACGCCGATCGCGAAGGTGAAATGATTGCCCGCGAGTTACTGGAGCTCTGCAAGTATCGAGGCCCTGTTCAGCGCCTATGGCTGTCCGCACTCAACGACGCGTCGATTCGCAAAGCACTGTCCTCGCTGAAGTCTGGTCAGGAGACCTTCCCGCTCTACCACTCAGCCCTCGCCCGTAGCCGCGCCGACTGGCTGATCGGCATGAACCTCAGTCGTTTGTTTACCCTTCTTGGTCGGCGGGCGGGCTACGACGGTGTACTGTCGGTTGGACGCGTCCAAACACCCACTTTGCGCTTGGTGGTCGATCGGGATCGCGCGATTGCCAGCTTTGTCTCCGTGCCCTACTGGGAAGTGGATGTGTACCTGTCTTCTATGGGACAACCATTTATCGCATCGTGGTTACCACCCAACTCAGGACGAGATGAAGCCGGTCGTTGTCTGCAGCAGGCGATTGCCAGTCAAACGGTCCAAGCGATCTCTTGCAGTAAGACCGCCACAGTACTCTCGCTGCAGACTGAGCATTCCCGAGAACCACCGCCCCTGCCCTTCGACCTGAGTACTCTGCAGGAAATCTGCGAGCGCAAGCTGGGGCTCGGCGTTCAGGAAACCCTAAACATCGCCCAAGCCCTGTATGAAACCCACAAAGCCACCACCTACCCGCGCAGCGATTGCCGTTATTTGCCAGCGAGTATGTTCGACGAGGTACCCGCAGTATTCGATGCCCTGCTCAAAACAGATCCCGCACTGCGGCACGCACTCGGAAGCCTCGATCGATCACTGCGCTCACGGGCATGGAACGATGCCAAGGTCACCGCGCACCACGGCATCATCCCCACCACCGAGTCGGCCAACCTTGCGCGGATGTCTGAACAAGAGCGCCAAGTCTACGAACTGATCCGTAGCCACTACCTCGCGCAATTTCTTCCGCACCATGAGTTTGATCGGACCCAGATCGAACTGGAGTGCGGCGCAGAGCGATTGACCGCTGTTGGCAAACAGATCCTGGTTCAGGGCTGGAAAGGCTTGCTCTACGAAAACACCGAGGAGGGTGAGCCCAATCACAAGTCCCAAGTCTTACCCGTCTTGCAACAAGGTCCTCAGTGCGCAGTGGACGACGTCGCACTCAAGTCCAAGCGCACCACCGCCCCCAAACCTCTCACTGAGGGCGATCTGATCAAGACGATGAAAAATGTGGCCAAGTTGGTCACCGATCCACGCCTGAAACAGAAACTTCTGGACACCACCGGTATCGGTACCGAAGCCACGCGAGCCAGCATCATCAAGGGGTTAATTGATCGCGGCTATTTGCTGAAGAAAAAACGCGCCTTAATGGCCTCGGCGGCGGCCCATACCCTGATCGAAGCGGTACCAACAGCGGTTGCAGATCCGGGTATGACCGCAGTCTGGGAACAGGCTCTGGACGAAATTGAAGCGGGACGTCTGACCCTGGATGCATTCGTCGCCAAGCAGGCAAATTGGATAGCGCAACTGGTCGCACACTGCAGTTCACTGACTTTAGCCATGCCTGTCGAAACCAGCCCTGTCTGTCCCACTTGCAACGCCTCAATGCTCAAGCGAAAGGGGAAATCAGGGGCGTTCTGGTCATGCTCCCACTACCCGGACTGCAAGGGCACTGTGTCAATCAGTAAAGATACGCGTCGCTCATGATGTGCCATGAGACGATCATCATGAGAACGGTGAGTTCTCTGCCTTGACGTCTTCCCGAACTATCTGCTGTAGTCCTTGAAATCATCACCAACGGCGACCAGCAGTTATCGGCGACTAGATCACCGGATCACCGCCCCGAGCGCGCGATGATGGTCGGCGACGGCGGCTTCCAGTTCACCGTGCAAGAGTTGGGCACCGCGGTGGAACAACAGCTGCCGATGGCAATGATCCTGTGGAACAACGACAGGCTGGCCCAGACCCGCGCCAGCATGATCAGACGCGACATCCCCACCATCGGCGTCAACTAGCACAACCCAGAGTTCCTCAAGCTGGCTGAAGCGCTGCCTCACCGCCCGCCCGGACAGCCTGGCGGCCCTGCAGCAAACGCAGCCAGAACTCCTGGCGCTGTTGTTTCACGACAGTGTAATGCAACACTATCATGGTGTGTCCGCAACCTTTAGTGAGGCCGTTCACGGCCATACTGGCTCTCCCAGATTCAGCATCAAGCGATTGGCCCAGGCGAAAATCGCGATGGCATGGATCAGATCAAGGATCTCACCGTTATCCAGGCCTTGCTCGCGCAGGGCCAGCAATGAGGCGGCATTGATCTCGCCAGGGCTGAGGGTGAGGTCGATGGCGAACTGCACAATGCCCTGTTCCCGTGGCGTGGTGCCGGCGCTGTGCGGGTCGGCGAACACCTGGGCAATCACGTCATTGCGCTTGGCCAATTGTTCAAAGCGCTGGGCATGCACCGAAGCGCAGTACACGCATTGGTTGATGCGCGACACCACCGCACTGGCCAACTCACGCTCAGCCCGTGACAACCCGCCCGGTGCGTACATGATCGCGTTGAACGCCAGGGAACGCTGGCGCAGCACGTCGGGTTGGTGGATCAGCGTCAGGTAATACTCCGAGACCTTGGCCTGGGGATGACTCTCCTCCAACACCGCCACTTGCGCGGGGTTGGCCTGGGCCAGATCCAGCGTCGGCAGCCAGGCTTTCCAGCCCAGGCTACGGTTGGTGAAGCCTTGAATGTCCAGGGGGTCGCTCATTGCAACTGCTCCAGCGCTTTCAGCCCGCTCGCCAGGCGCACTTGATAGGAAATAAACGCGATCAACTGGCCGAGGGTGACCACATCCACCGTCTCAAGGCCCGCGTCGAGCAGCGGCGTCAACGCCTCGCGATCACCTTCAACGGGCGACAGCACCAAGGTGCGGGTGAAGTCGAGGATGGCCTTCAGACGTGGCGAATCCTTGGTCGGTGCCAGGGTTTGCAGGCGCTCAAGGTAGTGCGCCGCCAACTCCGGTTGCGGCGTCAGTTGGCAGGCGTATTCAGCCACCAACAGGCGTTCTTCAAGGCTCAGGCTGCCGGGCAAGTCGTCGGCAAACAACGCCTGGTAGCTGCCTTCGGTGGCGTCTGTGACCTTGGCCCGCGCCTGGCGCAGGCCGTGTACCGGGCTATGCTCGGTGAGCAATAGCCGGGTCAGCAGGTCGGGTAATACGGGACTGTTCATTGCAACTCCTTAAACTGTGCACGGCGCTCGGCCAGCGCATCATGCAGAAAATCCACCACGGCCAGCCATGACTGCTCGTTGGCCTGGGCGTTCGCCTCGGGCTGACCGTCATCGCTGTAGGTGGTCGGAATGTAGGGCAACAAAATACTGTGGCCGGCCAGGGGAAAGTCGCGTTGCAGCACCGGCCATGGGTGGTTGAACTGTATGAGGCGCTCGCTGACCATCTGCCCGAAACGGCTGGACGGCCACGCCGCGTCGTCGCCTGCGGTCAACGTCAGCACCGGGCCGCGAATCTTTTCCACCGCAATGCGCGCCCGCTCCACCGCGTGCGTATCCTCAAGGGCGGTGTTCATCGACAGCACATTGCGCAGCCCCGCATCACGGGCGGCCCACGATGCATGGCGATTGTTGTTCCACAGGTGCACCAATGGCAGGCCGCGATACAACCAGGCCGGGCCGTCGCGCCCCACCGCCGGGTCGGCGGCGGCCTGCCCGCCATGCACCAAGGCACTCGGCACGTAGCCGATCACCGCCGATACCGACTCGGGAAACAGGCTGGCCAACAGCAGCACCAGTTCACCGCCTCGGGATTGGCCACTCAGGGCTATAAAGCCATCGACCGGCGCCAGTTCGCGACGCATCCACGCCAGACCCTGCTCGAAGTATTCCAACGGGGTATTGGAGATATAGTCAGATAGCCCCGGTGCCTTGAAATACCCCAGGGCCAGCGCGCTGTAACCGCGCGACGCATACAGCGCGGCGCGCGCCTCGTTGATGCCGCCACCGGAACCGTTTAGCACCATCACCGCCGGGTGCGGCACCGCTCCGGGCGGCTGGAACAGCGTGCCCACCAGGCCGTCCTCGCGCACCTCGCGCCGGGTAACACCGACAGCCGCAAGGCGCTGCACCAGCACCAACGCCTGGTCACTGCCTTGGACTTGGATACGGGTGTGCAACGGTTCCAGCACCGTATCGGGAAACACCGCCGCGCTGTGGCCCTGCTCGATCCGCTGGCTCCACAGCAAGCCCATGGCCGAGACGCCGCGATAATCACCGGCCACCGGCGCGTCGCGCTCAAGGTCCACACACCCGTGGGCGTCGGCGACAAACGTCGCCGCGCTGTGCCAGGCGCGGTCGCCGCCACGCAGGGTGCGACTGGTCAAGGTCACCTGCGCGCCCGGCGCCAGCCCATCAACCACGATGTGGCGCGGCTCATCCAGCAGGCCATCCAGCGGGGTGATTGCCAGGCGCGCCATCACTTTTCCTCCGTCACCATCGACGCGGTGGTGCGGTCGCTCACCAGCGGGTCGACACGCAGACCTTTGCGTGCAGCCCAAATGTTCTGGTAGTGGAACAACGGCAGGATGCCCACGTCGTCGCTCACACGCTTGACCGAGTCACGCAGGATCGCCTCGCGCTTGCCCTCATCGAACTCGGCCGATGACAGCTCCAGGTCCTGATCCACCTGCAGGTTGCTGTAGCGGCCCCAGTTCGACGAGCCCACGCCCTTGCTGGCATCGGCACTGGCCAGCACATTCAGCAAGCCATAACCGGCCTCGCCGGTGCCATTGCCCCAGGCGATCACCGTGACCGCGTATTCGTTTTTATTGGCGCGGCTGGCGTACACCGACCATGGCACCACCTGCAAATCGACCTTGATGCCAATGCGTGCCCAGAACTGCGCCACCGCCTGCATCGTTTCCGGCGCCAGCGGGTAGCGGTCGCCGGGCACGTGCACGGTCAGTTGGAAACCTTCGGGATAGCCGGCTTCGGCGAGCAGTTTTTTCGCCTGGGTCGGGTCGTTGGGGATGTCCTTGACCTCTGGGTTGTAGCCAAAGGTATTGGCAGGCATCCACTGGTTGGCCTCGGTTACGGTGTTCTGCAGGATGCGCTCGACAATCGCCTTGCGGTTGATCGCCAGCGACAGCGCCTGACGCACCCGCACATCGCGCAGCGGGTTCTCTGCCAGCGGTTTTCCCTGGTTGTCACGCACGAATTCATTCGGCCCCGGACGGAAGCTCGGCTGGATCAACAGCGCGCGCAGGCCTGGGTAGGCAAACACCTTGACGCTCGGCGTGGCTTGCAGCTTCTTCACGTCCTGGGGCGAGACCTTGTCGATCACATCGACGTCACCGGCCAGCAACGCGGCGGTGCGGCTCGCCGGGTTGGCGATGAAGCGATAGTCCACGGTGTCCCACAGCGGCGGCTTGCCCCAGTAGTCCTTGTTGCGCTCGAACAGGGTGCGGTCGCCCTGGGCATACGACACCAGCCGATAAGGTCCGGTGCCGATCACCGCCTTGCCGCTGTTGTAGTCCTCGGTGCTGGATTTAGCGCCGATATGCCGGCTGACGATGTAGACCGAGTCGATGTTCTGCACCAGCAGCGGGTTGGGTACCACGGTCTTGACCCGCAGGGTGTAAGGGTCTGGCGCGCTGACCGACTCGACCGTGCGCAAACTGCTGGAATACGGCGCGACACTGCCAGGCACATTGCGCGCACGCTCCAGGGAAAACACCAGGTCATCGGCGGTGAAGGGCTGGCCATCCTGCCATTTCACGCCCTTGCGAATCTTGAACTCCCAGGTGTTGGCGTCAATCGCGGTCCAGCTTTCGGCCAGGCCCGGCAGGTTCTTGTCGTCGCGGCGGTCCAGCAGGGATTCCCACACATGCAGTGCGATGGAACGGTCACCGGCGTGGTTGTTCAACTGCGGGTCCAACGACGACACCGGGTCGGCGTAGGCAATGCGCAAGGGCTGGGCGGTGGCCCCGTGGGCGCCGGTCAACAGCGCGGCAGTCAGTAGCGTCAGCAGCAAGGGCTTCATGGCAAATTCCTAAGAGGCAAGGTTGAGGTGGCAGGCGCTCAGGTGGTCGGGTGACACTTCTCTGAGCAGCGGGATTTCTTCACGGCAACGCGCCGTGGCATGCGGGCAACGCGGGTGAAAGTGGCAGCCCGTGGGCGGGTTCAAGGGGCTGGGGATTTCGCCGCGAATCGCCTGGTACTGGCTGCGGCGCAAATCGAACTTGGGAATCTGCGCCAACAGCGCCTGGGTGTAGGGGTGGTTGGCGCGGGCGAACAGTTCGTCCACCGTCGCCGACTCCACCACCCGTCCGAGGTACATCACCACCACGCGGTCGCAGAGGTGTTCGACCACGCCCAGGTCATGGCTGATAAACAGGTAGGTCAGCCCCAACTGTTCTCGCAGGTCCATGAACAGGTTGAGGATCTGCGCCTGGATCGACACGTCCAGCGCCGCCACCGACTCGTCGCACACCAGCAACTGCGGCTGCACCGCCAGGGCGCGGGCGATACCGATACGCTGGCGCTGTCCGCCGCTGAACTGGTGCGGATAACGCTGGCGCAATTCGGGACTGAGGCCGGCGCGGCGCAACTGCGCGCTGACATAGTCGTCAAACCCGGCACGGTCGGTGAGGTCCTGGCGCAACGCGCCTTCGCCGACAATGCGGTCGACCCGCAGCCGTGGGTTAAGACTGGCGTAAGGGTCCTGGAAGATCATCTGCACCTTGAGCTTTTCCGCCGCGCCCAATGCCTGCATGGGCTGGCCGTCCACCGTCACACTGCCGCTGGAGGTGGGCAGCAGGCCGGCGACCATGCGCCCCAAGGTGGATTTGCCGCAGCCGGACTCCCCCACCAGCCCCACCACTTCGCCTCGCACAATACGCAGGTCGACGCTGTCCACCGCACGGGTCTGCGGCCGCGGGCGGCTCAGGCCCAGGCGCTGCATCACGCCACCGGGCGCCTGGCCAAACTGTTTGCTGACCTGTCGCAACTCGATCAGCGGCACGGATTCATTGGCCATGGGCAACTCCAGGGTGGAAACAACGCACGCTGCGTCCGGGTTCGATTTCAAGGGCCGGCGGCTGCTCGATGCAGGCACTGCTGACGCGACTGCAGCGCTCGGCGAACGCACAACCGGCGGGCATCGACAGCAGGTCGGGGGCCATCCCCGGAATCTGCCGCAGCCGCTGGCCGCGCTGGTTGCGACTCGGCAGGCTGTCGATCAGGCCTTGGGTGTAGGGGTGCAGCGGTCGGTCGAGCACCGCATCCACAGTGCCCTGCTCGACAATGCGCCCGGCGTACATCACCGCCACATCGTCGGCCAGGCCGGCGACCACCGACAGGTCATGGGTGATCCAGACCAGCGCGGTGCCCTGCTCGCGCACCAGTTTCTGCACTTCACCGAGAATCTGCGCCTGGATGGTCACGTCCAGCGCCGTGGTCGGTTCATCGGCGATGATCAGGTCAGGGCGATGCAGCAGCGCAATGGCAATCGCCACCCGCTGGCGCATGCCACCGGACAATTGATGGGGGTAGGCGCGCAGTCGTTCTCCGGGACTGGCAATGCCCATCGATGCCAGCGTGTCGCAGGCATGCTGACGCGCCTCCCGCGCACTCATCGGGTTGTGGGCACGCACCGCCTCGATCATTTGCGTGTCGATGCGCAGCACCGGGTTGAGGGTCATCATCGGGTCTTGAAAGATCATCGCGATGCGGTTGCCCTGCAACTGGCGCAACTGTTCCGGACGCAAGCGCGTCAGGTCACGGCCCTGGAACAGGATCTCGCCGCCGCTGATGCGTCCCGGAGCATCCACCAGCCCGAGGATGGAAAACCCGGTGACGGATTTACCCGAACCCGACTCCCCCACCAGCCCCAGGATACGTCCCGGTTGCAGGCGCAGGGACACGTCGCGCACCGCCGGCAGGATGCCATCGCGGGTGTGGAAAGACGTCGACAGGTTGCGCACCTCGAGGGTCGCTGGCAGTACCGCGTTATCCAGCGCTTTCATCGTTGCAACCTCGGGTTGAGCACGTCGCGCAGGCGATCACCGACCAGGTTGATCGCGACGATAGTCAGCAGCAGGGCTAGGCCGGGAAACACACTGATCCAGTACTCGTCGCCGAGCATGAACTGGAAGCCATTGGCAATCAGCAAGCCCAGGGACGGCTCGGTAATCGGCACGCCCAGGCCCAGAAACGACAAGGTCGCTTCCAGGGTGATCGCGCGGGCGATCTGCAACGCGCCGATCACAATCAATGGCGGCAGGCAGTTGGGCAGGATGTGCCCGACCAGAATGCGCCAGCGGCTGATGCCCTGGCCGCGTGCCGCCTCGACGTACTCGCGGCGGCTCTCCACCAGCGCCTGGCCACGGGCGGTGCGCGCGTAATACGCCCACTCCAGCACCACCAAGGTCAGCACTACATTGCCCACGCCTTTGCCCAGCCAGGCCAGGATCATCAGCGCCATGAGGATACCGGGGAACGACAACAGCAGGTCCACCAGGCGCATCAGCAAGGCATCGACCCAACCACCGGCATACGCCGAAATCAGCCCGAGCAAGGTGCCGATCACTGCTGCGATCAACGCAGAACCGACACCCACGAGCAAGCTGATGCGCAGCCCGTAGACAATCGCCGAATACAGATCGCGGCCCTGGCCGTCGGTGCCCAGCCAATAGGTGTAATGCCCTTCGCTGCTGGTGGCGCCTGGGGCCAGGCGTGCGTCGAGCACGTCCAGTTGCATCAGGTCATAGGGGTTCTGCGGGGTAATCCACGGCGCGAGCAACGCCGCCAGCACGATCACCGCCAGGATCAACAGGCCGATAATGGCCATGGGCGAACGCAAAAAATCCAGCGCGCCACGTTGCCACAGCGATTGCACTTGCAGGGTGTGCACGCTCACTGCGCACCTTCCAGGCGCACGCGCGGATCAAGCAGGCGGTAGAGCACATCCACCAGCAGGTTAAGCGTGACGAAAATCACCACGACCACCATCAGGTACGCCACCACCACCGGCCGGTCGAGGCTGTTGATGCTGTCGAGGATCAGCTTGCCGGCGCCGGGCCAGGCAAAGATGCTTTCGGTGACCACCGCGTAGGCGATGGTCGAGCCCAGCTCCAGGCCGAGCACGGTCACCAGCGGGATCAAGGTATTGCGCAACACATGCATAAGGGTCACTCGCAGCGGTGACAGGCCCTTGGCCCGGGCGAACTTGACGAAGTCCTGGGGCAGGATTTCGCGCACGCCGGCACGGGTCAGGCGCAGCACCAGGGAGATTTTGAACAACGCCAGGTTCAGCGCCGGCAGCAACAAGTGCTGCCAGCCGTCCAGGGTCAGCCAAGACCACTGAATGCCCAGCCACTCTCGGGTAGCCCCGCGACCACTGGCGGGCAGCCAGCCCAGGTGCACCGAGAACAGCATGATCAGCATCAGCGCGACCCAGAACGACGGCAGCGAGAAACCGACGATGCTGCCGGTCATCATCAGGCGCGAGGCAAAGTGATCGGGGTACAACCCGGCAAACAGGCCCAGGGGCACGCCGATCACAATCGCCATGAACAAGGCGCTGAAGGCCAGTTCGAAGGTCGCCGGCAAACGCTGCAGAATCAGCTGCAAGGCGTCTTCGTGATGCACGAAACTTTTGCCCAGGTGGCCGTGCAGCGCGCCGTTGAGGAACGTGAGGTATTGCTGCCACAGCGGCTGGTCCAGGCCCAGGCGCGCAATGGCTTGCAAGCGCTCGGCCTGGTTCAGGTCCTCGCCGATCAGAATGTCCACCGGGTTCCCGATGGCGTTGAGCCCGACGAACACAATCAAGGTCATCAGCAGCATCACCAGCACGGCCTGACCCACGCGCCGCAGTAACCATGCGGTCATGTGCGCCGCTCCTCGGCGCGCAGGCTGCCGACCTGCCATTCATCACCTTGCAGCTCCGGCTCGGCGTAGGCTTGCATGGCTGCGAAGTGCAGCGCGACGTCGTCGTTGAACAACTGCCCCGCCAGGCCCTGGGCCATGCGCTTGGCACCTTCGCTGATGGCCGGGATGTCTCCCGACACGCCACCGTAGGTCAGCGCGGCCGGGTAACTGAAGCAATGCACGCGCTCCAGACCCGGGCAGGCGCCGGGTGTGCGCGGCTGGAATTCGAACAGCGGACCCAGGTCCGGCAATTGCGAAAGTTCCAGGTCTTCCTGGCCGGCGGGTGCGCTGAAGCGGTCGCGCCAGAGCTTGATATGGGGCGCAAACGGTGAGAACTCCGGGCGCAGGTCGAGGTTGCTGCGAAACCCGGTCGCGAACACCAGAAAGTCGTAGCTCAGCCGCGCCGTGGGGGTGTGCAGCAACAGGCTGCCGTCGCCTTGAACCGCCACCGACTCGACGGGGCTGCTCAGCAGAAAGCGTGCATTGGCGTGGCGTGACACCCGCAAGGTGCTGCCATGGGGCGGCGGCACCTGTTGCAGGTTCAGGTAGTGACGGATGCTCCATTTCCAGTCATCCGGCAGCCGCCAGTAACCGTGGGTCATGCCTGGGCTACCGGCGCCCTTGCCCTTGTTGATGCGCGGCAAATCCTTGCGCCGCACCAACAGGTCGACACTCTGGGCACCGGCTTCCAGCGCCGTACCCGCGGCGTCCATCGCCGAAGCACCGCCACCGATCACCGCGACGCGCTTGCCGACAAACCAGGCGTCCTGCAAACCATCGGCCGAATGCGCCCAGTACTCGCGTGGCAACTGGCGCGCCAGCTCGGGTACCCACGGGCCGCCCAGACCGTCACGCCCGGTGGCCAACACCACGTGCCGCGCCGAGAAAACCTGCGCCTGGCCCTGGGCCTCAATGTGCAAGGCCACCCGTCCATCGGCCAGGGGTTCTACACGGGTGACACGGTGCTCATTACGCACATCCAGGCGCAGCACCTGGCGATACCAGCGCAGGTAATCGGCCCATTGCAGACGCGGGATCTTGTCCAGCGCATCCCAGGCTGCCAAGCCGAACTGCGCCTGGAACCAGGCGCGGAAGGTCAGCGCCGGCAGGCCCAGGGCCGGCCCGCTCAGTTGTTTAGGCGAGCGCAGCGTCTCCATGCGCGCCGTGGTTGCCCATGGCCCTTCGAAACCCTGCGGCGCCTGGTCGAACACCACCGCACGCACCCCCAGGTGGCCCAGTTCGGCAGCTACCGCCATGCCCGCCATGCCGCCGCCGATCACCGCCACTTCGAGCAGTGGCCGGCCCTCCAGCTGGCGCGGTTTCACCCAGGGCTGGGCGGGAAGATCGAGCCACTCCAGGTCCTCGCGCAGGCGCGCTTCGAGGGCGGGTAGACCGATAGAGGCGGTGGTGTGCGGCATCGTTTAAATTCTCGATCAAATGAGCGGACAGGTGGCCCGCAGAGGTTAAAAGTCGATGTTCAGGCGGCTGTAGTAGAACGCCCCGTAGGAGCCGAATGGCGAGATCGACGAGTAGTAGGAACCGCCGGAAACATCGGTCACGGTGTGCTTGTCGGGGTAGACGTTGAACAGGTTGTCGGCGCCCAGGGAGACCCGCACGTTGTCGGTCAGGGCATAGGTCACGTCGACATCGGTGATCCATTTGGCGCTGAAGGTTTCATCCACACCAGTGGTGCCGCTGCCCAGGCGCTTGACCTTGCCGTAGCGGGTGGTGCGCAGGCCGACGTCCCAGTCGTTGACTTGCCAATTGAGGCCGACGATGTACTTGCTCTTGGGGGTCAGGTCGGTGATGCCGCCCAGTTCCGTGCGCTCGAAACGTTGCAGGCCCAGGCTTTGCAGTTGCGACGGGTTGGCCTTGAGGTCGGTGATGGTCGCCTTGTTCCAGTTGGCCCCGATGTTCCAGCGCAGGCGGCCGAAGCGGTCCAGGTGCTGGGTGTAGTCGGCCACCAAGTCCAGGCCCTTGGTGCGGGTGTCGAAGGCATTGGCGTAGTACTGCACCTGCTGCACATGGGAGAAACCATTGGCGGCAAGGATCTGGTCGACCGCCGCGCCCGACAACGGGCTGATCAGCGCGATGCGGTCTTGCAGGTCGATCAGGTAGGCGTCCAGCGCCACGTTGAGGTCTTTGACCGGGGTCCAGGTCAGGCCGGCAGAGACGCTTTGCGACTTCACCGGCTCCAGGTCTTCGGCGCCCAGGGCCCGGCCGATGGCCGAGTAGGTCTGTACGCGTTTGATCATGATGTCCTGAGTGGTGTTACCCACGGTACGGCGGCCCAGGCCGGTCTTGGCATAGCCCTGCTGCACCATCGAGGGTGCGACGAAACCGCTGCTGAGGGCACCGCGTGCAGCAATTTCCGGGGTGAAGGCGTAGCGGGTGGAGAGCTTGCCGGTCCAGGTATTGCCAGAGCTGTCGGTGTAATGCTCGAAACGCCCGGCAGCACCGACGAACCATTTATCGGTCACGTCCAACCCCAGGTCGACATAGGCCGCCGAGTTGCTGCGGCGCAGGTTCACTTCGTCTTCCGGCAGCAACAGGTAGTTGCCCAGGGCGCCAATGGCCGCCAACTGACCGGCACGCGGGTGGCCGACCGGATAGCGGTAGTTGCCATTGCGGTAGGAATCCACATCGCCGGATTCGGTGCGGTACTGCTCAAAGCGGTACTCCAGGCCAGTGGCGAAATTCAGCGGGTTGCGCGTGCCAATATCGAGCTTGCGGTTGAGGTCCAGGTTGGTGGTCCACTGGGTGAACTGGTTGGTCTGCAAGGTGAAATCCGTCGGGCTGGCGGTGCCCAGGGACGGGTTGAGGTTGTTGTCGGTCATCTGCTTCTGGCGATTGGCGCCATAGGACGTGCTCAGGTCCCAGCCCCAGCCGGCCAGGTCATCACCACGGGCACCGAAGGTGCTCTGGTAGTCGAGGCTTTCAAAGGTGAAATCCGGCGCGATGCCGTCCGGGTACAGCTCGTTGATGATGGTGTTGGAGTTGGGCCGCCGGAAACCAATAGAGACCAGGGCGTCCTGCTTGCCCAGGGTGCTGAAGGAGTACAACGCGGTCGAATCGTTGAGCGGCAACTCGGCGTTATACGACAGGTTGATCTGCTCGATCTCGGGCAGACCGCCGCCGAAGCTGCGCTTTTCCACGGTATTTTCCCGTGGGTCGGGTTGGCCGTTGACCGGGTAGTAGAACGCGCCGGTGGCGACCCCGGAACGCTTGGTGCTGTCCTGCTTCTTGGCGTCGAGGGCGAAGTTGAAAAAACCCTCGTTGGGCAGCGGCAGGCCGTAATTGAACGTCTGCTGGTAGGTCTCGCCGTTGGAACCCACGCCGCTGGCGTAATGGGAGCGGCGCCCGGCCATGGTGCTGGAACTGCCACCGCTGCTGTCGGATTTGAGGATGATATTGATCACCCCGGCGATGGCGTCCGAGCCGTATTGAGCCGCCGCGCCGTCGCGCAGTACTTCCACACGGTCGATGGCGCTGATGGGGATCAGGTCCAGGTCGGCCGGGTTCCAGCCCTCGACCAGCACCGAGTTTTCCGAGGCCACCGAACCGCCGTGGCGACGCTTGCCGTTGACCAGCACCAGCACGTAGCCACCACCAAGGCCACGCAGGCCCGCCGCCCGCGCCACGTTGCTGTAGGCGCCGCCGGTGACCTTGGCCACGTTGAAGGAGGGCAGCAGGTGTTCAAGGGCATCGCGTAGCGCGGTGCTGCCGCCTTGTTTTTCCAGCTCCTGGCCACCGATCACGTCGATGGGCACGGCGCTTTGCGCCACGGTGCGCTGGTTGCCACGGTTGCCCACCGAGACCACGGTTTGCATGACCGGCTCGGCCTTCTTGCGTTCGTTGTCCTGATCCTCCTCCGCCAACAGCGGCGTGGAGGCCAGGCACAGGCCGGTCAGCGCAAAAGCTGCCGGTGAAAAAAATGCAGTCGATGAAAAGCTGGGTTGCATCTGCGAACTCCCCGAGAAATCGCCAAAAGGGTGTCACTGGTCGTGCGGCGATTTGCCGAGGTCGGCTGGATGTCCGCGAAGCAAGATGAGCTGGGTGAACAGCCATCAATTCGTTTTATGTATTCATTGGCGCACTGAATGCGGTAAATGAATACTAAACAGCGCCACTTATTCCATCCACTAATTAATAGAGCTATGCATAGTTCATAATTGAATATAAAGACTTAGCTGGCGTAGATACGTTGCATCAACGCGTCATGGCGGCTGGCCGGGTGGATGATCATGCCCGGCAGCAATTCCTTGGAGGACATTTGCAGTGTCTCGATCAACGCCTGGGCCACCTCGGACAGCGGGCTGGCATAGGCCGAAATCAAGCCGAAGAAAAACGGGATGGTGCTTTCGATCGGCCGCACCACCACACCCGTGAGCGGCACGCCAAACGCGGTGAACGGGTCGACCAGGGCTACGCCCAGGCCGGCCCGGGCCATTTGCATAGCGGTCAGCGAGGTGTTGGTTTCAAGGATGTGCTGGGGCTCGGCGCCCGTCACTTCGAACGCCTTGTTGATGCGACGACGGAACCGAAACGGGTTGGAAATGCTGATCAGCGTGTGTTGCGCCAGGGTTTGCATGCTCAGCACCGACTCGCTTGTCAGCGGTGAGTCTTCGGCCAATACCGCCACGCAAGCGGCCTCACCGATCCAGTGCACCTCCAAGCCACGATGCTCCAGGGGCAGGCTCACCACGCCGAGGTCGACGGTTTTGGCCAGCACCGTCTGCACCACCCCTTCGGGCGTCAGGCTCTGGATCTGCAACTGCTGCGGCCGCAGGTTCGCCGGCAAACGCGCCAGCGCCGGCGGCACCAGGCCCGCCGCCAGGGCCGGGGTGGCGACAACGCGCAGGCTGAGGTTCTCGTCGCGCGCAATGTTCAACGCGCGCTGCTGCACATGCCGAACGCCTTGCAGGGCACTGTCCACCTCAGCCGAGAGCTTGAAGGCTTTCTGGGTGGGCGTGACTTTCGGGCCGCTGCGCTCGAACAACGCAAAGCCCAGCTCCTGCTCCAATTCCTGGATCAGGCGCGTCACCGTCGGTTGCGAACGACCAAGCATCTGCCCGGCACCGGTGACACTGCCTGCCGACATGACTGCGGCAAATGCTTCGAGCTGGCGTAGATCCACCGGTATCTCCTTTGAAGTAAGTGATGGCGGTGGAGTGTACACAGCAGCAACTCGTCAGGGCAGACCGGATTCACTCGGTTATATTCATAGCCCAAGGCGACGGTGTCAGGACATAGTGTTGCCCTGACGGTTACTTGTCGCATTGTTCTAGTTTCGCGGCTGCCCGTACCGATGGTACACCGCTCAGCACCTGCATCTCAGGACGGCTTGGATACGGGTCGGAATACCAGCAGGATTAACGTTGCCAGCAGAAATGCACCAAGCAACATCTACTCAGCCAACACATAAGAGCCAATGACAATTTGAAAGATGAGCTCAAAGCTTTGAAAGCATTATTTCTCACCCTTCCGAAATAAAACCGAGGTCATGGCAAGGGAACGGAGGTGTCAGAAGTTGAACCAGAAATTGCTGCTTATGCTCTACAAATAACCGCTTCCGCTATTGTTATGATATGGAGCCGGAGAAAAAACCGCCTCACAGTTCCAAGCGTCTGATATAAGAGCAAGCCTGGATATACCTGAAAGTTGTTTGTTGTCAAAACTTGGTTATGCAAAGGACTTTGACATCGCGGCTATTTGCTAAGAAAAGTGTGCCTTAATGGTCTCGGGTGTGGCTCATACCCTGATCGAGGCCGTACCCGCTGCAGTTGCGAACCCGGGTATGACCGCCATCTGGGAACAAGCTCTGGACGAAATCGAAGCGGGACGTCTGACCCTGGATGCATTCGTCGCCAAGCAGGCAAACTGGATAGCGCAACAGGTCGCACACTGCGGCTCACTGACTTTAGCCATGCCTGTCGAAGCCAGCCCGGCCTGCCCCACTTGCAACGCCTCAATGCTCAAGCGAAAGGGAAAATCAGGGCCGTTCTGGTCATGCTCCCACTACCCCGACTGCAAGGGCACTGCCCCGATCAAAAAAGATACGCCTTGCCCATAAGGCGGCATTGGAGATCAACATAAGCATTGGGGTGATGTAGGGGTCAGTGCATCATCAACGGTGACTGATCCCTCTCTAAGTCGCTTAGCGGTTGTCCGATTTCACGGGCCAGGGCGATACCTGTCGAAATCCATATCTGCCCCAGTTCGTTGAACGCTTTCAGGTGATCAGGATTTTCGTTGAGCCAATGAACAAGGCTGTCGAAGTGTTCGGGGTTATCTGGGCAATCATGGATCTTGATGAACAGCTCCAGTGTTCGATCCCAGATCTGATCCATGACGTTCTCGCACTTCTCTTCCATGCTCAACCGTTCCTCAGCTTGGCCCTATCAGACCGCTCATTCTCACTGACCACCTCGGACTCTGATTCCTGGAGGAATAGAAGCCACGTCGCATTACACAGCGATTTCAGCCAATATAACAACCTTATAAGTCGATACTCAACCGTTAAGGATGTTCATGTCAACGGGTCTTTGCTCAACCATTCGGGTTGATCTGGAGAACTCATCACTTGGCACATAAACATCCAACCCAAGCCCAAATCGGGCGCATGATCGCGAAGCACCGCAGCGAGCGTAATCTGACTCAGGAAGAGGTGGCTGAACGCTTGGGGATCGGCAGCGAAGCTGTATCGCGTCTAGAGCGAGGTGTGGTGGAGCTTTCCGTGGTCAAGCTGATGCAACTGGCGGATATTTTCGACTGCAGGATGGATGAACTGCTGACGGAGTCGAGCAATCGTCCCAATGACCAGGGCCAAATGATCGCGGGTCTGCTGAACGGTCTGAAAGAAAGCGACCGTGCCTTTATCTTGGCAACCGTCGAACAATTAGTCGCTCATCTCGCCAACAAGTGAGTTCATTCACTCGCATCCGATACCGGGGTCTTTGAGGCGGCGCACTCTGCCTTGACGTCGTCCCACCCTCTCTGCTGTAGTGCCTCAGGATCATCGCCAACGGCGACCCAAGACCGATTCGCTCCGGGCAGCTCGGTCAGACTCTTAGAGTTCGGAGCCTTCTCCTCTGCGGGATTTCGTTCCCGTTTTGTGCTCGACCTGATCGTGGTGGCGGATGACCAGTGTTGCCTCTACAAGGCAACAGCGGTCATCCGCCTCGGCGATCGTATTCAGCCCCGGGGCCCGCCGGGGAAACACTGGGCACCCTTTGTGCGCGGATGCGTGCCAGCATATTCCGACCCAGGCCACGACAAGGGTCAGTTGACGACTCAAGGCGCAGTTAAACCAAGCTTTGCGAGGAGCTTTTCGACTGCGTATGACCGTCAAAGGTGGCTTTTCTATTCCTCGCCTGGTGACCCACCAGGCCAGCTCTTCTTTTTCTCATTCCAGTGACTGCCACCGTATTCCGGCCGTAAAAAATCGGGTTGCAGCGTCTTGACGCTCCCCTGTGACAGGCTTATACAAAGGGCGTGGTTCGCTGTCGTTGACAGCCCAGCCCAGGTAGCTTGAACCTTCA
Source organism: Pseudomonas sp. 13B_2.1_Bac1 (assembly GCF_025466155.1). NCBI lineage: Bacteria > Pseudomonadati > Pseudomonadota > Gammaproteobacteria > Pseudomonadales > Pseudomonadaceae > Pseudomonas > Pseudomonas sp. 13B_2.1_Bac1. The sequence continues at coordinate 143,724 of NZ_JANLOH010000089.1, read as the reverse complement.
AGGCTACGCCACGTTCGTGGTGGTTTACCCAAGTGCGATCAGCGTTCGGAGGCTCGCGCGGTTACCGCTTCAGCGGTGATGAATGCCCACTACCCCGTGTCTGCGGATCACCACCGCAGACGCTCCTCTGCTGCACCGCTATTCCCCCAAGGCGCATCGTTCTGATCGTCATCGGCTTGCCGGTGGTGAGTCGTTCATCGCTCGCCTTCACCTTACCCACCCTGACGGGGACTCACTCCCTCGTCAGGGACTGTGCGTCGCCGTTTTCCCTTGAAACAGGAGAACCACCATGGCCCACGCCAACCAATCCCAAGAAGTGACCACTTACTTTAACCTGCACACCATCGGTATCGGTTACCTCAACCGTGTTCGTGAAGTACAAGTCCGCCGCGGCCAGCCATTCATGGCCTGCGATATTGCAGCCCTGCACGGTGCCACCGATGCGGTGGAGTACACCCGCTTCGACTGCAAGGTCGCTGGAGGCGAAGCTGAACGTTTGATTCGTCTCTACATGGACGCCGTCAAAGCCGAGAAAAAGGTCTTGCTGTCGTTCCGTATCGGCGACCTGTGGATCGATCCGTTTCTCTACGAGAAAGGCGATAAACAAGGCCAACCGGGCGCCAGCCTGAAAGGTCGTTTGTTGTTCATCGACTGGATCAAGGTCAACGGCACATTCGAATACAAAGCGCCCGCCAGGCAGGAAGCAACAGCACCTGCTGAGCAAGCGCCAAACAGTGAACCATCCCCACCATCGGCTGATGCCGAAGTTGAGGAGACCGAAAACCCAATAGAGGCTCGGGTTGAACCTGAATCTCCACCCACTCCGCGCACGGCCCGCCGTGATGCCACGCGTACTGTTCAGTCCGCCTGAACAATCCACGATATTTTACATCAAGGCGCTCAATCGAGCGCCTTTTCTTCAATCAGCACAGGAGAACCGACATGGAATCCTTCTGGCTTTGCGACGACTGCCTATTCGCTGCGGCTTACGAGGACTACAGCACGTTATCGCTGTATCACTCGCAGGATGAGGTCGAACAACGCATCGCCGCGATACACCGTGGGCTGGTTCGGTTGATGCCCATCAGTACCGATTTCGATCCCGAAGCCGGCTGGGGAGTAAGCGCCTTTTCTCCATTGCCTTGCGATGGTTGTGGTTCACATCTACACGGCCAACGTCACCGATTCACTCGGCTGTAAACAACACGTCATCTGCTAACGCCCACGACTCCACACCCACCTTGGGGATACCACTCCCCTCGGGCGTGTACCCCTGATTGTTCCCTTCGGAGGTACCACCATGAGCACCCCACTCACACTGATTGAAACCCCGGATTTCGAGGCAGATCGTATCGTCCAAGAAAACCAGGTGATCGACGAAGCGCTGCATATTCTGGATCGTCGGCTGTTCGCCCGCGGCCCGAACCTGACGTCGCCTGACACTGTGGCCTCATACTTAAAGCTGCACCTTGCGCAACATGAGCATGAAGTCTTCGGTGTGATCTTTCTCGATGCCAGGCACCGGGTGCTGGCATTCGAAGTCCTCTTTCACGGCAGCATTGATGGCGCCAGCGTTTACCCCCGCCAAGTCGTTAAGCGCTCCCTTGCGCATAACGCTGCGGCCGCCATTTTTGTTCACAACCACCCCTCAGGGTGTACGGAACCCAGCCAGGCGGATCGCATCTTGACTGCACGGTTAAAAGAGGCCTTGGCCTTGATCGACGTGTGCGTACTGGATCACTTCATCGTGGGTGAAGGTCGTCCGCTCTCTCTTGCCGAATACGGCTGCCTTTAACCTCACAGGCGCCTATGGGCGCCTTGTTCATTTTCATATGGAGCACGCTCATGAACCCCACACACCAAGCCCCAGCCCTGCTGACGGCCTCAAACCCCTTTGCTCGCGGTTACGACAACCTGCATATCGAACGGCTGCTACTGATCACCTACGAAAACGACTGTCCTCCCTGCTTTCGACCCGTGCACGACTCACAGGCCCATCTGCCCGACGATGAACTGCAACTGTTCCCCTGCCTGTTCAATGACGATTTCGCCTTGATCAGCGAAGGTCAATCCATTCCTGAAGAGTTGGATGAACGCTGCCAGTCCACCGGACTGGTGCGCCAAGTGATCTACGCCGTGATGGGCGAGATGTTCAACGAGCAGCATCACGTCGGTGATCTGTACTCCCTGGAAGAAGCCCAAGCCATGGTCCATCGCTTGCGCTTCGAAACGGGACACTACAGTCGAGCCTGGGAGATTAGTACCGCACACCTTCCTGAAGAAGCGATGTTTTATCTGGAAGGGTGGGTCAGTCACTCCGCTCCGAGGCAAACCGGTCTTTTGTTCGAACTTTTCGCGTTGCCGGATTGCTGCGGCATCGGTTGCAAGTTGATCGGCACACCATGGACGGACGAGAACTTGCTGAACATTGAGGGCAAACGTTACTCAAGCTTGAGACAAGAGCAACTCGACGCCGGCACACCGGAAGCCCTGGTCACGGTGTTATACCTGGCGGCGTTGGCGGATGTGCGGTTGTTGATCTTCGACCCCGACGCCACCATCTTGGATGGACTCGCCATTTTTGATGAGTAACAACGCGTTCTGCTTTAACACGACCCGCTTTGAATCAACTTTCTCACTGAATCGCTCCTTCACCTCATGTCAGGTTCTGCACTGAATCTGACATGAGGTTTTTTCCATGGAGCGTTTTTTCACCCCTGTCTGTCTACTGGGTTTGTTGAGCGCCTGCACCGCGCAAATCCCCACCCTATTGCCGCCCCATCCAGAAATCGGCAGTGGCTCCAATCAGGCCCGGCTTTCGAGGGACCCGGCCGAAGGAGGCCACCCGGCAGAACTCCGCTATGGCCGCTATACACTGGTCAGCACCGAGCCCACCTCGGAACAACGCGACCTTCTCACCCAGATCATCGACGTGAGCATCCCATCCAGCCTGAACCCTTCGGTGCAGGATGCACTGCAGTACGTATTGCAGCGCTCGGGCTATTCGCTCTGTCCCGATACCGCAGCGGTGAAGGTGCTCTTTACTCGGCCCCTGCCCGCGGCCCATTACCGGCTTGGTCCAATCCCTTTAAGCCGCGCGCTACAAGTGTTGGCTGGCCCCGCCTGGCAACTCACAATCGATGAAGTCAACCGCTCGACCTGCTTCGAACAGCAGAAAACGGATGCCGGTGTCGCGCCGATCACACCCGTCTTGCCCCATCGATCGGAGGCGCGGCCATGAAAGCCTCAACGTTTCAAACCCTCAACGTCGGCTTACTTTGCCTGGCGGTTGCCGGGCTGAGTGGTGGTTTGTATAACCAGTACCAGCGCATGGCAGAACTGCAGAGCTCGAACACGCAATACCGACAAACCCTGGACACCCTGCAACGTGACTCAAACGCCCTCAAGGACGCCCAGGAGAAGCTGCAGTACGCGCTGAAAGACCTGAAGCAGATGGTCGATACTGGTGAGCAACAGGCCAATACACTCGATCCGATGCTGGATCAGTGGGCGCAAGAGATACAGGAACTGCGCGATGGTCTCGCAGCCCGCGCCACCCAGGCAGACCTGACAGCGCTGCGCTCACGCCTTGAACAGGTCGAGCAGCAGCTCCTGGACCTCAGGACAAAGCCATTCCCTCCACCGCCGACGCCTTCTGCGACCAAACCGAAAAAGACCGTTCGCCCCAAACTCGCCCCGCTCTCGCCACCGTTTTCAGTATTGAGTGTCGAATCCCGCGGTGGTGAGCGCTTTCTGGCGGTCGCACCCCATGACAGTCGCTCGCTCACGGATGTCCGGCTGCTACATGGCGGTGAGCAGCAAGGGGCTTGGCGCCTGAAAATACTGGAGCCGAACTCAGCCATCTTCGCGGTGGACGCTCAGCCAGACCAGACCGTGCACCTCCCTTGAGAAGTCATCATGAACAGAGCGCTACTGCCCACCGTTGTCAGTCTCGCTTCGCTACTGGCCATGGGCGCTGCGATGGCTAACCCCATCACGACACAGGCACAGATCCAAGACACGCAGTCCGCTCCGCTGGGGCGCTCTCACTCTGAACAGGCGGCAAGCTGGGGCCTGACGGAGCAGGAGTGGACGCGCTTCGAACAGATCCAAACCGGTCCACGCGGTTTCTGGAGCCCGAACCTCGATCCGCTGACCGCACTCGGGGTCGAGGCCCAGACCGACCAAGAGCGCCAGCGCTATGCCGAATTACAGGTAGCACTGGAAGCCAAACGCGCCGAGCGTGAATTGGCCTACCAAAACGCTTACACCGCGGCCTGGACCAAGCTGTTTCCCGGGCTGCTGCCGATCCAGGGCATGGCATCTTCGTCCCCTACCAGCTCATCGGTCGCCCCGCGCCCAGCCCTGTTTGTGGAGGAGCACTGTCCTGCCTGCACCGCTGAAGCACAACGTTTGCAAATCAGTGACACGGCGTTCGATATCTACCTGGTGGGCAGCCAAGGCGAGGATGAACGCGTCCGTCGCTGGGCTCGGCAAGCGGACATCGATCCGGCAAAGGTTCAACGCCGGCAGATCACCCTAAACCATGTCCGTGGTCGCTGGTTCAGCCTGGGTGCCCCGGGGCCATTGCCTGCCACATTTCAACAGGTGAATGGACAATGGGAACGCCTCGACTGAGTGGTATTGCGCTCCTGCTGACGATGCTCGCCGTCCAGGCTGACGAACTGCCGCCTCCTGCCTACCAACTGGCGGCGCATGACGCCGACATCCCTTCTACGGTGCTGTTCGCGATTGCCCAGCAGGAGAGTGGTATCCGCGTTCGTGGTCGGCTGCTGCCCTGGCCTTGGACACTGAACATCGCCGGAACACCCTACCGCTTCGCCACTCGCCGGGCCGCATGTTACGCCTTACTTCAGGCACTCGCCCGACATGACGCCAAGCGGGTCGATGCCGGACTCGGACAAACCAACCTGGGTTACCACGGGCAACGCTTTTCCAGCCCCTGCGAAGCCCTTGATCCCTACCGAAATCTCGCCGTGACCGCCGTGCTGTTGCAGGAGCATCACGCCGCTACCGGTGATTGGGTGTCAGCTGCCGGCCGCTATCACCGCCCGGCAGGAGGAACGCCGGCCGCGCGTTACCGCGCCGGCTTTTCCCGACAACTCGAACGACTGCAGGTTTCCTTCAAACAGGGCACACCACCATGAAGCGAATATCCTTTATCTGCTATTTCATCCTGCTCTTGGCTCCTTTCGCCCAGCCGGAACTGACCGTAGCCGGGGATCAGCCTAGCGACTTCACCCTACCCCATTTTCAGGTCGCCAGGCCGCCAATAAACTACAAGACCCTGCCTGATCGGGCCATGCATGCGGACCTGGCCACGTTTGCCGATGAAGCCTGGATACTACCCGTCCGCAGCTCTCACTTGAGTCCCGGCCAAATCACGTCTCGCGCCCTGAACATGCCGGGCTTACGGCCATTTTTCCTGGTCGGTGAGGATCCCCAGTCACTGGCTTGGTTGCGTCAACGCGCGACTGAACTGCAGGAAATAGGCGCGGCCGGTCTAGCGGTTGAAGTAACCAATACGGAAGCTTTGGCCCGAATTCGAGCAGCCGCTCCGGACATCACCATCCTGCCGGTCAACGGCAACGACATCGCTACCCGCCTGCGGATAAAGCACTACCCCGTCTTGATCACCGCCACCTCATTGGAACAGTGAGTCAGGTCATGGCCGAGCATGCGATGGAATCCAAGCTCCGGCCAGCAGTGGAGCTGTACACCGTAGCGATCTGCATCGCCGCCGCGGTGTTGTGCGTGTACTCGCCCTGGGCGGTGGCCCTCTCACCCGAGATCGGGCTGGCTGCGGCGCTGGCCTATACCCTGTTCGGCCTGATCCGATTGCGACAAGCCTGGGAGGTGCTGCGCTATCGACGCAATATCCGCCGGCTGCCCCGCTACGAACTGACCAGTCGGCAGATTCCGGTCAGCCGCAAGCGTCTGTTCATGGGCCGAGGATTTCGCTGGACCCGCCTGCACACCCAACGCTTGGTCGAGGCCCAGGGTCCGGCAGTCGCACACTATGTCGACCAACCGACCCGCTATCGTCTGGCACGAGGACTCGAACGGCGCCTGGAGCATGCACCGTTTCCACTCTCGATACTGGCCCGTGTCACGGCCTGGGACAGTGCCTTCAATCCGTTGCGGCCTTTGCCCCCAGTCGGTGGCTCGCCACTATTGCATGGGGTCGAGCCCGATGAAACGGAAGTCAGTCTGCCGCTGGGCGAACGGGTCGGACACACCCTGGTGCTCGGCACTACACGTGTCGGCAAGACCCGGCTCGCCGAAGTGTACATCACCCAGGACATTCATCGCGTCAAACATGAGGTGGTCATCGTCTTCGATCCGAAGGGCGACGCCGACTTGCTCAAACGGATGTACGTTGAAGCCAAGCGGGCCGGTCGGGATAAGGAGTTTTATGTTTTCCATCTAGGCTGGCCGGAGATCTCCGCTCGATACAATGCGGTGGGACGCTTCGGGCGTATCTCGGAAGTGGCATCACGCATCGCCGGGCAGCTCAGTGGCGAAGGTAACTCTGCGGCCTTCCGTGAGTTCGCCTGGCGTTTCGTCAACATCATCGCCCGCGCACTGATCGAGCTGGGCCGACGTCCGGACTACCTGCAGATCCAGCGACATGTGGTCAACATCGACGCATTGTTCATCGAATACGCCCAGCAGTTTTTCGCCAAGACCGACCCGAAAGCGTGGGAAGTGATCGTCCAGCTTGAAGGCAAGCTCACCGAGAAGAATATTCCCCGGCATATGGTGGGACGCGAAAAGCGTGTGGTGGCTATCGAGCAGTACCTAGCGGTGAAGCGGGTATTTGATCCGGTAATGGACGGACTGCGTTCAGCGGTACGATATGACCGTACTTACTTCGACAAAATCGTTGCCTCGCTGCTGCCGCTGCTGGAGAAACTCACCACCGGTAAGACCGCCCAACTGCTGGCGCCAAACTACACCGACTTAGATGACCCGCGGCCAATCTTCGACTGGATGCAGATCATCCGAAAACGCGGCATCGTCTACGTCGGTTTGGATGCTCTGACCGACGCCGAGGTAGCCGCCGCTGTGGGCAACTCCATGTTCGCCGATTTAGTCTCGGTCGCCGGACACATTTACAAACACGGCATCGACCATGGCCTACCACCATCGGGTAATAGCAGTGACAAGTTGCCGATCAACCTCCACGCCGATGAGTTCAACGAGTTGATGGGTGATGAATTCATCCCACTGATCAATAAGGGCGGTGGTGCCGGTATTCAGGTAACCGCCTACACCCAGACCCTCAGTGATATCGAAGCACGTATCGGCAACCGCGCCAAAGCTGGCCAGGTTGTTGGCAACTTCAACACCCTGCAGATGCTCCGTGTACGCGAGACTGCCACTGCGGAGCTGCTCACACAGCAGTTGCCCAAGATCAACGTGCTAACTAGAACCCTGGTGTCGGGGGCGACCGACACCTCCGATCCTGAAGCCAATACAGATTTCACTTCGTCCTCCCAGGATCACGTCAGCAGCACCAGCGTGCCGTTGATCGAGCCCGCACACATCGTCAGCTTGCCCAAGGGGCAAATGTTCTCCTTCCAGTCCGGTGGACAGCTATGGAAAGTCCGTATGCCCTTGCCTAAGCCCTCCAATGACGATGCGATGCCGAAGGACCTGCAGGAGCTCACACAGCGGATGCGGGCCACCTACAACGCGCAGGCGGGGCAATGGTGGAGCGACAGTGGTGGCGGCCCTACAATAAACTTCGATCTGGATCAGGCGGGGTAGTCCGTACCCGCCACAGGTTTCGATTCAGAAAACACGTATTCGGCAGGCGTCGTGCCCACATCAACGCTGCAGCGTGCAATGGAGTGAACGATGGCGACTTCCGCCCAGAATACGCCACCAAAACCGATCCAGCGCCCGGGATTAATCGTCTCGGCGATTGGCTTGGTTTTACGCATCATCGGTTTGCTGATCGCCTCGTTGCTGTTTTCGATCCTCATCGAGTTCGCCGGTTTGCTGCTGTTCTGGGGCGATCAGGGCTGGCGGCATAGTCAGGCCATGCTAACCAGTGAGTTAGGCTGGCTCAGCGAGCACTTCAAATCTTCACTTCTCATCCAACAGCCTGGGGCAACGATTGTCCAATGGCTGGATTTGCTCAATCAGTGGTTATTGGTCAAGACCGGCTTTGCGGACTTTGCCCAGCAGGCACGGGTATCGAGCCAGGGCATCAGTTTCTGGAGTTGGACCAATCAGCTTTACGTGAGCATTGAGGACTTCGTGCTGGCGGCGGTGTATGTGACCTTTACCTTCGTGGTGCGCCTAACCATTCTGGTCCTGGCCATACCCTTGTTTCTGCTAGCCACGCTCACCGGTTTTATCGATGGCTTGATGCGTCGCGACCTGCGTAAGTTTGGGGCCGGGCGAGAAAGCAGTTTTGTCTATCACCGCGCTAAACGAGCAGTGATGCCACTGCTGATCGTGCCCTGGATCATTTACCTATCTCTACCCTTTTCGATCAGTCCAATGGCGGTATTTCTGCCTTGCTCCGTGTTGCTTGGGGTGACCATGGCAATCACGGCGGCGACGTTCAAAAAATATATCTAAGTGCAACACAAGTGCTCATTTTTTACTTCAGTCGATATGATGACGCACGTGCTTGGCGGCCGCAGCCGTGCAGCACATCCTTTACCAGATTGGTGCGGGTTTCATACACACCAGGCTGAGCCACAACTTCATCAGAGAAGTGGTCTGGACGGATCGCCCTGTCATCGATATTCGCCGAAACCAACTCTGTCAGAATGGGTCAGCCTCCCCATCTCTCCGCTCTGGTGGAGTCAGATGGTGCAACAGGATCTTCAGTTTGCCCAATAGTTCGTCGAAGGTCACTACCTCAACGTTCTTGCATACGTTACGGAAGATCTCGAAGCTGCGTCGCTGCGCTTCTTCCATTGGAGTCATGCCTGCGATAACTACGCACTTCGTTGCGTCAGGACATGAGTCCCGAAGCTCTGGCTGTGTCTGGTGGAACAACCAGTTGCTTGAAGAGCACTCTGTTGATAGAGGACCTGATTGATTGCTCCGCTGAACTCGGCGCTTGGACCGTAGCCGGTTTCTTGATCTCAACGATCGCCAGCGATTGCCCCAACTCACCGAGCAGGAAATCCCCCACTTGGGCACCGGAACCGGCCAGGTTCGACCCTTTGGCATGAAACTGGGTGTGGAGCAGGCGCACCGGCCGAGCAAAGAGCGTCGTCAAGTTGAAGATACTTTCCTCGAAGAAGCGCTGCCAACGGCCCTCTAGCAGCGCCTGCGCCAACATCCGCTCATAACCCTCGATCATGCTGGCCAAGGTGACCCGCTCGATTTCCGCGTGAAGCTCCATAAGCGCATCCGGTGCGTCCTTCACAATCAACGCCGCGTTCTCACGCACCATCCGCACCGTGGCCACTCGTAGGGTACGCACCGTAGCAGCAGACTGCCTCGTCCGGTCTAACCGCACCTCCACAAGCTCTCCAGCCGCGCCAACTTGCACAACTGGTGGAAACCGCTCCGAACTTAACGCCTCAGCCCGATCATTGAGCTGGGAAATTGTGTCCTCTACCTGACCGACTCTAATAGCGTCAGGACGCAACGCGAAATCCCGTTCGGCACTTCGTGCCCGCTGCAGTAACAAATTGATCGCAGCAATCGACTGGCCGCGCGCGCTATCGGACAGCAGCGCATTTGGTGCCTGGAAGGCAATGCTGATGGCCGCTGAGTAATTGCATGGACTTGACCACCCATTTGCATTCGACTTGACCAGTCGTTTGCATCGGATTTGACCAGTCCGCTGGCCGAACCTGACCGGTGAAAATCGACCCGAAGCTGCCCTTCACGAGGTGCATAAATCGGCCAAAAGGGAACTCCTGTGGATCCAAATGGCATCTTAGTGGCGCTATTGGGCGGCTAGTTTATCGCGCACAAATTCGATGAACCGCTGGGTCTTGGCAGGAAGCAATCGAGTTTCAGTGAGGGCATACACCGAGACAGGCGAGCCCTGCCAGTCAGGCAGAATCCTTCGCAGTTTCCCTTCCGCCACGTCCTGAGCGGCGATGCCCTCTGGCAGCAACGTAATCCCCAGATCCAACGACGCCATACGCCTCAACATTCCGACACTGTTGAGTTCGAAACGCCCGCTGATATCGACCTGCTCTGTTTCACCGTTGCCCGAAAGCGTCCAGCGATCCGAACCTGGGCCGCGCAGTCGCAAGCATTCGTGGTGAGTCAAATCCAAAGGTGATTGTGGCTCTCCCGACACTTCCAGGTAATGAGGTGAGGCGTACAGGAAGCGTTGCAGGCTGGCCAACTTCCGCGCAATCAGATTGGAGCTTGGGGGTTCCCCCATGCGGATCACGACGTCGACTGGTTCGCTGATCAGATCTACCTGTCGGGGTGTGAGGTCGAGATCAAAGCTGATGCCCGGATAAAGCCGAGCGAACTCCGCGATCAGTGGTGCCAGGTAGACATTCGCGAAATCCACTGGAAGTGAGGCTCGCAAAAGGCCGCTCGGACGCGCCAGCATTTCCCCCAATTGTTCATGAGCAAGTCTCGCCTCGTCGACGATCCGCTTACAGCGTTCGTAATACAGCTGCCCCGCCTCGGTCAGTTCAATTTTCCGAGTTGTGCGATGTAGCAGCCGAAGGCCGATGGCCCTCTCCAAGCCGCTGATACGTCTCGACAACGTTGAATTGGGCATGTCCAGTGCCTCAGCCGCCTTTCGAAAGCTGCGCACCTTCACAACTTCGACAAACAACGCCATGTCATTCAGATACTCCAAACGCATTGCTCCATCAGTGGATCAGTGATTTCAATTTTACCGGATTTATCCCGAATACGGATTGATTAATCATAGGCACATCACCACTGAGGAACACCGCAATGAACTCTCTTTTTTCTGAAGTCAAAGTAGGTCGTTACACCCTCTCAAACCGTATGGTCATGGCGCCGATGACTCGCTCGCGCTCTGACGATGCTGGCGTACCTTCCGATCTGGTCACCACTTACTACTTTCAGCGTGCTTCGGCAGGCCTGATCATCAGCGAAGGCGTATTCCCGGTTGCCATGGGCAAAGGCTACGTACGCACCCCTGGTATCGAAACAGCTGACCAAGTGGCCGCCTGGAAGAAAGTTACTAGCGCCGTTCACGCTCGCGGTGGTCGCATCTTCATGCAGTTGATGCACTGTGGACGAGTGTCCCATCCATCGCTTCTACCGAACGGTGCACAGCCTCAGGCTCCTTCGGCGATCAAGGCAGCGGGTCAAACCTATACTTCAACTGGCCTGCAAGATTTCGTCACCCCGCACGCACTGACCGTTTCGGAAATTGCTGATGTTATCGCTGGATACCGCAACGCGGCCCGCCTGGCGATTGAAGCCGGTTTCGACGGTGTCGAGCTGCATGCAGCTTCCGGTTACCTGCCAGAGCAATTCCTGTCCACCGGCAGCAACCAGCGCGACGACCAATACGGTGGCTCGGTCGAAAACCGCACCCGCTTCGTCCTGGAGCTACTCGCTGCCATGGTCAGTGAAGTAGGTGGTGACCGCGTAGGTATCAAGGTTTCGCCAGAGATGAACTTCAATGACATCGTCGATGCCAACCCGCAGGAAACCTACACCTATCTGGTCACGCAACTGCGCGATCTGAACCTCGCCTACCTGCATGTGGCGCTGTTTGGTGCCCAGTTCGACTACCACGCAGCCCTGCGTCCTCTGTTCGACGGTAGCTACCTGATCGGCAGTGGCCAGACCAAAGAAAGCGCTCAGTCTCTGATCGCAGAAGGCAAGACTGATGCTGCTGTGTTCGGTGGCGCATTCCTGGCCAACCCTGATTTGCCGCAACGCTTCCAGGCCGGTGCTGAGTTGAACGAACCGAACAAAGACCTCTTCTACGCCCCTGGCGCTGAAGGCTATATCGACTATCCAGCCATGTCCGAACGGGCATAAGGAGACCGTCATGTCATCCAGTGCACGTTTGCAACGTATGAACCATGGCAGCCAATTCAGGGCGTTCAGCCTACGTGGTGACCAGTACGCAAAACCAATCGATCCATTTTTGGGTGTCGATCACGCGTGGATCAGCGGGCCGACGTTCCCACCCCATCCTCATGCAGGTTTTTCAGCAGTCTCGTACCTGTTTTTGGACTCGGAAACAGGCATCGACAACCGAGACTCGTTGGGTAACCGCAATCTGATTCAACCGGGCGGGCTGCACTGGACGGCAGCAGGTCAAGGCATCGTGCATGAGGAGGTTCCGGCTGAATCCGGCAAGACCGTCCACATGCTTCAGATATTCATCAATTTGCCGGAGCGACAGCAGAACGCTGCGCCATTTGCGATAAGTCTCGAAGCTCAGGATGTGCCTGTCATATATACACAAGGAGCAAAGATTCGCGTGCCTTTCGGAAGCTTCGAGGGTGCGGTGTCACCGCTGGTAGTGCCTACAGAAGTACGCCTTCTAGACATCTCACTGGAGGATGGGAGTGAAGTCGCGATCTCTATTCCCGAGGGGCATGTCGCCTTCGTGATGCCCATCGACGGTGAGGTTTTGGTTGACGGCAAACCCTTCGACCTGACTAAGCCCGAGGCTGCTGTAGATCTGCCACAAACAGCGGATCGAGTTGTGACTCTGACTGCAAAGAGTGGCAACGCCAAAGCGGTCATATTTTCAGGCGTTCCTTTGAACCAGCCTGTGTTCTGGCAAGGGCCCCTGGCGCTTGCTTCCGCAGAGGCATTGACCAATGCAGTCAGTGGATATCAGCGCGGTGCATTTCGAACTCTGCAAGCTGCCAATTGAAGTTAATGATCCCCAACCGGGGTGATACACCCCATACAGTCGCTAGGAGAAAGACCATGACGTACGAAAAATTCAGTGCCGACAATACTGCACTCCTGCTGATCGACCACCAGGTCGGCACCATGGGTTGGGCGAAGTCCATGCCGTTTGAAGAACTCAAACGCAACGCGCTGATGCTCGCCAAAGCTGCTCGCATTCTCAAGCTTCCAGTCGTGCTGACGTCCAGTATGGAGGAGTATGCACAAGGCCCTCTGCTGAGTGAGCTGGAAGAGATCCTTCCGACCGAATTCACCGGTCGCATCAAGCGCCTGGGCATCGTGAATGCAATGGACGACGAAAACTTCGCCGCTGCCGTGAAAGCCACAGGCCGCAAAAAACTCATCATCGCTGGTGTGACCAACGACGTCTGCACTGTATACCCGGCGCTGTCGCTAGTACGCGATGGCTTCGAAGTTCAGGTCGTGGCTGACGGTGGTGCTTCGCCTACTGCTATGGCTGATGACATCGCTTTGCGCCGCATGGATAAAGCCGGCGTGACCCTCACTACCACCAACCAGTTGATCGCCGAGTTGGCAGGCAGTTGGGCCACCCCAGAAGGCGGTCAGTTGGTTCAGGTGCTGATGGAAGCATTTGGCGACTGATCCATGATCATGATCAAAGGAGCCGAGATGTCGTTCCTTTGATTCATCAACAATAGAGGCGACGAATGAGTCGCCTTTTTGCAATGCCGTCGACAGGGCGTCACCTCCTTCATGGTTGTCCTCATCACCGGATCTTGAACGAATGGCTTCAGACAAAGAGATCACCATCATCGACGGTTCACTCGCCGGACTCACCCTAGCACTCGCCTGCGCAGCATCAGGTTTAACAGTTCGTGTACCTGAACACTCCGAAAGACACGCCTTAGGTGGCGACAGCCTAACCGTCGACTCGGCTCTTCTCACAACAACCGGGTACGATCCCCGCGTGCCACCTGCGCTCCCTGTCGTCCCGGCCTACAGAGACCTCACTACCTGGCCAGCGCTCTATGGCTGGTTACGAGATCGAGTGAACAAGACTCCCGGCATAGTGCTTGAAGGCGACAGACGAGTGTCTTCTGTTTCTGACCTGGACGACTCAGTTCAAATCACCTTCGCAGATGACCATCAGCAAACGGCACCAGTGGACATTGGGGCGGATGGTTATCGCAGCGTTGTTCGACGAGCCATATCACCTGAGGCCCCGTTTGCGCGATACGCGGGCTATCTCGTATGGCGTGGCCTTGTTGAGGAGCGAGCGCTCCAAAAACCGGTGTCCTGGCCCTCGGATGGTGGCGTTTGGATCGAGTTCGTAGGCGGTTATCGATTCGTTGCTGCAACGCTGCCAGGCCGCGACGGCTCTGTTCAGCCTGGACAGCGACAAATCACATTTGCCTGGTTTGATGCCCATCAAGATGAGCTGTTGCGTCGTACTGATTGCTTGACCGCAGAAGGGCATGTTGTCGGAACTCTCGCCCGAGGCCTGATCGATGACAGTGTCAAATCCGCACTAGAGAATCGTGCCCAGACCATATGGCCGGAAAGATGGCGGGAAGCGGTGCTGGCAGGTATCCGCTCTCCAAACACGCTTAGCGGCTCTCCCATCGCTGAATACCTTCCCCAGCGGCTTGCCCGAGGCAACATGGCGATCATTGGTGACGCTGCGCACTTCATCACGCCGATGACAGGCAGAGGGCTTTTGACTGCCATGGAGGACGCTTCGACCGTGGCGCAGCTGCTGGCGAGGCGAAGCCCCGGAGAAACCTTAGCTACGGTGCTCGCGCGTTATGAGCAGGCTCGGCTGCCATTCATCAGGGGATTGGTGAAGCACTCAATTAACATTAGCCGCGAGTATGTGGAACTCGCCCGAGCATGAGGAGAGGCGGGCAGACGGTTAAATCGCCAGAGTCCGCTTTGGGTCGCCAGCTACCGGTCAAGGCGCTCCCATTGCGCTGGTCAAATCCGATGCAAACAGCTGGTCAGGTCGAATGCAAATGACCGATCAGCGGCAATGCAAACGGGTGGTCAAGTGGAATGCAATTGTCCAGCCGCCAGTGAAAGCAATGTCACCAGACCGAAGGCTATCAGGAGCCTTCGCCCAACGGGCAAATTATTCAATAGGGAACGAAGAAACGGTGGCACCTTGTTATCTTCATTTTGCATCGCAGGCGTTCCCCAATGCGGCCTAGTCTGACAAGAAGTATTGCCTCTTCGACCGACCGCATTCGGGGTTCATCTGCTGCTTGCCGCAGGTTTACGAAATGCGGTTTAGCAGAGACTGAACAAGTGCCCTCCCCAAGCTAATTTCCTCGTCATTAACCAGGTGCCCCATGCCTGGATACACGGCGAGTTGTACGTCTGCCCCCATGCGCTCAAAGACCCTGACCGTCTCTACGGTGCGCGACAGAGGAACCCATACATCTTCATCGCTGTTACCCAGGAAAACCGGTGTTCCCCACAGGATTCCCGGAGTCAACCAGGAGGTTCCTTCCGGGCCGATCAGCCCACCGGTATAAGCGATAAGTCCGCCCCAACGTGCAGGGTGTCGGTAGAGGTATTCACACGCCAGGCAGGCCCCCTGAGAGAAGCCAATCAGCACAATCTGCGACCGCGCGATACCACACTCCTCCAACTGAACCACCAGTAATTCGATACGCTCCAAGGCGAAGTCGAGAAATGGTTGATTACTGGCCAGCGGTGCCATGAACTTGTCTGGGTACCAGGAGTTTCCGGCGGCCTCTACCGCCACGCAGGCCAGATCGGGAGTGCCTAGCCGCTGCGCAATCGCGAACATATCTGCCGGTGATTGCGTACGCCCGTGGATAAGGATTGCCACTACCCCCGCAACCTCTGGAGCCGGGCCCGAGGTTTGCAGCGGCGCCTGCATATGGACGTTTTCGCTCATCATCGTCTCTCCCTAGTACTTCAAGGGCTCGAGATACGCAGCAATTTCTTCGGCGCGGGCGGCCATCTGCGGCGGCACCTGGATAGTCTTGCCCAAGTCCTCATAGGTTTCGTCCACCAAAAAACCCTTGGGCTTGGAAACCGTGGCTTCGAACAGCGCTCCACCCGGCGTGCGCACATACACGGAGTCAAAGTATCCGCGGTCTTTGCGGTCGGAAACGTCGGTATAGCCCAGGCCCTCGAGGTGCAACTTCACGTCCCGCTGGACGTCCAGACCGCTAACCTCAAAAGCGCAGTGGTGTACCACGCCTTCACCGTATGCCCACGAGCCTTGCGGCAGATCCGCGTCGAGTTCGAAGTCAATAATGGTGCCGCTCCCACCCTTACCCACTTCGTAGCGGCTGTAGATACCGTCGGTATTTTTCAACGAGCCGCTCCAGCCGTAATGCATGAACTCGCTGGAGTTCTCCAGATCACGCACCGACACGGTGATGCCGTGGGTACCACGGATGCCGAAGCCCTCGGGAACCACCCCGTTGGAGTATGGCTTGCGGTCATCGTCGGCAATGCCGACCAGCTCGTAACAAATGCCGCAGGGGTGAGCGAAGTGCAGTAGTTTTTCACCGAAACGTTCCTGGAATTCAGGTTTGAAGCCATGGTTCTCCAGGTGCTTGGCCCAGAACACCAATGATGACTCTGGAACCGATAGCGCTAGGGTCTTGATTTGGCCGCTACCTTGTCGTGCCTTACGGCCAGACTGGCGGAACGGAAAGCAGGTAATCAACGTGCTTTCTTCACCCAAATCATTTCCGTAATACAGGTGGTAGATGGGATCTTCACCATCGTAAAGCCCGGTCTTCTTGACACTTTTAAGGCCCAACACCTTGGTGTGGAAGTCGTAGTCCTCCTGCGCACCGCCGACGTTGAGAGTGATGTGGTGATGACGCTGGATATGCGGATTGAGCTTCATGACGTTCTCCTTTTGTTAGTTTTTACGAACGTGATCAGGGACGGTGGCCATTAAAAGCGTTCTCGAGCAGCTCCCAAATGGCCGCTGGCTCGATCGGGCGCGGGTTCCAATAGGGAGAAGAGCAGGCGATATCAACTGCTCGGGCGATGTCCGCCTCGTTCATGCCTATGTCAGCAAGGCGAGTCGGCGCACCATGCTTGGCCGCCAAGTCAAACAGCCCTTGCGCTGCGCTTTCAGCGCCCAAGGCACGAGCAATCCGGGCCATTACGTCGGGCGTCGCATCAGCGTTGTAGGCCACGGCATGAGGCAACACTACGGTGTGGGTTTCGGCATGCGGTAAATCGAAACTGCCACCCAGGGTGTGGCACAACTTGTGGTGGATGGACATACCCACTGCGCCAAGGCACACACCACATGCCCAGGCACCGAAAAGCGCATCGGAGCGCGCCTCCTTGTCCGCAGGATTCACCTGAAGGCTGGGGAGGGCCCGGGCGATGGCGGCGATGCCTTGCTCGGCGAGCATCGAGATCAGCGGGTTGGCGTCTTTCGAGTAGAGTGCTTCGACAGCGTGGGCAATAGCGTTCATACCACTGGTCACCGTCATCGTCGGCGGCAGGCTCAGGGTCAGATCCACATCGTAGATGATGACTTCGGGCAGCACTTTCAGCGTGCGCTGAGTTGTCTTCAGGCCCTTCTCGGTTTGCCCAATGATGGGGGTCGCCTCGGAGCCGGCGTAGGTCGTGGGAATAACGATTTGAGGAAGGTCGGTATTCAGGGCAATTGCCTTCCCCAGACCAATCGTAGATCCACCGCCCAGCGCCACCACGCAGTCAGCGCCACTATTTTTAACCACTTCAAGTGCTTCGCGGGTGACCTCAACTGGCGTGTGCATGGTGGCATTGTCGTAGAGCCCGATGGCCAGCTCGCCGAGTTGCGATACCAGCGCTTCACCAGCTTCACGCTGAAATGGAGTGGTTAACACCAATGCCCGGGAGCATCCTAAGCCGCGAATCTCGTCGGCAACTTGGGCTAGCGTGCCAAAGCCAAATACCACCCGCGAAGGCAATGCGTTGTAAACGAACGGCTGCATGCAACTCTCCTAGCTCAAGTTTGACCCGGTTGACGATGCACTCACAAACGCTCTGCAGCACATCAACCGATCTGAATATTTGTACGGACAACTTAAATCCTGAAAGAATAAACTGTCAAACAATTTCTCTGAATAATTCACACATGAGCCACATCCAAATAAATTCGGTTAAAATATTTGTACGAACAAGAAAGGAATGAAAAAATTGGCGCAGCCTATTCGGCGCCCCCCCCAACGGTGACAACCCCCTACAACTCTCGCGGTGTCTCCAAAGTGTCGATACGGTCAATCAGTGACAGAACCCGGCGAGCGCGGTACGCAATCGGGTAATCAATCAAAAGGCCATCCACCTGAATGGCCGCCAAGCCTTGTTCTTCAGCTTGGCGAAATGCCTCGTCGATACGCCGCGCCTGCTCAACCACTTCATCCGAAGGTCGCATGGCCGCGTTGGCTAATTCGATCTGGTTGGGGTGAATGCACAGGCGCCCCTGGAAGCCGTGCCGTCGTGTGCGGTCTACGGCTTGCGCATAACCAGCCGAGTCATTCACACGCAGCCAGGCGACATCAATGGGGGCGTCAATTCCCGCCGCGCGTGAAGCGTGAACTGCCAAATTTCGATAGTAGAAAATCTCTTCCTCACCAATGGTTTGTTCGAGCCCCAGGTCATACGTAAGATCTCCCGAGCCAACTGCTAGGCGTCTGACTCGTGGGCATGCTGCGGCGATTTGGAAGATCTGCGCGAAGCCTTTGGCTGTTTCAACAAGCGGGATCAGATCGAATTGGCCCACCGGCATACCGCGCTCACGCTCGATCTGCCCGATAAGCCAATTCACCTGGCGCAACTGTTCGGCGCTTTCCACTTTGGTCAGCATCAGACCGTCAATCCCTGGCCGCACCACGGCTTGAATATCACCAAAGGCAAACTCGGTTTCCAGTGAGTTAATGCGCACATAACCCAGGCAAACTCTGGGCAACATCAGCGCTTCGATCACCATGCCTCTAGCTGCGACTTTCTCGGAAAGCGGACATGCGTCCTCCAGATCCAATGCAACTGCGTCCGCACCCAAGGTGAGCGCTTTATGAGAGCGACGAGGCTGATTGCCTGGCGCAAATAACATCGACCTAATCATCCTAACGCCTCACAAATTTGTTCGTACAAATATCAGCAGAGCTACGCTTTTCGGTCAACTTTATTTTTTATTTTTTAAAAAATATCTTATATATCAGCTAATTAAATGTTTTAACCAGCCAATGCGGTCGAAAAGCTAACGATGATCGACTTCAGTGCAACCCAAAAATTTGTACGCTACATATTGACACCGCACAACCAAACGCCATAGAAATGTAGGCAATCGAGCCTGACTGGCTCAAACGCTCCTTGAACAATCACAAAAAACAGGGCGAAAGACATGAGCAATCGTGTGAAGTCATACAAGCCGAAGGATCTCCACGCCTCTTCGCAAGCGCCCTTGAGCTTGGCAGCTCAAGGAAGTTTTTGGGTTGGCATTGATAGGCTTAACACTGCGGTGGGCACCTGTGTAACCGGCCAGATGTACGTCGAATATTGGATTCCCTCCCACCTGCGCTATGAAACGCCTTTGGTGATGATCCATGGCGGTGGCGGTCAAGGGTTGGACTATTTGCAAACAGCAGATGGACGACCAGGGTGGGCCCACTGGTTCGTCAGACAGGGCTACGCCGTTTACGTGGTGGACCGGCCTGGGCACGGCCGCTCGCCTCTGCACCCAGATCTGCTCGGGGAGATGAGCTCACCGCCGACCTACGAATTTCTTTCGAGCCTTTTTTCAGCTCCGGCCAAAGGACCGATGGCTTGGCCAGGTGCCGACTTGCAGACCCAATGGCCTGGTGAGGGGACCATTGGCGATCCAGCTCTGGACCAATTCATTGCAAGCTCCGGCCCCTCCCCGGCGATGGCAACCATGCACGCCCTAATGCGCAAAGCAGGCGGTGAACTGCTTGATCTCATTGGCCCAGCGGTACTGCTGACCCATTCAGCCGGGGGGCCTTGCGGGTGGATGGTCGCCGATGAACGTCCGGCTCTGGTTAAAGCCGTTATCGCCGTTGAGCCATTGGGCCCTCCTTTTGTAGACCGCCCCACCGGTAGTCTTCATTGGGGGATCACCGCGGCCCCGCTGACCTTTGTCCCCCCTGCGGCTTCACCGGCCGACTTGACTCATGAGGAACGGCCAGCTCCTCCCGGCTGCATCCCTTGCCTGGTCCAGCAGGAGCCCGCTCGCCAGCTACCGAACTTCCAGGGTTTCCCCATCGTGGTTGTTACCGCGCAAGCCTCATGGATGGCGATGGACAACCACGGCACCGTGGACTTTCTCCGGCAGGCCGGTGCTTCAGTCGAGCATATACGCCTCGAAGAGGCCGGCATCGCCGGCAACGGGCACGCCATGATGCTGGAGAAGAACAGCGATTCGATTGCGGCGCTGCTCGGGTCCTGGCTCAGCGAAAACGTCAAGTAGCCCGCCCCTCAAGTCGCCGGCCAGCCAAGCGCTGGTCACCCCGACCCGGAACCCGAAACGTGGCCCGATCTGGAGAGTGTTGAAATGTCAGAAAGCAAAGTCATCATCGTGGGCGCAGGCCCCACCGGACTCATTACCGCATTGGGCCTTGCTAGGTCAGGTGTAGACGTGACTGTCATTGAGCGCGAGCCCGCTATCGTCAATTCCCCACGAGCGATGGTGTATCACTGGTCAGTGCTAGCAGGCCTGGATCAATTGGGTATCCTGCAGGACGCCGAAAAACTAGGTTTTCGCAAACAGGAGTATAGCTACCTGGTATTTGCCACCAAGGAGCGCATCGAGTGGAACCTGAAGGACCTCGAACCCCATACGCCCTACGCCTACAACCTTCATCTGGGGCAAAACAAACTCGCTGAAGTCGCCTTGGCGCATCTGCTACGGCTACCCAATGCGAAGGTGATCTGGAACACCAAGGTAATAGGCCTTGAGCAAGACGAACACATGGCGACACTCACGGCCGAACAAGACGGACAACTGCGTACATACAGCGCCGACCGCGTTGTTGCCGCTGATGGGGCCCGCAGTGCGGTGCGTGAACTGCTGGATATCGAGTTCGAAGGCACAACCTGGCCAGAGCGCTTCGTGGCAACCAACATTCGCTACGACTTTGAACAGCATGGCTACGCGCGCTCCACTCTGATGATCGACCCTAAATACGGCGCAATCATCGCCAAGATTGATGACACCGGCCTGTGGCGCTGCACCTATTGCGAAAGTGCGGACTTGCCCGAAGACAGAGTTCTAGAACGCATGCCGGAGTTCTTCAAAGTCATCCTGCCGGGCGTCACGAACTACGAACTGGTGCAGTACTCCCCCTATCGCATGCACCAGCGTGCCGCACAGCGCTTCCGCGTCGGCCGCGTCATTCTGGCTGGCGATGCAGCCCATGCGACCAACCCAACTGGCGGGCTGGGCCTAACATCCGGTCTGTTCGACGCCTATGCGCTTTACCCAACCCTGACAGCGGTAATGCGCGGCGATGCCGACGAAAATGTACTCGATCACTGGGCTGACGAACGCAAAGAGAAGTTCCTCAAGATTGCATCGCCGCAGGCCAGCGAGAACAAACGCCTGATCTACCACTCGGCAGACCCCAAGCGCCTGGAAGAAGACCTCACTCGTTTGCGCCGCTTGGCTAGCGACAAAGAATTCCGCCTGGAACGCCTGCTGTTTTCTCGCCAGTTAGAAACCCAACCCTCCGCCCCCAACCGTTATTTTTAAGGAGCAGCCCATGAGTACCTTCGACAACACGGCTCTGGTGCGCAAGTACATGGAGTTAGTAGCCGCAAGCGATATCGACTCAGCGCTGGACCTGGCCGCAGACGATGCCACCTTCTGGCACCCCATGTCCGGCACTGTGGGCAAGGAGGCGCTGCGTGAGCAGTTCAAGCAGCTCGGTACGTTGATGCGCTCCTTCTCCAGTCAGGTAATCACCACCACCGCAGAGGCGGATCGGGTCTCTGTCGAGGTTGAGGCGCAGGCAGAGTTCAGCAATGGGCGGCACTACCAAAACCAGTACCACTTCATGTTCGTGGTACGCGACGGGAAGATCCAGGCATCGCGCGAATACGTTGATAGCGCACCGGTCAAGGCTGCGTTTTTTTGATTCATCAGTGACCGCGTTCCCAATAACAACAACTATGAGGACCTGAAGAATGAGTAACCTGGCTGAGCAGCTTTCGGAAGCTGTCGAAGATTTGCCCTTCGTGGAAGCCGAGATCAACTATGCCGGCGACATTGCAGGGCGTGCCGTATTTGATGTCGTTGACCACGCCAACATGAACGTTGCCTTTGTGCCCAACACTGTACGTATTCACGATCTGCGCGAGGTTCGCGAGCAGTTCAATCTGGACACACACGGCTTTGCCTATGTTCGCCACCCTAGCTCCGCCGCTACCCGTTCGGAACTGCGCGAGCAAAATCTCACCCTGCAAGGCGTGCATAGCGAGATCAACGAGACCTATCAGGCCGAGATCGCTGCCTACCTGCAACAACTAACCGGTGCTCGGGAAGTCATAGCCCAAACCAGCGGCCTGCTGGTGCGTACCTCCAATCGTGCGAAAAAGAAATCCTGGGCAACCCCAGCCACCTTTGTTCACCTGGACTTCACCGAAAACTCCGCAAACAAGTTCCTGAAGTGGTCTGTGGAGGAGATCGGCCTCGAGCTCAAACCCTATCGGCGCTTTATGGTATTCCAGACCTGGCGTGTCATTTCCGGCGCACCACAGGACAACACACTGGCCATCTGCGACGGCCGCAGCGCTTCTGGCTCGGACGCCATCGTGATGGATTCAGTGATCGGTCCGCGTGATAAACCAGGGGCCTTTTTCGAGTCACGCCTGTGTTTGAGCAACCCCGGGCATCGTTGGTATTACTTATCCGATATGGCACCCGAGGATTTGCTGATTTTCAAAGGCTTCGACAGCGACATCCCCACGTCCATGAATGCCATGCACACCGCATTCGAGATTCCTTCGGCATCGGATCAAGCGATTCCGCGTACCAGTGTTGAAGCTCGCTTCTTCGCCTTCTTCGACTGACGCGGCATAACGTTAAGGAACACCGCAATGACCCAACAATGGCTTGAAGGAAAGGTCGCTATCGTTACCGGTGGCGGCCGCGGGCTTGGCCGCGCACATGCATTGGCCTTGGCAGAAGCAGGCGCCCGAGTACTGGTAAACGATCTGGGCGGAAGCGACCGCGGCGGCGGTGCCAGCGAAGCACCCGCCCATGACGTCGTGAAGGAAATACGCGCTGCCGGCGGTCAGGCCGAAGCGAACACATCGTCGGTTTCGGACTGGGACAGTGCGCGCAGCGTGGTCGAAGATGCTATCCGGCATTTTGGCCGCCTTGACATCGTGGTGAACAACGCCGGAATCTCGCGCTTCGGCACGGACATCGCCACCATCACCAAGGAAGACTGGGAAATAACCCTGGCCGTCAACCTCACCGGCACTGCAGCCGTGTCGCACTGGGCCGCCGCTTACTGGCATGAACTAGGGCCCGAGAGCGGCCGGGCGATCATCAACACCTCGTCACCAGCGGGTGTAAACCCCATGCCAGGCAGCCCGGCGTATTGCGTTTCCAAAGCAGCGGTGGCGGCTCTGACACAGAGCTCTGCAGCAGAGTTGGCGCGCTTGGGTGTGCGAGTTAACGCACTGGCCCCAATGGCGCGCACCCGTATGACTGACGCGGTACCGATTGTCGACGCAATGATGCCCCGCACCGAAACCTTCGATCCCTATGCGCCAGGCAACGTGGCGCCACTTGTGGTCTACCTAGCCTCGTCGGATTGCCGTTTTACCGGCCGTGTGTTCGGCATTGGTGGCGGTCGCACCTATCTCTTCAGCGGCTGGAGTGCCACTGAAGAGATTCTGGTGGCCGATGACAACCTAAGCGTTGCCGGTATCGCGGCGGCATTGCAACAGGTGCCGATCTCGGAACGGCCGCAGATCATTATGCCCGGTGCTCGCTTGGAAAAACCCTTCCCGGACGAGGACATCCTCCAGGCGCTGAGCCAGGCCTAGAGCCTGACGCAGCGGTTACCACCGAGCCGACGAGCGAATTGTCGTAGTGATCACTTCGTTGCGTTTCACTGAATGGATGTCTGTTTGGCGTAACGCAATGGCGGCATGCCGAAGCGCCGTTTAAACAGCTCCCTGAAGGCTCGCTCCGACTGGTAACCCACCTGCTCGGCCACCAACGCAACGGGACGGCCGGCACGGATGGCCTCAGCCGCCATTTGCATGCGCAACGCAATCAGGTAATCGATAGGCGACTGCCCCACCAGCTTGGTGAATAACCGGCCGAACGTTTGCCGAGACATTCCCGCCCGCTCCGCTAACGCCTCTGCCGTCCAGGACGCCTCAGGATGGGAATGCATGGACACCAATGCCTGACTGATGCGCCGATCGGCCAATCCACGCAGCCAGCCAGTGCTATGGGACGGCAGTGACAGGGCGTAAGCGCGAATAAAACTCGTCAGAATCAGGTTGGAAAGGTGGCTGGCAGTGGCTGTGTAACCGTTGTGGCTCGCCGTGTTCTCGCAAACGAGGAAATCCAGCAGCGTGCCGATCCAAGGGAACAAACCACTGGCACTGCCACGCAGGTGAATGACCGGAGGCAGGGCCTTGGTCAGCACATTGCCGTCTCCTGCCTGCAGCAGAAATGCCAAGGTCAGCATACGCCCCACCTTGTTGCCCTCACCCAGCTCCAACCCAGTCAAGGGCGCGGCCTGTCTGTGTCCGGGCGCCAGCAGCGGCAAGCCGCGGTCCGTCCAGTAGCTTTGCAGATCAGCACGTGCGGCAGCAGGACTGGAAGCCAACGCGTAGGGCAAGCCACGCAACAGCAATACTGAGTCACCAGGCTCCAGGTAAATGGGCTCCCGGTCTTTGACTAACAACCAAAAAGGCGAGTCGATGCAGCAGTGAGCGAGAGAGTAATTATCTGAAAGTGGCGGCATGTCCAACCCCCAATTCTCCCTCAGCTCAAAGATGCCCGCTGAATTGGCCTCCACCTTAAGTGACAGCAGTACATCACCGAGAAGATCCATAACCAAACCCTACGCAATACAGCCGAAATTCGATACAACATAGCATGGATCGAAACAGGAGCGCCCCGTACTCTGAGCTCACAAATACAACAACAAGTCTGGAGGAGAGCCTCATGTTTCTCAAAAATTGCTGGTATGTCGCAGCATGGGATTATGAGATCGAAGACGGTCTGGTCTCGCGCACCATCATCAACGAACCGGTGGTGCTTTACCGTAAAACCGACGGCAGCATTGCCGCCTTGCAAGACCGTTGCTGCCATCGCTCGGCGCCGTTGTCTATCGGCCGAAAAGAAGGCGACTCGGTACGCTGCATGTACCACGGGTTGAAGTTCGACGAGAGCGGAAAGTGCGTCGAAATTCCAGGGCAGGACAGCATTCCTCCTCAGGCCTGTGTCCGAGCCTTTCCCGTTATCGAGCAAGACAGCTGGGTATGGGTATGGATGGGTGATCCGGCCAAAGCGGATCCAGCGCTGATCCCGCCGGCAGTGGCACTGAATGACCCCGACTGGATCTTTCGCTCCGGCAGCATCGACTACGACGCCAACTACCAACTGGTGAACGACAACCTGTTGGATTTCTCTCACCTGTTTTTCCTCCACAAGGACAGCTTTGGCGTAGGGGAAGATTGGGCACACACTCGTCCTAAAGTTGTGCGCCTTGAGCGAGGTGTACGGGTTCAACGGTGGATGCCAGACCAGCCAGTGCCCAATCACCTGAGAGCTGCGGTGAATATGGAAACCATGGACCTGTTCAGCACCTACGACTACTTGGCCGCCGGTGTGATGGTGATGCATTCCTATGGCTTCCCTGGCGGCACCGTCAAACAGTTCGACGGCCAGGAGCCCCATGGCATCCGCCCACTCCGCCACGACGTTACCTGCCAAGCGATCACGCCCCTCACCGATGACAGCTCGCGCTATTTCTTCTCTTGGGCGCCAAACCGCAACACCATTTTGGGCAGTACCGATGAGATCGCCGACGGCATGCTGCTCATTGCGCGCAAGGCCTTCGAAGAAGACCGGATCATGATCGAGGCACAGGCGCGTGTGCTTAAACAAACGCCTAATCCAAAACAGGTGCCAATCGCCTTCGACAATGCGCTGTCGCAGATGCGCTGGGTGCTGGACAAGTTGATCAAGGAAGAAAATCAGCCGGAAAGCCAGCCGGCCCTCCACGCCGTCGCCGTGCAGTAATCGCGGCGCAGCGACTTTCCCTTGAGCATTTGCCGGCCACACTGCCACCGCAGATGTTGCCGGTAGCGAAGGAACATCTCGATGTCCGACCTGACGTTGCGCATTAGCGCCATCAATGCCGAAGCCAAGGACGTCCTTAGCTTCGAGCTGACCTCACTTGACGGGCAAGACTTGCCGCCCTTCAAGCCAGGGGCGCATTTGGAAATACACCTGCCCAATGGCTTGATAAAGCACTACTCACTCAGCAACAACAGCGTTGAGCGTAACCGCTACGTAGTGGGCGTGAGCCTCTCGCCCGTTAGTCGTGGCGGCTCAAGCTTCCTGCACGGAGGTATGCGGGTGGGCGACAGCATCCGCACCAGCCTTCCGCGCAACCATTTCCCGCTGATCGAAAGCGCTGAGCGCTACGACTTCATTGCCGGCGGCATTGGCATTACCCCAATCCTCGCCATGATTCGCTGGTGTGTGGACAACGGTAAGGACTGGCATCTTCACTATTTGGCCCGCAGTCGGCTTCGGGCGGCTTTCTTTGAAGAGCTGCAGCAACTGTCCGCGCACAAGGTCAGCTACCACTTTCTCGATGAGCAAGATGGTCAGCCCCTTGATATCGAAGGGGCAGTGTCTGCGATGCCCTGGAACAGCCATATTTACTGCTGCGGCCCTGGTCCGCTGATGGAGAGAGTGAAAGACGCTACAGCTGAGCGCCCGGCCGAGCACGCCCATTTCGAATGGTTTTCCGCAGCGCCCAAGGTGGATAGCGAGTTGGCGACCAGCTTCTCAGTGATAGCCCGACGCAGCGGACTAACCGTCAGTATCCCTCCCGACCAGAGCATACTCGAGGTCCTGGAAAATAGTGGTATCGGCCTACCCTTTTCCTGCCGAGAAGGCCTTTGCAGCAGCTGTGAAACGCGGGTAATCGCCGGCATCCCAGATCACCGCGACCTGGTTTTGTCGGAGCAACAGAAAGCCACTAATCAAACCATGTTGATCTGCGTCTCGCGCTCCAAAAGCGAAGTATTGGAGCTGGATGTGTAGCACCCACATTGTGCAGGCCGGCATCCCGAAAAAAATCTTCAGCCAGCCTTCACACTTGGCCCCTAAGACTCGGGTAGAGATTCGGCGGCAACGCCACCCCATGCAAACAACAAGAGGAGAGCATATGTCTGGTAATCGTGGTGTCGTGTACCTCGGCGCGGGCAAGGTCGAAGTGCAGAAAATCGACTATCCAAAAATGCAGGATCCGCGTGGTCGAAAAATTGAGCATGGGGTCATTCTCAAAGTGGTTTCCACCAATATCTGCGGCTCTGACCAACACATGGTCCGTGGCCGCACCACCGCGCAGGTTGGTTTGGTGCTCGGCCATGAAATCACCGGTGAGGTCATCGAAAAAGGCAGCGACGTTGGGCACCTGAAAATCGGGGACCTAGTATCGGTACCGTTCAACGTGGCGTGCGGTCGTTGCCGCTCCTGCAAAGAGCAACACACCGGTGTCTGCCTGACAGTTAACCCGGCTCGTGCCGGCGGCGCTTATGGTTACGTGGACATGGGTGATTGGGTGGGTGGCCAAGCTGAATATGTGTTGGTGCCCTACGCGGACTTCAACCTGCTCAAGCTGCCAGATCGCGACAAAGCGATGGAGAAGATTCGTGACCTGACCTGCCTGTCCGACATTCTTCCGACCGGCTATCACGGCGCAGTGACGGCCGGTGTTGGGCCGGGTAGTTCGGTTTATATCGCTGGCGCCGGTCCGGTGGGACTCGCGGCCGCAGCATCAGCACGTTTGCTGGGCGCGGCGGTTGTGATTGTGGGGGATGTCAATCCCGCTCGACTGGCACACGCCAAAGCGCAAGGCTTCGAGATTGCTGACCTGTCTACCGATACGCCGCTGCATGAACAGATTGCGGCTTTGTTGGGCGAGCCCGAGGTAGATTGCGCAGTGGATGCGGTGGGCTTTGAAGCGCGCGGCCATGGCCACGCCGGAGCACAGCATGAAGCGCCAGCGACGGTGCTCAACTCACTGATGGGCGTGGTACGCGTGGCAGGCAAGATCGGCATTCCTGGCCTTTATGTGACCGAAGACCCGGGCGCTGTCGATCAGGCGGCGAAGATGGGCAGCCTGAGCATTCGCTTTGGCTTGGGCTGGGCGAAGTCGCACAGTTTCCATACCGGACAGACGCCGACCATGAAGTACAACCGCCAGCTGATGCAGGCCATTATGTGGGACCGTATCAACATCGCCGAAGTGGTGGGCGTGCAGGTCATCAGTCTCGACGATGCTCCGCGCGGATATGGCGAATTCGATGCAGGCGTGCCGAAAAAATTCGTCATTGATCCGCACAATACCTTCCGCTCAGCCTAAGACATTATTGCCCCCGCGGCGTGCGATACCTAGAGAATTCAATTCCAGAGCGGCGGCACGACGGCCTGCCGCCCCTCATTCGACGCTACGAAACCGTGCCCGACGACCACTTGCGCTTGTGGATTAGTATAAATCATGAATGTAGAGGTGTAACGATGAGCGATTCAATTTACCAGATCCCTTTGAAACGGCTCGATGGAAAAAGTGCCACCTTGGATGAGCATCGCGGCAAGGTTCTTCTTGTCGTTAACGTAGCTTCCCAGTGCGGCTTGACGCCTCAGTATGTTGGTTTGGAGTCGCTCAGAGAGCGCTTCGCTCCTAACGGATTTCAAGTGTTGGGGTTTCCGTGCAATGACTTTGGAGGGCAAGAACCTGGTTCGTCCGAGGAGATCGCGGGTTTCTGTACTCTTAACTACAGTGTACAGTTTCCAATGTATAAAAAAATTGAAGTTAATGGCGAGTCTCGACATCCATTGTATGCTGCATTGATCGCCGAGCAACCCTCTCGGACGTCATCTGGCGATAAGACTATGTTTTCAATGTTAGAGAAACACAACCTGCTTCCAAAGTTTTCGAGCGATATTGCCTGGAATTTTGAAAAATTTCTTATTGATCGCAATGGGGATGTCGTAGAGCGCTTTGCTCCAGATATTGCACCGGAAGATCCAGTTATAGTTAAAGCAATTGAGAAGTACCTTACTTAAAACTCTTGAATAAGTCGTCATACACTTAGAGTCTCGGGTAAGGTTTTGCATAAGCAGGTTGAGTATCAACCTGCTTGTTCGAAATGAGCTTTAGCAAATTTAAACTCAGCAGCATGAGGCGCTATTGCCTGCAGATTGTTTTCTTTGGGTGAGACAAGAGTCGTATGGTATTTACGGTATAGTCAAACCGTTCAAACCGTTCAAACCGTTCAAACCGCTCGACCAGAAAGTCGATAAATACCCTGACCTTGACGGACAGGTGAGCCCGACTTTGGTAGGCAATGTTGATCGTCAACGCGGGCAACTCCCAGTCATCCAGAACGGGCACCAACCGACCAGCCACCACATCGTCAAAAACGATGTACATCGGCAGAATCAAAATACCCAACCCAGCTAGGGCGGCGGTTCGTAGCACTTGCCCGTCATTGCTCTCAAAAATACCGCTCAAGCGAATATTCTGCCGCTCCCCTGCACGCTCCATGGACAATTCATAGGGAGTGTTCGCCAAGGTATAGATCATCATGTCGTGTTGGTTCAGGTCTGCCGGTGTTCCTGGCTTGCCACGTCGCACCAGGTAGCCAGGTGCAGCACATAGAATCCGCCTGGTTTCCACCAAAGTCCGGGTAGCGATTGGCAACCACCACGTCTATTCGCAGCGCCGGGTAGCGCTGGCGAAACGCCAGCATCGTCGGCGCGAGGTGCTGCATAGCAAAAGAAAGAGAAGACGTCACTCTCAGCAGGCCTGAGGGCGCGACGGACACCTCGGCTACCGCAGCTTCTGCTTCTTGGTACGCCAGAAGCATCATTCGGGCACCGTGCAGAAAGCGCGCCCCTGCTTCTTTCACCCACAATCGTCTAGTTGTACGCTCAACTAGACGTGTACCTAAAGCTCCCTCTAGCGCACTCAGATAGCGACTGGCCGCCGCATTGGAAATGGCCAGCCGCTCTGCCGCGCTTGATACGCTTCCTAGCTCAGCAATCAACACAAACAGCTCAATCTGCTTCAGTCGATCCATCGCGGTAATTCTTCCACTAGCTGGAAAAGTTATTTCCCAATCCTAGCGTTTTTTAGCGGCAACAGAATATAATTGTACGTACATATTTAAAGGGATTTGGCCATGCGCCACATTGACGAAGAAACCATCACACAGGCCGTAATCGCGTCGCTCTCATCATGCCCTGATGACCGCCTGCGGCTGTTGATGACCAGCCTAGTCCAACACCTGCACGCGTTTGGTCGCGAGGTGAAATTGACAGAAGCCGAGTGGTACGCAGCTATAGAGTTTCTGACCGACGCGGGGCACATTACTGACGATAAGCGCCAAGAGTTCATCCTGCTCTCGGACACGTTGGGAATGTCGATGTTGGTCACCACGCTCAACAATCGCAAACCCAAGGCCTGCACCGAAACCACCGTTCTTGGCCCGTTCTATGTGGCCGCGGCGCCCATCTTCGATAACGGCGCCGATATCAGTCAAGGTGCCAAGGGCATACCGTGCTGGGTCAGAGGCCACGTGCGCGACCTTGACGGGCATCCTGTTGCCGGCGCGCTTATGGATATCTGGCAATCGGACGAAGACGGCTTCTACGACGTGCAGCACGCGGATGTACCCGGCCCTCAAGCTCGCGCACGCCTTCAGACGTTGGCCGATGGTGGTTTCCACTTCCGCTCAGTCGTGGCCACCGCCTACCCGATTCCACACGACGGACCGGTAGGAAAAATGCTCATAAGCACTGGCCGTCATCCCTGGCGACCAGCCCACGTGCACTTCCTGATAGATGCCCCAGGTTTCGAGCGCCTGGTGACTCAGGTTTTTCGCAGTAACGACACATTTCTCGATTCAGATGTCGTGTTTGGCGTGCGCCAGACCCTGGTTGCGAATTGGATTGAACACCCTCCCGGCACCAGCCCGGATGGCGACGAAATCAGCACGCCGTATTACACGCTCGACTTTGACTTTGTACTCAACCGCATCCCTTCTTGAGGTCTCCATGATCCGACACATGGTGATGTGGAAACTGCGGGGCGAAACCGCCGCAGAACAACAGGCTGCCCGGCAGATGGTCAAGGCGGCTTTCGAAGGCCTGCTCGGACGAGTCCCTGGGCTGCTCTCCATGGAAGTGGGCAGTGACGAAAGCGGTGTGGATTACGCCTGCGACGTGGTGATGATTGCCTACTTCATAGACGCCCAAGCGCTGACCGCCTATGCCACCCACTACGACCATCTGCGGGTTCGCCACGAACTGGGCGACCTGCGAACCCTCCGTTACCAAGTGGACTACCCGAGCGCTGAGCGCCCCCCAATCAACGACTCCATGAAGGCAGCACGTCATGAAACTGATCCTCACCCTCTCCTGCCCGGATCGGCCCGGCATCGTTCACACCGTCAGCGGCTTTTTGCTCAGTGAGGGCGCCAACATACTCGAAGCCGCGCAGCTTAATGATGCGTCCACTGGTTTGTTCTTTATGCGGGTCAAGTTCGAGTGCCCCAGCGACGTTCTTCCACTTGAGGTGGAAGAGCGCTTTGCCAGCGTCGCCAACGACTTCGCCATGCAAGCAAAATTCACCGTCGCCGATAGAAGAATGCCCACGGTGATTATGGTTTCTCAGATTGGGCACTGTCTGAACGACCTGTTGTTTCGCCATCGCTCAGGCCTTCTCCCCATCGATATTCGCGCCATAGTCTCGAACCACAGAGAATTTTATCAGTTGGCAGCCAGCTATGGACTGCCCTTCCACCACCTTCCGGTCAACGCGGGCAACAAGCTGGAAACCGAGCAGAAGATCCTAGACATATTCCGCGCAGAGGAGGCCGAGCTACTGGTGCTCGCGCGTTACATGCAAGTCCTTTCGGACGGTATGTGCCAGCAGCTATCTGGCCAGGTGATCAACATTCATCACTCATTCCTACCCAGCTTCAAAGGCGCGCGCCCCTATCAGCAAGCTTTCGATCGGGGGGTGAAACTCATCGGCGCGACAGCTCATTACGTCACCGCCGACTTGGACGAGGGTCCGATCATTGAGCAAGGCATTGAGCGCGTCGACCACACCATGGATCCAGCCAGCCTGACGGCCATCGGCCGCGACACCGAAAGCGTGGTGCTAGCCCGCGCCGTGAAATGGCATGCCGAGCATCGCATCCTGCTCAATGGCCACAAGACCGTTGTATTTCAGTGACACTCGTAGTCCATACAGGTCCCTCTCAGGAGAGCTTCATCATGCAAAACAACAACAATAATCTGCCCCTGACACCTGCCGTTCCGGTGGCAGCGAGCGCCTACACTTACACCCGCTTCGGCGCTTCGTTCGAAGCTGCTGAATTCACCGGCTGGATCGACGAAAGCATGTCTTGGAAAAAGACGTGCTACATCGGCGACTGGTCGCCGTTGGGCAAGCTTCGGGTGAAAGGACCCGATGCGCTCAAATTCTTTTCCGATCTAAGCATCAACAGCTTTGCCACGTTTGACATTGGCCAGGCCAAACATGCCGTGTTTTGCAGCAGTGCGGGCAAGGTCATTGGCGATGGCGTATTGATGAAACTTGCCGAAGATGACTTCTTGTATACCAGCGGCCCCGGCATTCTCTGGGCGCTGTACAAGTTCCAGCATGGCAACTACAACGCCACCTTGGAGAACCTCTCAGCAGAGCGTTTCATTCTCCAGGTACAGGGGCCCAATGCACTGTTTGTAATGGAACAAGTGACGGCTGAGAACCTGCGTGACATTGGTTTTATGCGCTTTCGTCCGACTCGCATCGGCAACAGAGAATTCCTCGCCTTGCGCCAAGGCATGGCCGGCGAAGTGGGCTACGAACTTCATGGCCGGATCGAAGATGCGCAAGACATCTACCGCGCCATTCTGGAGGCCGGTCAAGCCTACGGAATTCGCCAATTGGGCGGCCGCACAAAAATGGTCAACCACGTAGAAGCCTGCTTCCCTACGCCAACCGTTGACTACATTCCGGCGATTTCGGGCGAAGCGGAAAAAGGCTTTCTCGCCTTTATGACCCAAGCATCCCCAGCCATGCTGAGCCTGCTGCAACACGCTGGTACCTACCCGGTCGACAGCTCGGAAGCGCTGCACCGCAGCCCGATTGAATTGGGCTGGGGCAAAAGCATAAAACTCGATCATGACTTCATCGGGCGCCAAGCGCTGGAAGCTGAACTGGCCGCGCCGAAACGCAAAATGGTGACGCTGGTGTGGAACAGCGGCGATGTTATCGACGTCTACGCCTCGCTGTTTCGCCAAGGCATACCCAATGACTACATGGAGCTGCCCCGCGAACTGCTGGGTTGCATGGAAACCGATCGTGTAGAACATCAGGGCCGTTTAGTAGGTGCAACCAGCTCTCGCTGCTACAGCTACTACTTCCGCGAAATGCTCTCCCTGTGTGTGATCGATATCGAACTGGCGGAGCCCGGCACCGAGGTAACGGTGGTGTATGGCGGCGCCCGTGGCGCACAGAAACACATTCGTGCGCGAGTGGCGGCTGCGCCTTACAAGACCGACAAGCGCCGTGCGGATGTCAGCACTCTGCAGCCGGCCCCCGCGCGATGACGGCAACCCTTATCGACGGAAAAGCACTGGCTGATCGCCTTCGCCGGCAAGTCACTCGCCAGGCGGCGCTGCTCTTGCAGACCCACGGCCTGAAGGCTGGCCTGGCGATCGTCCTGGTAGGAGAAGATCCGGCCAGTGACGTCTATGTTCGCAATAAAATTCGCCAGGCCCGTGACACCGGACTGACAAGCCTTGAGTTCCGCCTCCCGGCACACACATCGGAGAACGAGTTGCTGGCGTTGATCGGGCGCCTCAACGAGGACAGCGAGGTTCACGGAATTCTGGTTCAGTTACCACTGCCGCCACACATTGACGAGCACAAAGTGATCCACGCAGTTGCCCCAGCTAAGGACGTCGATGGCTTTCATCCGGTAAACATCGGGCAGCTTTCCATGGGACAGAACTCATTGATCCCCTGCACCCCGTACGGCGTTTTGCTGCTTCTACGTGAAACCTTGCCCTCGTTGGAGGGGCTTCACGCGGTGGTCATCGGCAGATCCAATATCGTTGGAAAACCGATGGCCCAACTGCTGCTTGCCGAGCATTGCACCATCACCATTGCGCATTCGCGCACTCGCCAACTGGCAGACCTGGTGCGCAGCGCCGATATCGTGATTGCCGCCGTCGGAAAAGCGCACTTGGTACGCGGTGACTGGATCAAGCCGGGGGCCTGCGTGATAGATGTGGGCATCAACCGAGTCGTGGAACAGGAGGTTCCGCGCTTGGTCGGCGATGTCGCATTTAACGAGGCGCTTGAAGTGGCAGGGTCCATCACGCCGGTACCGGGTGGCGTCGGCCCCATGACCCTTGCCTGTCTGCTTCGCAATACGCTGATAGCGGCCTGTGCCGCTAAAGGTTTATCTCTGCCCCGCGTCTTGTAGCGATCCCATCCGCGGATGCGGGAGGGAGGTTTGCCTGCGCCATCGCTCGAGCAAAAACCATCAAGGCCCTTCAATCCGCCATAGAGTTCGAGCGAGCCCTGGCCCGTGACACGCGAAACGACTGCTGCCTATCAACAGCAGTCATTTCGGGGTCAATGCGTGAGCATCTGGAGAATGGTCAGTCGTACAGCGCAATAAAGCGGCATTCCACGCTGCCACGGGGAACAGTGTCTACCACTGATGTGTTGTCAAACGCGGTGTGCATGGCATTCATGGCATCCGGGCAATCGGAGTCGAAGCCCTTGAATATCATTACTTCATCCGGGGTCATATTGGGGAAGTAGTACCACTCATGGCGGGGGCTGAACAGACAGCCACGGGAGTGAACCAACTCATTGCGGCTGCCCTCAGGACCCAGAAACTCCAAAGGCACCATATCTTCCTTGTAGACACTGCGGCCGTCACAGATCGCCAACGGCATGTCTTGTGGAGGAGGCGTCAAAACCCGCCAGGCTTGCATCATGACGTGACGACTAAAGGGAGCGACCTTGCGCCCAGTCAACTCAAGTGTTTCCTGCAGCAATCTATCGATATCAGTTTTGGCGAAGTCCAAATGCGCGAACTGCGCGGTGGTCATCCAGCTACGAGCAGCGGCACGCTTGCTAAAGCGCACCGTCACGGTTCCGTACTGAGCAAAGACTTCCCGGGCGCCACAAATTTCGTGCATGAGCGGCTCCATTTCAGCGAGGTAGGCCAAATTGGCAGGCCCCATCACTTCACTGGGAAGACGATTTTCCTCAATCAGCTCAGGTAGCCGCTCCTGCACCACCTTGCTCGGCCACTTAACGATTTGGAATCCTTGTCGTTCAACAGAAAGCGCCTCATCTGTAGCCCTGGCGTCTCGAATGCGGACAAGGTGGGGCTCTACGATAAAGCCCTCTAACTCGCGCTGTTTATATGAGATCACGATGCGATCTCTGTCGGTGTTTACATAGGGAATCTCGCCTTCAACGTCGTACCGATCTTTATTCATTTTTTTGTTCACCTGACCGTTCTGGGTTAATCAAGACGCCGCGCCCCTTGCAGCACTGCAATCAAGCGTTCAAGAAGTGACAGAAAGGAGGCGCCACCGCGCAGTGGCGCACTCGTTGAAGCTAGGGAACTGGCACGCGCTCTTCAGCGACAATGTGCTGCTCCGACGTTGCTTGCGTTCCTGTCCGCGCGAAGAGGAAGGACGCCAAGGCGGGCAGCAGGATCAGCGCCCCAAGCATGTTCCACAAGAACATGAACGACAGCAGAATGCCCATGTCGGCCTGGAACTTGATGGGCGAAAAGCTCCAGGTTGCCACGCCCACTGATAGCGTCATGCCGGAGAGAAGCACCACCCGCCCAACTGATAACAAGGACAGGTAATACGCTCGAGACAGGCTCGCCCCCTTCCGCAATTCAGCCAGCAAGACACTCAGCAGATACAGCGCGTAGTCCACGCCAATCCCGACACCCAGAGCGATGACAGGCAATGTAGCGACCTTGAAGCCAATACCCAGAGCCGTCATCAACGCCTCGGCGAGCAAAGACGTGAGCATCAGCGGCAGTACCGCACAAACCACCGCGCGCCAGGAGCGGAAGGCGATCAAACAGATCACCACCACAGCGCCATACACCAATAGCAACATGGTGAGCCGGGCGTTATTGACCACCTGATTGGTGGCTGCCTCGATGCCAGCATTACCAGCAGCGAGTGTGAAGCGACCCTGCTCACTGTCGTTCTGCGCCGCGAACTGTTCCACAGCTTCGCTTATCTCACGCAGTGTCAAGGCCTTGTGGTCGGTAAGGTAAATTCTTATCAGCGACAGGCTGCAGGGCTGATTCACCAGACTGCGCGGTGCGTATTTGACTTGGCTGTTGAGCAGCGCCTGGTTCGGCACCAGGGAAATCCAGCGCGGATTGCCTTCAGTAAATTGGCTGGTCACCAATGACGTGAACGAAGCAAAAGAACTCGTTGCCACTACCGTAGGCAACTGCCTCAACTGCCACTCGAGCATGCCAACCTTTTCCAGCAGTTGGTAATTCATGCACTGCCCCACCGGCGACTCGATCATCACCATAAAAAGGTCGCTGCTGTTGCTGTAGTGGGAGGTGATATAGGCGTTGTCCTTGTTGTAGCGAGAATCCTTGCGCAGCTCCGGCGCACCCGGATCCAGGTCACCGACCTGCAGATGATGACTGCCTACAACCCCCACTACGCCGAGTCCTGCACTGGCCAGTAGCACGACAGTTGCCCAACGACGCTGAGTGAAAAGATCGAAGAAACTCCACAGCGGGTGAGGATGGTCGCTACGCAAGTCCTGCTCCTCTATTTGCAGAGAACGTTGCGCAGCTTTGCGTCCCACTCCGACATAACTCAACATAATCGGCAACAACACGAGATTGGTCAGAATCAGGAATGCCACGCCGAGGCTGGCGATCAGGGCTAATTGCTGAATCACCCCGATATCAATGATCAGCAACACAGCAAACCCGACAGCATCGGCCACCAGAGCAATGAAGCCAGCCAGAAAAAGGCGGCGGAAGGTCTGCCGGGCCGCGAGTAAGGGCGAGCAGCCCCTTCCGATGTCCTGCAGAATCCCATTCATTTTTTGCGCGCCATGGGACACCCCGATGGCGAATACCAGGAACGGCACAAGCACCGTGTACGGATCCAGCTCCAAACCCAACAGCGGCAAACAGCCCATAAGCCATAGCACCCCCACCAGGGAACAGATGAGCACGTTGGCAGTACTGACCACGCAGCGCGAATACCAGTAAACCAGCGCAGCAACAATGATGATCGAAACCAGGAAAAAGCTCAGTACCCTGGCTACGCCATCAATAAGATCACCGACGACCTTGGCGAAACCAACGATATGAATGTCTACCCCATCGCCTTGGTACTTGGCGCGGACCTGTTCCAATTGCTCGGAGAAACGACCGTAGTCCAGCGGTGCGCCGGTCTCGTTGTCGAAGTCCATCAAGGGCACCAGCACAATGCTGGACTGGAAGTCTGGCGCCACGATCCGGCCCACCTCGCCAGAACGTTCGATATTGAAACGTAGCTGGCTCAGCGCGGCGGGCGATCCGTCATAACCGGCATCGATCACCGGGCCGCCATCGATACCCGCTTCCGTGATACCAAGCCAACGCATAGTCGGGGTCCAGAGTGACACCATCCATGGCCGGTCGACCCCATTGATCAAATACACTTCGTCACTGATCTGCTTCAGCGTCTGCAGGTACTGATCGTCAAGAATGTTGCCGCTCTTGCTGGTGACGGCGATGGCTACCAAATTGCTCTGGCCGGCAACATCGGCACGATGCTTGATGTAGTTCTCAATGTAAGGATGTCCTGTTGGAATCATCCGCTGGAAATTGGCGTTAAAACGCAGATTAGGTAACTGAAACGCGGTGCCGATAGTCAGCGCGATGCAGACCAGCAGAATCACCAG
The DNA here is from genome assembly GCF_025466155.1 of Pseudomonas sp. 13B_2.1_Bac1. Classification (NCBI taxonomy): domain Bacteria; kingdom Pseudomonadati; phylum Pseudomonadota; class Gammaproteobacteria; order Pseudomonadales; family Pseudomonadaceae; genus Pseudomonas; species Pseudomonas sp. 13B_2.1_Bac1. The sequence goes on along the minus strand of NZ_JANLOH010000089.1, from coordinate 105,616 downwards.
GCGATGATTGAAGATAAGCCGCTCAAGCCACGAACCATCGTCTGCTTGACCGCCGTTCGCCGGCTGGTGTCGATACGAAGTCATTGGGTCACTCCCGTGTTCTGCGCAGTCACCGATAGCTGGTTCGCAGGAAGCCTGACAATGCCTGCCAGGCTGCTGAATACCAGATCGCCATCTGGTGTTTGTACGGCCCCCGTCAAGGGCACGTGAGCTTGCCAATCCACCTTCTCGAACGTGCCATTGGCGTTGCGGGCGATAAACACTTGCCCAGCCTGGTTGCCCAGCAGCAACGACCCGTCCACCAGAAGCACGCCGCAGGTGAGGCCCGCCTCGCCAGCCTGTTGCGCCTGCCAGTGAGATCCGGCATCAGCGCTCACCGCCAGGTTGCCACGCAGCCCATAAGCGACAACGGTAGATGTTGTATCGGAAATAACGCCGAAAAAGCTGCCCTCGTACGGAGATTGCAACGCTTGCCCGCCACTCAGTAACAGGCCTTGCTCGCCGGCAATAAGCGTGTTGCCCGCGACCTCGGTAATGCCATAGAGGTGCAGGCGCCCCTCGTTTTGCAGTGGGATGTAGGGCACCCAGCTCTTGCCGCCATCGACCGACTTGAACGCGATGCCAAACCCACCGATCACGATCAGGTGCTGCTCATCGCTGATCGACAATGCCAACAACGGTTTCTCAGGACCGTCCTCCAGTAAGTAGCGGGCGTTTTCCAGAGCAGCATCTGCTTCCTGGTTGCCGTTGGCGGCCTCTTTTGTCCAGTAATCCACCGCTATCTGGGCCAACGAAACACCATCCGCTTGCCGAGTCCACGTCTGCCCGGAATCGTCTGTTCGCAGCACCACCCCCTGATGACCAATTGCCCAACCTATTTGTTGGGATGCAAAGGCAACGTTGGTGAGTGTGACGCTCACCGGCACCTGATCGGCATTGCGCCAGGTTTTGCCGTCATCATCTGATAAGGCAATGGTTCCATTCTCGCCGACACTCACCAGTCTGCTGCCCGCTCGAGCCACCGCCATCAGCATGACCTTGCTGGGATGCGCTGAAGGTAGCGCCTGCGTAGTGAGGGCTAGGGTGGTAGAAGGCTGCGATGCAGCGCTGCTATGGACCACACCGCCGACCGTGCAGAGCAATGCCAGCACAACGGCGGCAAATGCAGGATGCCCGTTCATTTGAAATACCTCTAAAGACGACGAGCGAGTCAGCAGTCTCTGACTGTGACCCACTCGCAACTACCCGGATTAGATCGAGCGGCACACGCTGCTAAACCCCTTAACGAACCCCAGACGCCTCAAGACTGCGAGGCGAGAAGGTGGTAGCTGGCACCTCCCGGTAGGTGTATCCGTCTTTCTTTTCCGACAGCACGTTGAATGCGGCATAGGATTTTGACTGGACGTTGTAGACGAAGTTGGTCGCCACAATCATTCCTGGAACATCGGGATTGATGTAGCTCAGCACCTGAGTGGCCTTCCAGAACGAGCCTTTCGCATCCCAATGGTCTGCCAGCACGATCTGCCAACTGTCCTCATCCACATACACGCGACGCTTGGGGACCACGTGGCGTTGTCCTTCCTTGAGGTTGCCCTCAATCACCCAAGTGCGGTGCAGCTCCCATCGCATCAAATCAGGGTTGGCCGAATTAGGCTTCAGAACTTGATCGAGGCCGATGGCATTCAGGAAGTTGTTGTTGTTGTACGGAATGTAGAGTTCTTTCTTACCCACGATCTTCCAGTCATAGCGATCAATGGATCCCTGGAAACCATTCTGCTCGTCATAGTTGGTCACCCCAGAGGTGAACGGTGACGGAACGTCGTACTGAACATTTGGGGTGCGACGCAGGCGACGCTGTCCCGGCAGATAGGTCCATGCCTGCGCAACGGCATTGAGTTGTTTATCGATGAGGCCGAGAATTTTCTCGCCCGCTTGATAGGCCGGCGCTTTGGTTTCAACCAACACGGCATAACGTGTTTGCCCTTTGAATGGATCTTCGCGCCCTGGGGGGTAATCGCCCGGCATCGTTTCCAGGGCGGTAGACGAAGTAGCCAATACGGGGGCACTGCCATTCACTACGTAAACAGAGGAGGTGGTTTGCACATCGATGCCACGGAAGGCGAACTGGGTATTGGCCATGGCTTCGGAGCCCGACTGCGGAATCGGGAATGGAATACTGCCATTCCAGTCACTAATCAGCTCCTTATCATCCATCTTGGTCGTGGTCGCATTCTTGAACACACGCTCATAGCTCGCTTCCGGGGCCAACGCCGAGCGATGGGTTGGGTAGACATTGATGGCGTAACCCGGAATATTCTTCAACAAGGCTTGCTCGCCCTCGGAGAGCTTGTCCTTGTAAAGGTCGACGTTGCTGGAATCGATCTTCAGCAGCGCTTTTTCATCCGGATTGAACAGAGGCGGACGGTTGGTCTTACCCGCCGGCAAAGCGGTTTTCTGCCCTCCGGTCCAGGTAGGGATAGTCCCGTCCGCATTGCCTGCCCGCTCTCCTCCCAGAGGTGTCAATTCGGATTTCAGTTTCTGCGCCTCAGCAGGAGATACCGCCGCGTGTACGATCGAGCACGACAGAACACCAAGGACGATAAAGGAGAGCAAAGTGGTTTTATTGTTGTTCATCTCTTACTCCAACCAGTTAAAACGAGCGGGAAACGGTAAACATTAAGTTATCGCGATCCGCGAACACGTTCGTGGAGTCGGCACCAGTGAACATCGTGTAAGCCACACCACCTCGCCATGTGCGCTGGTAGTTGAAGTTCAGCCCGACCGAAACACTTCCTCCGTCGCCGATCCAGGTCGGATCAATGGGTGAGGTATCAGTAAAGTTATGCGCAACAGTAATCGGCATACTCAGATCGAGACTCGGCCGCACGCCCAACCAGCTCGGTTCGAACACGGCGGTGACCCCATAAGCAGTCTTGTCGTTTCCGACATAAACATTGGAGGGATCGTCCTTGCTATACAAGTGATGGATACCCGCCTCAGCAGCCACGCTGGCACTGTCCCAAAAACCGGTGCGCGGCGTCACCCAGATCATGGAAACTTGACCATGAACCGTATCACCGGTGGCAAACTGACTATGACTGTCCGGGCTGAAATACCCTGCTGATACCAACGGCATATTGTTGCGTACCGAGATTTCCGCCCCCACGTTCGCATCCAGTAGGGTGGTCGAGAAACTCATCCCTACAATATCGATATCGGTTGGTGTGACGAAACGGTACTCGCCAATCTGGAACGGATCGGCAGCGACTCCTGGAGCAATACTGGTTACGACCTGAGGAAGTCGATCAGCAAACTTCACGTAGTAGAAGCCAACGTCCCAGCCACCCTCGAGGTCGTAATACTTGAGCGCTACACCCCAGTTTTCGTCTGAGGAATCCGCTTCGTCCGAACCGGAGTAACGCATATAGGTCCCCCCCCCGGTCAGTAGACGCTCACCACCGCGATACGCCATATCCACCGGCGACCAATAGGTGCCCGGAACCGGGATACGTGATTCGCGAGACTCAAACTGATAGTAAGCTTCGATATTCCAGCTATCGCTCAAGGCAAAAGACGTGGACAACTGGTTCACTGGGAGAAATAACTCTTTGGCCTGAGTGCCTGGTACGGACGCCGCTTTGATCACATCAATCGGCGCCTGCCCGTATGCGATCCCGTTGCCTGCGCGAAACAAGCTCTGCCCCCAAAGCAGTGTATGGCGACCGAGGCGAAAGTTCAGGTCATGACCAGCGATATCCACACCACTGTGGACGAAGGCATCAAGGATCTCTGCATCATGACCATGAAGGCGTTTGGCGCGATCAACAAACTCGCTCGAGCTGACGCTGTCAGGGTTGTAGTTCTCGCCAACGTTCTTTGCACCACCAGCGTAAACATTGTCGTACCAGGCGGCAGCACTCACGCGAAAGCCGCTTTTGTAGGCATCCTTCAGGGAAAAGTCCAATTCCGAAAGCAGGTCAAGGCGATTGGTTATCAAGCTGCCGCTATCGAAACGGGCATCCCCGTCATTGCCGTTGGGGTTGTCAAGAAAGGTATGAGATGGGCTCTCGGTCCGTACACCCAAGCTGTACTTGATCGAGTTATCGAACCGAAGCGAGTAACTCTCTGTATCAGCCAATGGCATCGCTTGCGCAGCGGGAACTGCCAACGCCAAAGCGGAACAAAAAGCCATTTGCCAGGAGGCTACGTGTCGGCCCTCAGAAAGCAATAGAGCAGCGGGGCGCAGAACTCCGTTGCGTTGCAGATTAATCATCGTGACCTCGCATCTTATTTTTATTGTCGAACGACGGAGACCCCCAGAGAGGTCTGGCCCTGAGCACGCCACTCGCGTCGCTTGCCCGGCGAAGCCAATCTAGCTTGCGCACAAAGAGAAGGTCAACACTTGTACGTACAAAAAATAAAAGCACTTCCTAAATCACGACGGATAGGATTTCTTAAAAAACATAAATAACCACGTAAATAATTGTTTTATAGAGAATTTTAAAAATAAAGATAGCCACCATCTTGACACCTCGTTTTTAGCGGAATAATTGTGCTAACAATTCAGACCACAAAAACACCAAAACGGAGAACAACAATGAACGAGTTTGGCGAATTGCACGGTAAGGTCGTCGTGGTAACAGGCGGCGCATCCGGTATCGGCAAAGGCATTGCGCAGCGCTTCATCGCCCACGGCGCACGGGTTGTGATCGCGGATATCGAAGAGACCAGCCTGCAGAACACCGCGCGCGAGATTGGTGCTTATCCAGTGCGTACCGACGTAAGCGACCGTACCAGTGTCCAAGCCCTCGCAGAGGCCACTCTAAAGGAATACGGCCGCGTCGATATTCTGTGTAACAACGCTGGAGTCGGTCCAATGGCGAACATCAGCGATATGACGCTTGACGACTGGCAGTGGCTGATAAACGTCAACCTCTGGGGCGTGATCCATGGTGTCCACACCTTCCTGCCCTTGCTGAAGCAGAACGCCGAAGGCGGCCATATCGTTAATACGGCATCCATCGGTGGCTTGGCGACCATGCCATCTCTGGGCGGCTACTCCGTCACAAAGTTTGGCGTAGTGGCCTTAACCGAGACCCTGGCCTTGGAGCTGCAAATAGCCGAAAGCAACGTTAATTGCACGGTGCTGGTTCCAGGGCCCGTCCATACGAACATCCAGAACAGCTCACGCAACCGCCCGAAAGCGTTGCACGATGCGAAGCTCGCAGACGTCGACCTGACCGAAATACCGGCCATGGCCGAGCTACGCTGGCTCGAACCAGACGACGTGGGTGACTTGATTATCTCCGCCATTCAACGCAAAACGCTGTACTGCTTCACCCATCCAGAGCTCTTTGCTCCTATCGAATCCCGCTTCGCGCAAATCACCTCGGCCAATCTGGCAGCGCAGTCTCCTTCCGAGTAACGCCCTCCTCCGGCCGCTTGCGGCCGCCCCCCCCTAAATATGTACGAACCTATTTATTGAAAATAAGAGCGCTAGCTCATCAAGCTGTGTAAATAAAGCCATTAAAACGAAAATCACGCTTGACAACAGCACCGATCAAAAAATAATTTGTACGTACATTTAAAACAAAAGGGCGCTTCACATGCACAATTCCCCCCGCCATCAATCGCTGACCGCGAGCGACGAGAAACAACTTTTCGACACCATTGATCGCTGGGTGGAACGGGAGGTAAAGCCACGAGTTAAAGATTTCGACCATGCCGATCGCTACCCCCACGAGCTCGTAGAGCAGATGAAAGAACTGGGCCTTTTTGGCGCCACCATTAGCCAGGAGTACGGCGGCCTGGGTCTGCCAGCATCCACCTATGCGCAGATCGTGATGCGCATTTCCTCGGACTGGATGGCACTGACCGGTATTTTCAACTCTCACTTGATGCTGGCTCTGGCCATCGAGAAGTTCGGCACCGAGGATCAGAAAAATGAGTGGCTGCCGCGCCTGGCCACTGGCGAAGTCCGCGGGGGTCTGGCACTGACCGAGCCCGACGCAGGCACTGACCTGCAGGGTATTCGTATGACCGCCCGCCGCGATGGTGATGACTACATCATCAATGGCGCTAAAACTTGGATCACGAATGGCATCGAAGGCAGCTGCTTCGCGTTGCTGGTCAAGACAGACCCACAGGCACAGCCACGCCATAAAGGCATGAGTTTATTCATTGCCCCGAAGGGCAACGGCTTCACCGCCGGTCGTAAGCTCGAGAAGCTGGGATACAAAGCCATCGAGACCTCCGAGCTGATCTTCGATAACTACCGCGTACCGGCCAAAAACCTGATTGGCGGCGAAGAAGGGCAAGGCTTCTATCAAGCTACAGGCGGCCTTGAACTTGGACGTATCAACGTGGCAGCGCGCGGTGTTGGCATCGCCGAGGGCGCTCTCCGGCTTGCAGTCGATTACGCAGGAACACGGAAAACCTTCGGCAAACCGATTGCCGAACACCAAGCAATCCAGCTCAAGCTCGGCGAGATGGCGACTCGTGCACGCGCCGCACGCCTTTTGACCCTGGATGCTGCGGCCACCTTCGATCGAGGTGAACGGTGCGACATGGAAGCGGGCATGGCCAAGTACTTTTCTTCCGAAGCGGCACTGGAAAACTCCATAGAGTCGATGCGCATCCATGGTGCCTACGGCTACTCCAAGGAATACGACATCGAACGGCTGTACCGCGACGCGCCACTCACCTGCATCGGCGAAGGCACTAATGAGATGCAGCGGATCATCATCGCCAAGCAAGTGATGAAACGGAGCGCCGAAGCATGACTCCTTCAGGAAAACCACTGCAAGGATTGCGCATTCTTTCGGTAGAACAGTTCGGCGCCGGCCCTTACGGCACCATGTTTCTTGCCGACTTGGGCGCGGAAGTAATCAAGATTGAGAACACCTCGATTGGCGGAGACCCGGCTCGCCATACCGGACCACATCTGCTCGGGGACGCTGACAGTCAGTACTTCCAAACTTGGAACATGAACAAAAGCAGCATCACCCTGGATATCAAATCGGACGCGGGGAAAGCGGAGCTAAACAGGCTGCTCGCCGGTGCCGATGCACTGGTGAATAACCTGCGCGGAGATCTGCCAGCCAAGCTTGGACTGGACTATAAAACGCTGGCCGCCGACTACCCCGCACTGGTGTGTCTGCATATATCCGCCTATGGCCGGGACAATGCACGAGCGGCCTGGCCTGGCTATGACTACCTGATGCAGGCAGAGGCAGGCCTCATGGACCTGACCGGCGAACCTGAAGGGCCGCCGTCGCGATTCGGTGCGCCATCTTTGGTAGACCACATGACCGGTATTACCGCCAGTGTCGGCTTGCTCGCTGCGCTGCACCGCGCACGCGAAACAGGACAAGGCTGCGACGTGGACACTTCGCTGTTTGACGTAGCACTGCACCAACTGGGGTACGCCGCAATCTGGTACTTGAACGAACAGCACCAGGTCGTCCGCCAAGCACGTAGCGCCCATCTTTCGGTGGCCCCGGTACAGACATTCCGCACGGCAGATGGCTGGATTTTCATCATGTGCATGACAGAAAAGTTCTGGCAGGCACTGATCACGATCCTCAAGCGAGACGATCTGAAATCCGACCTACGTTTCGCCAATGCCAAACTGCGCAAAAAACACCAGCAGGAGCTTACGGAAATAATCGACGAAGCCCTTGGCCAGGCACCTACAGCGCACTGGTTGAGTGTCCTCACCGGACATCTACCGGTAGCACCGGTACTGAGTTTGTCCGAGGCAATGGAAAACCCGCTTCTAACGACCAACGCGATGATCAATCATCTGCAGCATCCCCACGCACCAAACGGCCTCAAGGTGCTCGCCAACCCAATCAAGATTGACGGCCAACGCCTTGAACAAAAAGTCTGCTCGCCACTTGGCGCAGACAACGAGGCGCTGCTGACGGGTGCGGTGTTGGCGAAGGCTGAGGTGACTCAATGAAGATGGAGGGGGTCCGCGTACTTGACCTGTCGACCTTACTGCCCGGCCCCTACCTGACACTGGCTCTGGCTGACCACGGGGCAGAAGTAATCAAAGTGGAAAATCCAGATGGAGGGGACCCGGGTCGCCAAATCGCCCCCTACCAGCAGGAGCAAACGGTGTTTTTCCGCAATCTGAATCGCGGCAAGCGCAGCGTTACCCTGGACTTGAAAACACCCGAAGGACGGGAGTCGCTGCTCAGCCTTTGCGAAACCGCCGATGTATTTATCGAGTCGTTCAGACCCGGAGTGATGGACCGCTTGGGCGTCGGCTACGAGCAGGTCAAAGCGCGTAACCCAGGCATCATCTATTGCTCCATCAGCGCCTACGGTCAGACTGGTCCCTACCGCTTTCGTCCTGCTCATGATCTGGGCGTCGAGGCCTTGGCCGGGCTGCTCAGCATGACCCTGGGTGAAGATGACCGCCCTGCCCTGCCAGGCGTTCCAATAGCAGACCTGCTGGCAGGACTGCAGGGCCTGGCCGGAGTCCTGATGGCATTGTATCGACGCAAGCAAACCGGCGAAGGCGACTACCTGGATATCGGGATGCAGGACGCCGTTTTGGCGGGCTGCCTCAACATCCTTGGGCCGGCGATCGCAGAAGGACGGCAGCCTGTGGCAAAGCACCAGCGCACCACCGGCGGTAGCGCTTTGTACCGCACTTATGAAACACGCGATAAACGCTTTATTGCCCTCGCCGGCCAGGAGATGAAATTCGTTCGACTGTTGCTGGACGCTCTGGAGTTGCAGGACCTGATTCCCCTGTGTGAACGAGGTCCCGGCCCTCACCAGAAGCCGCTGATTGACGCGTTGACCGCACGATTTCTGCAACACGATTTAGCGCATTGGGACGACTTACTACAGCGGTTGAACATCTGCTTCGGCGTGGTCAAGACCTTACCTGAAGCGCTGGAGGATCCTAACGTCCTGGCCCGCGAGATGGTCTGGCGTGACGACTCAGGCGTGCGCCATATCGGCAGCCCTATCCGCTTTCACAACGAACCCGCACAGCTCAACCCGGGAGCTCCCCTCCTGGGGGCGGACAACCAACAGCTGATCAAGTAACGGCGTGGCAGCCCAAAAACAAAAAAGGAACCATCATGGTAGGTATCGCACAAGAAATAGCCCCCCACCGCTACCGCGAAAGCTATGGTCGCTACTACGAAGACTTCGAGATTGGGGACTGCTACGAGCACCGGCCAGGTCGCACCGTCACTGAGACTGACAACATCTGGTTCACGCTCCTGACGATGAATACCCACCCGCTGCATTTCGACAACGATTTTGCTCAAAAATCGGAGTTCAAACAGGCGCTGGTAAACAGCTGCCTCACTCTGTCGATCGTAGTGGGCATGAGTGTTAGTGATATTAGTCAGAAGGCGATTGGCAACCTGGGCTGGGACAAGATCAAGCTGTCCGCGCCAGTATTCGTAGGGGATACGCTCTATGCCGAATCAGAGGTGTTGGATAAGCGCGAATCCAGTAGCCGTCCCACGCAGGGGATAGTCACGGTTCGTACATTTGGTAAAAAACAGGATGGTACGGTCTTCATTTCATTTGAACGTACCGTACTGGTGCCCAAACGAGGTTACGCGGTCGACGACTAAGAGTCTGGCTCGGGGAAAGCACAACGCGCCCCCGAGCTATCCAACCGGAGCTTTGTCTTCGCCAAGTCCGTATCAATTAGCGCATTGGTGCTATCTCTTCGTGATCCAGCCGAAAGTCCAGCCAGAATTCTCTCGGAAAGAAGCTGCAGATGTGCGTACAATTTGCGCCATATCTATTTTCATTCAGAGCACGGGAAACATGAGTCCATCCGAGGAAACCAACGTCAAAACAACTGGCGGACCGCTTTACAAGCAAGTGGTACAGAAACTCAAAAGCGATATCCTCTCCGGCACCTACCCAGTAGGTACTCAACTTCCAACCGAAACGGATCTAGCCGAACACTTCGCCGTTAGCCGACATACCATCAGGGCTGCACTGCGCCAGCTTCGCGACGATGGGCTGGTGTCATCTCGCCAAGGCGCCGGAACAACGGTCGTACGGCCCGGCTCCGCACAAACGTACGTGCATGAAATCAACTCCATCAGCGACTTGATCAACTACGTTGCGGGAATGCGCTTTCAGATCGAGACCCTCGGAATGATCGACTGTAGCGAAGAGCAGGCCGAGCGTCTTTTCTGCCCGGAAGGCCAGCGCTGGCTTTATGTTGCTGGCTTCCGCTATGCGGACGACGACCCCCTACCTATCTGCTGGACCGAAGTATTCATTCACGCCGACTATGCCGGCGTAGCTCGTCTTCTGGAACGCAACAAATCTCCCATCTATGAGCTGGTTGAAGATGTTTACGGTGAGCGGGTTGAAGAGGTCGAGCAAATTGTTCAATCCGGGCACGCCCCTGCCACTATTGCCGAGGTGCTCCAGATCGAAGCAGACACCACTGTCATGGAAGTCCATCGGCGCTACCGCCTTACCTCTGGGAAGGTGGCCATCATCGCACTGAACCTTCATAAACCCGATATGTTTCGCCTCTCCTTCACGCTGCGTCGCTCCAAGGCGTAACCCAAACAAATACGTACAAAAATAGAGCTATCGATACCTCTCTTGTCTTAGAGCCATTGCCGCAGCGCAACGGCTCTAAAAACACAAAATTTGTACGAACAAATATTGACATATCCTCTTCTGCTACCGAAAATCCGGACAAAGCAATGCTCGGATCATTACTTAAGTAGTCGCAGCCCTGATACCGCGTAACCACTTATCCTGTCCGAGCTGCTACTTGGCCGGGGAGACGAGTCAAGCAGCTCGCTCTTCCCTTTACCCATCAGCAGAGTGACAACAATGAATAACAAAAATGTCGTAATTGTGGGGGCAGGTCCAAGCGGACTGCTTTGTGCCCTTGGCTTAGCCAAGGCGGGCATTGAGGTCACCGTCCTGGAGCGCGGCCATGCTCTCAATCACTCACCCAGAGCGATGGTGTATCACTGGGCAGTACTCGACGGGCTGGAGAAGTTAGGTGTACTGGATGAAGCTACAGAAGCCGGCTTTCTCAGCTCGTCCCTACAATTTTATGTTTTCAAAACTGGCGAACGAATCCATCTGGATACGCGGGAGCCTCTGAAAACCTTGAGCCGTACTCCGTACAACCTGCATCTTGGCCAAAACAAATTGGGCGAGATTGCGCTGCGCCATCTGCAAAAGCTGCCCAATGTCACTATTCGCTGGAACATCGAGGTAACTGGCCTGACTCAGCATGAGGACCACGTCGTTCTGCACGCCCTGCAAGACGATCGCCAGGAAGACGTCCGTGCTGGCTGGGTGATTGGTACCGACGGCGCGAACAGCATTATTCGCCGGTCGCAAAATCTCGGATTCGACGGCACCACCTGGCCCGAGCGCTTTGTCGCCACTAACGTGCGGGGGGACTTTGCCAAGCTGGGCTTTTCCAATGCCACCATGATGCTAGACCCTGACGTCGGCGCGATCGTCGCGCGCATCGACAACGAGAACCTTTGGCGCGTCACTTACTGCGAGAGCCTGGAGTTGCCAGAAGAACAGGTCGCCGAACGCATCCCAAAATACTTCGAGAAAATTCTGCCCAAAAGCACCCCTTACGAACTCGTTCAATACTCCCCCTACCGCATGCATCAACGCGCCGCTGAGAGCATGCGCGTTGGCCGAGTACTGCTCGCAGGCGACGCTGCACATATCACCAATCCTACCGGCGGTTTGGGACTGACTAGTGGCTTATTCGATATCTTCGTTCTTCACGAAGCCTTGGCAGCCGTGATTAAAGGCGAAGTAGATGAAGAAATTTTGGACCGCTACTCGCAAGAGCGCCTCAGCGCGTTCCTTGAACATGCCTCACCGTCAGCGTCCGGACTCAAACAGCTCGTTTACCACTGCTCAGACGACGCGGCGCTGGAGCAGCAATTGGCAGGGTTGCGCCACCTGCAAGCTCACCCGGAGTTGCAAATAGCCATGTTCAGCGCGGCCAAAAATGTTGAGAGTCCGTCACTGCTCAAGCGCAAACCACTGCCCTGACACCTGACCCGCCTCCTAGCGACGAAGCCCCAGGTGAATCGTCCCGGATTTTCAAGACTGCTACCCCCACCTTCCACCCAGCAAGGAGGGGGTGACGGCTATCGATTCCCATACTCTTGAGAACGCACGCAATCAGCTTCGTCTCAGCTGATGCCATTCCAAGGATTCAAAAATGACAAGAAAAACAGTAACGGTCTTCTCGGCCACAGGCCTGGCAGGTAACCGTCGACACTATCCCCAGGATCCCCACGCGTAGTGGCGAAAATGGCCAACAGCGGGGTGCCATTTTCCCTGGTCGGAAAGAAGCAGGACTCCACAGAGTCCCCCACAGCGAACTCGCTGACGCCCGCCCCCACGGCCTCTGTAACACCCGCCCCATCGGACATGGGAGTACGGCCATCAGCGGTCGGAATCGCGCCGGTCGCTACGGCGTAATCATGGAAGTTAAGCGAGCTGGCGTGCAGACGAACGCTTATCTCGCCAACACAGGAAGCTGAAGCGGAACGGAGTACACCACCAGCCCTTGGTCGCTATGGAGGATAGGCGGCGCGTTTTCGCTGTCGTCGGGAACTACAAACATCAACATGTGCACTGTCTCGCGGTTAGACCCGTAGGGTCGCTTTCCGTGAAGCTGCTCACCTTGACCCTCAGCATGGGGTCCGTCCCGACTGGCTCCAGGAGCGACCGCAAGCGCTGCGGCAGTAAGTCGGCCGGAATAGGAAACCTTCCCACGTAATCAAACATCAGCTCTTCTCCTTGGTTGCTGCAAGCAACCCACCTGCCAGTTCTGGACGCTTCCCAGTGAGCCCAACTGGAGTGCTGCAACTGCAGCAACATAATAATACGATACCGTTAAGAAGCCGAGGAATGGGTTGTCACGACATCGTCATCAACGGAGCTCATTGAGAGCGGAATCTCCCTAATCCCCCAACCACTATCCAAATGTTGAAGGGCCACGTAGCTGCAAGTTCACATTTTCAGTACTTCCCCAGAAAAAGCGATTTATCAGACCTCGTGTTTTTTACTGAATAATTCGACCTCTAACTTGATTCTGCTCCCAGCTCCATATGGGACAGCATCATGCCGACTACCGTCTTTCGCTGCTTACTACTCTCGCTGGCTATCGTTCACGGCAGCAGCTATGCCGCCTCGGCTCATGAGCAGGATCAACTCAGCCTTATCCAGCGGCAACTCGTCACCATCGAACGCCTTGCGACACGAGCTGAGGCCGCCAGCACGGCTGAATCAGTCGAGCGCTATCGCTTCGACTATCCACGACTGACCCAGGACATTCAGCGCATCCGTCACGGAGTACAGGGTTACCTGTCCCCTTCCCGCGCTCAACCCCGCGATCCCAGTGAACTGGTCGATGATTACCTCCTCGATACTCCGCCCGCGGAGCCTTCGCCATGAGCATGACTGACGCCCAAAACTCAGCGTTCCAAAACGCATCCGGTTTCTCCCCGCAGAGCAGTTCGACGCTGTGGCTATCCCTAGTTCTCATTCTGGCATTGCTTTGGTGCGCCTGGGTGATGTGGACGGCTTACCGGGGATGGGCGACAGGCAGTGTGCGCTTCGGCGCCTTCGGTGGCGGCACTACACGCGTGTTGCTCGCGTTGTTGGTTCTGATGTTCTTCACCCTTTCCTAAACCAGGAGATCGCCGTCATGCTCAAGTGCCTTGTCCCCCTGAAAAACAACCTGCGTGATCGTGCGAGCCAGCGCTTGATCGGTCTGCTGCTGGTGCTCGGTCCAAGCCTGGCTTTTGCCCAATTACCCACCATGGAAGCCCCTTCGCGCGGCGAAGGTTCCGGGTTGATCGAGACGATAAAAAACTATGCCTACGACGGCGGCATCCTGCTCGGCCTGCTGATCGCCCTGCTCGCGTTTCTCGGTGTGGCTTGGCACTCCCTAACCGTCTATGCCGACGTGCAGAACCAGCGCAAGACCTGGAAGGACTTGGGTGCTGTAGTCGGTATCGGAGCCCTGTTGGTAGTGATCATCATCTGGTTCCTCACCAAGGCTGCCGCGATTCTGTGAGGTTGGCATGAACGACACTACCGAATGCCTTGCCGACGGCACCTTGGTCTTTCTGCCGGAGCGGCTCAATCGCGATCCTGCCGTATTACGCGGTTTGACCAATGATGAGATGTGGGTGGCGCTAGGTGCCGGCGCACTCGTCGGCCTGGTGCTGGGTGTTCCTCTGGCGATCGCCACCGCCTCCATTGCCGTGGCGCCAACCAGCATGATCGCAGGCATGGCGATGGTGCTATTTGCCGGTGGCACGCTACTGCGTCGGGCCAAACGGGCTCGCCCCGAGACCTGGTTGTACCGCAAGCTCGAATGGATACTCGCCAGCCGTTGGCGCCTGGGACGCGGAAGTTTGATTCTCCACTCCGGAGCCTGGACGGTTCGCCGTTCGCGTCGACTGCGCCCTGCCCTGTCCCGGTGGCAACCATGAGTCGTTTTCGGAACAAGGTGGACGCCCAACAAGCCCATATCTTCAGCCTGCGTCTGGCGGTAGTGATCCTTGCCCTGGTCTGTGCCGGGCTCTGGTACGGCTGGCGCTCAGCACCGACCGATCTGACCGTGCATGTACCACCGGATCTGCGCTCGGGCAGCACTCGCAAGTGGTGGGATATCCCCTCGGAGAATGTCTATGCCTTTGCCCTGTACATCTTTGGCCAACTCAACCGCTGGCCCTCAGATGGCGAGCAGGATTACAGCCGCGCCATCTATGGCTTGCAGTCCTACCTGACCCCCGCCTGCAAGGCCTTCCTCGATGGCGACTACGAGTACCGCAAGGCTGCCGGCGAACTGCGCCAGCGGGTGCGTGGCGTCTACGAAATCCTGGGCCGAGGCTACAGCGAAGACCCGGAACTCAGGGTCAAGCAACTCGACCGCGACAGCTGGCTGGTCAAACTCGACCTCAATGCCGATGAGTATTACGCCGCCGAACCGGTGAAACGGGTGGTGGTGCGATATCCATTACGCGTGGTGCGTTTTGACCTGGATCCCGAGCGTAATAAGTGGGGGCTGGCACTGGATTGTTATCAGGGCACTCCGCAAAAAATCTCCCTGCCTGGAGGTGAGCCATGAAGCGGATTTCTACCCTGGGACTCGCCGTCGCACTGACTACATGGGGAGCTGTAGCGCAGGCCGTCGAGCTGATGCACTGGGAACGCCTCCCCCTCGCAGTCCCTCTGGTGATCAATCAGGAGCGGGTGGTCTTTGTCGATGAGGCTGTTCGAGTCGGCGTGCCCTCAACCCTAACGGGTAAGCTGCGTGTGCAATCAACCGGTGGCACACTGTACCTGCGCGCATTGGAAGCCATTGCCCCGACCCGCCTGCAACTGCAATCAGTAACGACGGGCGAGATCATCCTGCTGGATATCGCGGCCACTCCCGGCGATCAACCGCTGGAACCCGTGCGTATTCTCAAGAATGCCCAGGGGCAGGCTACCGAGGCTAAATCTAGCACCGTCCCGGTTCCAGAAGGTACACCGATCCCGGTCGCTTTGACGCGCTACGCCGCGCAAAGCCTGTACGCGCCTCTGCGCAACGTGGAGTCCCTGCACGGTGTACGCCGCGTCCCGCTCAAGCTGCGCACAGAACTGCCAACCCTGCTGCCGACCGAAAACGTGTCCTGCACGCCCATCGCCGCCTGGCGACTCGGTGATTACTGGGTGACGGCGGTGAAGTTGCGCAATCGTGGTTCAGAAATAGTGCAACTCGATCCGCGCCGGCTTCAGGCCAAGCTGTTCGCCGCGACCTTCCAGCATGCTTTCCTCGGGCCTGTCGGCAGTGCTGAAGACACCACGATTACCTACCTCGTCACCCGCGGTGCCGGCCTCGAACACGCGGTGCTATTACCTCCGCCCGTTGCGCGAGGTGCTAGCGATGAAAGCTAACGCCTTGCTCAAATGGCTGGTACCGGCGGCGTTGTTGGCCGTGGTTTTGATCATCCTGAAAAGCTGGGTCGCGGGTAGTACTCCCTCTCCAGAGCACCCTGTTAATCAGGGCAATATTCAGTTATCCGCCGAGCAAGCCAAGTCGCTCGGCATTGCTGGCGATACCCCACGCGACACGGTCGCCACCCTGGTCGGGCAGGTGAAGGCCATGCGCAGCGACATGCTCGGTTTGAAGAAACACAACGATTCACTGCAGACGGAGAATAACCGCCTGCGCGAACGAGAAAACAGCGTCGATTCGCGTATCCAGACGGCGCTGGGTAGCGTGACTCAGCAAGTCGACGAAGGCCGCCGACAAGCCAATGAGGCCCGACTCAAAGCGGAACAAGACAGTCGTCAGGCTCGCGGTCTGCTGACGCAATTGCAGGAACAGTTGTCAGGGCTGACCGGCAAAGGCAAGGACATGCCGATCGGATTGGGGCTTGAGTCCGGCGACGGTGCTCAGTTTGAAGGGCAGCACTCTGCCAATGATGGGCTGCAGTGGATTGAACCTTCGGATGCCCCGTCCACCGACGCCCGAGGCAAAACCAAGACTTCCACCGCACTGAGTCTGCCTACCGCTTTCAACTCACTGGAGGGCTTGAACGATAACGCTATTGATCGCAGCCAGAAACAGCTGCGAGCCGTCTCCCAGGGTGAACGTGACCTGACGCGATCCGTTGATCGTACCGAAGGCGCGAAGCCGGTCTTCACCATTCCCGAAAACGCGACATTGATGGGCTCGGTCGCCATGACCGCGCTGATCGGCCGAGTCCCAGTAGACGGCACCGTGAATGACCCCTATCCCTTCAAAGTGCTGGTCGGCCCCGAGAACCTGACGGCCAACGGCATCGACCTGCCGGACATCGCGGGTGCCGTGATGTCCGGCACAGCGTCCGGTGACTGGACCCTGTCCTGCGTGCGTGGTCAGGTCGAGTCAATCACCTTTGTGTTTACCGATGGCACCATCCGCACGGTGCCTCAGCCGAAGGCGGTCGCCAGCCGCAATGCCTCCACCACCCAGAGTTCGAACACCGACAAGATCCGTGGTGGACTCGGTTACCTGTCCGATCCGTATGGCATTCCTTGCATTGCCGGTGAGCGCCGCTCGAACGCCCAGCAGTACCTCGGCAGCCAGAGCCTGATCACTGCCGCCGGCGCCGGTGTTGCCGCTCTGCTCGGGGATGAGCAGAACAACAGCAGCGTGATCAGTTCGGGCGGCAGTACGCTCGGGGTTACCAACAGCACGGGCAACAGCGCACTGAATTCAATTCTCAGTGGCGGGGTCAGCGACATCCGCGAGTGGGTCAACAAACTGTATGGCGAAGCCTTTGCCGCCGTATACGTACCACCGGCCGCACAGGTCGCGCTGCACCTCGACCATGAGATCACCATCGACTACGAGCCCAAGGGCCGGAGTGTTCGCCATGAAAAAGACCATGCCTCTCTGCCTGACCTGGATTAGCGTGCTCTGCTGGGTCCTAGCGGGATGTTCCACCGACAAGGAGACGCTTCTGCCCCATGGCGAGCAAACTATGCTGGACATCTGGAACGGCGCCGGTTCGCAAGGTACTCAGCAGCAACTGCTGGATGCTCGGCAACAGTTACGCCGCCCGCTAGCTCAGGCGGATTTCTCCTCTTCTCTCCAGGAACCGTACACGCGCACAGCGGCGAACGAGATCCGCAACCTGTTCCCGCGCCTGCCCAATCCCGATCTGGTGCTGTACGTGTACCCGCACCTGAGTGGTACCGAGCAGGCACCGATCCCGGGTTATTCGACAGTCTTCCCGTTCTACCAACGTGTGCAGTACGCATTACCCGGTGAACGTCAGGAAGACTTGTAGTGCGTACCGGCGATTCGGACAACCGCACTCCTGTGTGGAAAGCCTGGCGCCACCCATTGCGTCCTCGTGCCACCTTGGCCGACGAAGCTGCACTCTATGCGCACAATCCCAGCTTCACCGATCACCTACCTTGGGTCGAATACCTCGACACCGACCAGTGTTTTTTACTCGATGACAATCGCTCGGTGGGTGCGGTGTTCGAATTACTGCCCATCGGCACTGAAGGGCGCGAACCCGATTGGTTGATGGCGGCCCGCGATGCCCTTGAGGACGCCCTGCAGGACAGCTTTGACGAGCTGGATCAAGCGCCTTGGGTGGCGCAGTTTTTCTGCCAGGACGACAACGACCTCACCCCCAACCTGAACCGGCTGACTGACTATGTTCGGGACAGTGCGCGAGACACGATTTTCACCCAAGAGTACCTGGATCTTACTCGCCGACATCTGAAGGCCATCGCCAAGCCCGGTGGTCTGTTTGAGGATAAGGTGGTTACGCGCCTGCCCTGGCGTGGCAATAACCGCCGGGTGCGCCTGGTGGTCTATCGCTGGCTTGAGTCTGACGCTGAGGAGACAGGACTCACTCCGGTGCAATCCCTGCAACAGGCTTGCGAACGTATTGCGGCTTCGTTGCAGGCATGCAGCGTGCAATCGGCACGAGTCGATGGCCGCGGTTTGTATGCCTGGTTATTGCCCTGGTTCAATCCGGCGCCCAGGCTCACCAATGAAGCACCCGAGGATTTCTACCAACGCGTGGCCTATCCGGAGTCAGGTGATGGCGAGTCGCTGGAACTGCCCTTCGATCATGACTTTGCCGAACGGCTATTCTTCAACGAACCGCGTTCGGATGTGCAGCACGGGGTCTGGTTTTTCGACGATCAGCCCCACCGGGTGATTGTGGTGGACAAGCTGCGCCGGGCTCCCTTGATTGGTCAACTCACCGGAGAAACCCGCAAGGGCGACGCAGTGAATGCCCTGTTCGACCAGTTACCCGAAGGCACGGTGATGAGCCTGACCTTGCTGGTCAAACCGCAGGATGTACTTGAGGATCAGTTGAACCGCCTGGCTCGCAAAGCCATCGGTGAAAACCTGGCCTCAACCCAAACCCGTCAGGACGTCGAAGAGGCTCGTGCAATCATCGGCCGCCAGCACAAGCTGTACCGGGGAACCCTGGCGTTCTACGTACGCGGTCACGATGAACAGCAACTGCACCAGCGCTCGGTCAGCCTGGCTAACGCACTACTGGGTGCGGGCCTGCAACCGGTACGTGAAGGCGATGAGGTCGCCGCCTGCAACAGCTACCTGCGTTGGTTGCCGATGGCTTACAACCCGGCCCGCGACACGCGAAACTGGTACACCCGCCTGATGTTTGCCCAGCACCTGGCGAACCTGGTTCCGGTGTGGGGCCGCAGCACCGGCACCGGCCACCCAGGCATCACCCTGTTCAATCGTGGTGGCTCGCCGTTGAGCTTCGATCCGTTGTCACGTCTGGACCGAGCCATGAACAGCCATCTGCTGTTGTTCGGCCCGACCGGTGCCGGCAAGTCGGCGACCCTGGTCACCCTGCTGATGCAGGTCATGGCCGTGTACCGCCCTCGCCTGTTTATCGTCGAGGCCGGCAACTCCTTCGGCTTGCAGGGCGACTACTTCACGACACAAGGCCTGTCGGTCAACAAGGTCCAATTGAAACCTGGCGCCTCGGTCAGCCTCGCCCCGTTCGCCGATGCCTGGCGCCTGGTCGAGCAGCCGGATCAGGTGGCGAGTCTGTCGATCGATGAGCTGGACGATGAGGCGGTAGCCAATCGCGAAGACCAGCGCGATGTTCTCGGTGAACAGGAAATCACCGCCCGATTGATGATCACCGGCGGCGAGGCCAAGGAAGAAGCTCGCCTGAGTCGCGCCGATCGCAGCTTGATCCGCGAGTGCATTCTCGATGCGGCGCAGACCTGCGTCACCGCGGGCCGTCAAGTGCTGACCCGCGACGTGCGCGACGCCTTGCTGCGCGTCGCCTCCGACCCGCACTTGCCGGAGAAGCGTCGCGAGCGTGCCCAGGAAATGGGCGAGTCCATCGACCTGTTTTGCCAGGGTTTCGAGGGTGAACTGTTTGATCGCGAGGGCACGCCTTGGCCCGAGAGCGATGTGACCATTGTCGATCTCGCCACTTACGCTCGCGAAGGCTACGAGGCGCAGATGTCCATCAGCTACATCAGCCTGATGAACACCGTGAATAACCTAGCCGAACGCGACCAGTACCTGGGGAGGCCAATCATCATGGTCACCGACGAAGGCCATATCATCACCAAAAACCCGCTGCTGGCGCCATTCGTGGTCAAGGGCACGAAAATGTGGCGCAAGCTCGGCGCTTGGTTCTGGCTGGCGACGCAAAACCTTGCCGACTTTCCCACTGCCGCGCAGACCATGCTCAACATGATCGAATGGTGGATTTGTTTGAACATGCCGCCCGCGGAAATCGAAGAGATCGCACGGTTCAAGAAACTCACGCCGGCACAGAAAGCCTTGCTGCTCTCCGCCAGTAAGGAGCCGGGTAAATACACTGAGGGGGTCGTACTATCGAAGAAGCTCGAAACGCTGTTTCGGGCCGTGCCGCCGAGTCTTTATCTCGCCCTGGCCATGACGGAGCCCGAGGAAAAAGCCGAGCGCTGGACACTGATGCAAGAGAACGGCTGCTCAGAACTGGAAGCGGCGTATAGGGTAGCTGAACGAATCGATATAGCGCGAGGAATAGAACCCGCATAGGGGAATCTATTCCTCGCGCTCTAAAGCGAGTGACCGGTTATTGCGTTACGCCCCGGAGCCGCTGCTGAATCCTCAACAGGAATCCGGCTTCGAAGGCATCCTGGCAGTCACCGACAGGAAAGGTCTTGCGGGTTTGCGCCAGCTCCCACCACAGGGGAATCTCGCCGGGCGTATCAAGCCAAGCTTGAGCACATTGCACGCCACGCTCGATCATCGAGGCAAACTCGTTGCCCCAAGGTGTCAGAAGACTTGGGCAGCCATCCGCCGCAGTAATTGAAATGTAGTTTTCGTCCATATACACCCTAGATTTCTGATTTATTGTTAGACGTTGGGCCCAGCTTCGAAAAGCTTAACGAAGCCAAATGAACGCTCGATAACAGGCATGAGCATCAAATGGCCTAGATCAATGCCAATGTAGACTATATCCCGTGGATTGAGAGTCCCTCAAGGCGCAATTTGCGCGCATGACTCAAGACTACGAACAGCTTCGTCTTCAACTGGCGGAAAATATCCGCTTGATGCGACGCGTGAAAAACCTGACCCAAGAGCAGCTCGCGCTCATGGCCGAGGTGGATCGCACCTACGTCAGTCAAATCGAACGATGCACGGGCAATCCGTCGCTGTTGGTCCTGTGCAAGCTCGCCAATATTTTCGAAATTACCGCAGATCAGTTACTTGTGGAACCCGATATCCTACGCAGCTCCCTTCACGTCAAATAATAGTCTCACGTCTCACAAACCCGATAGATTCGCCTTCATAATTTCCACTGACAGTCTTCAGTCCGTAACCGAACCTGCCCAGGCCATACACCGAGAGCCTGGATCATGCCTGTTGCCTGCTCGTCAATCCCGCCCACAAAGCTACGGCCCTTGGCGCTGAGCGTCCTGCTGGCGTGCGGCCCAAGCGTGGCGCTGGACACCGGCAGCATCACGTCCTCCGTGCTTTCTCCAAGCTGTCTCGAATACAGGGTCGTCGGCATTTGTTTCTGGCTCCTCTGCACGCCCTTCGGCTGCACAGTCAAAACCTCGACCAAGGTTCGTCATTTCATTCCTGAGCTCGTGGTCTCGAGCTACGCCACCACGGGCAATAACCCCTGGACCGAGATGGCTGTCCTCTCCTCTCCCATCAGCGGCGCTGAGGGTGGCGGCAACCTGATCACGCCGAACACCCGCCGCGACAACCTGCCTCGTTTCAAAAACGTTGATGGCATCGGTCATCCAGGTGGCTGGGCCGCAAAACAACTGGCCTCTCAATCCGGCTACGCCTGTGCCAGTGGTGCTACTGCGTACATGCCCTACTACCTGAGCACCCTGGACTCGTTGGCATGGCGCCATGGCATTCCGGAAAGTTTCTACCCCGAGTCGCTCATGCCGGGAATCCATGATATTGGTCGTCAGGCCTCGGGAAACATGTGGGGCAGCGTTTATCCCCGGCAGGGCTTTCTGATACAGCCCGACGATTTCAAGGCGGCCGCAGTCATGGCGCAACGGGCTGGTGATGTGATTACCCGCAACTGGCAGCCGCATGTGTACGTACCACTCACGCCCGCCAAGCGCGACGGCTACTGGCCGCCTGGCCCGATCATTGAGAACGACGCGTCGACCCACAAATGGCAATTGCTCTACCCTCAGGTTCAGCCCGCGTGCACCATCTTCCCCAGCGATCCGGTACAGAGCGCGGATGGCGGCTACGCCTGGTCACTGTGGCGTCCCTATAGCTGCTGCAAACGTGAGGGGCAGACCCTGCTGTTCAGCATCGACTTCGAAGGAGGTGCGTCATGAGTCGGCTTCTCGCACGACCATGGTTGGGCGTGATGAGTCTGTTGCTCTGTGGACTGCTCGCCATGGCCACTCATGCCCACGCCGCCGAGGGCGATTACCGCCTGGGCACTCAAGGCGAAGTACTCGACGACCGGGTGATGTACACCATTGGTGGCGGCTCGGCAGTCGGCTCACCGAGCTCACTCTACCGACCCAGTGGTCTCGGTGTCGGCGGGTCCTGGCGAGCGAACATGATGTGCGGAAACATGAGTCTCACCAACACCCTGCAAAACCAGCTGAACGGCGTCACCGAAGGTTTCCAGCAGATCATGGGCAACATCGTGCAGAACGCGACCCAAGCGGTGATGTCGCTGCCGGCGTTGATCATCCAGCGCGCCAACCCCGGTCTCTATGAGTTGCTCAGTAACGGGGTGATGCAAGGTCGCATCGACTTCGACCGCTCCAAGCTAACCTGCCAGGCCATGGCCGAAAAGATGGCGGACAAGGTCGGTCAGGCCGGCTGGGGCGCGCTGGCCAAAAACCAGGAGATGCAGGGCAATCTGGAGCAAACCGGCGGTGATGCGGTGGCAGCGGTGAAAAACACCGAGGCCCATAACGGCAACAATGGGGTGTCCTGGGTCGGCGGTTCGAAGGCCGGAGGTAACGGACAGACGCCCATTCGGGTGACCGCCGACGTGGTCCGTGCAGGCTATAACCTGCTGCATAACCGTACGGTGGATGACAGTGCCTCGATCAGTAACAGTGATTGCCTGGGAGGGGCTATTTGCCAGACTTGGGCTTCGCCCCAAGAGGAGTCCGACTGGGCCGTTCGCGTGTTGGGCGAGAGCGAAGTCGCTACCTGCGACAACTGCGAAACTCTGCGTGCGACCGCTGGCAGCGGACTGACGCCGCTGATCCAGGAGGCCTATAACGAGCGCCTCAAGGCCCTGCAAGGGCTGTTGTCTGGCTCTCTGCCGCCTACCCCTGACAACCTGGCGAAAGCCTCCAGCCCGATGCTGCCGGTGACCCGTGGCGTGGTCGAAGCCCTGCGTGACGACCCCGATCAGGACCTGTTGGCGAAGCGCCTGGCCAGTGAGACGGCCTTGTCCAGTGTGCTCGACAAAGCGTTGCTGCTACTGCGCACCCTGCTGGCGGGCAGTCACGAACCGAACATCGCCTCAGCCGAACCGGCACAGAGCGCCTTGACGAAAAACATCGACACCCTGGAGCGCGAAATACGCCTGCTGCAAACCGAACTGCAGGTCCGGCAGATGCTGACCACCAATACTGCCAGCCTGGTGCTTGATCGCCATGCCGGCGGTGCCGATGCTTCGCGTACCGTCGAGCAAGGCGACCCTGAGCCGGGTCGGATCAATGACGCTGACGCCAGGCCGCAGGTGAAGCCATGAAACGCTCACAGCAATTCACTCTGCTTTCAGGTCTGGGGATTGCCGCGGTGATGATTCTGGCCGCCGCACTGGTCGCCTGGCTCGGCCGCACTGCGCTGGGTAGTTTCGAGGCCTGGCAGCAGGCACTCGAATCCGTACGGCCCTATCTGCGGTGGTGGCGTGCCCTGCTCTACTGCGCCCTCTTTGCGCTCTGGTGGGATCTGCTTCGGCGCTACCGACATCGACCACAGGATCGACTGCGCGTGAAACGCATCGGAGCATTAGGGCTCGTGCTCTTTACCTGCGTCGAACTCACCCGACTGTGAGGTCACCACCATGCTCATGAGCACCAACAGCTACCTGGAGTTTTACCTCTCTCTGCTGGCCTGGATCATCAACAACGGCCTCTGGAGTGTCCTGTCCGACACTGGGCTATTCGCCGCGCCCTTTGGTGCAATCATCTTGCAGGAATGGTTGTCTGCCCGCCAGCAAGGCGCGGATGAAGGCAACAAGGGACTGCTCTCGGTGCCGCGGATCGAGAACCGGTTGTGGCTGGCCTACATCGTCGTATTGTTCGGCTGCGCGCCGGTCTTTCCGTTGAGCCTCTCGTCAATGACGTTCGATGATGCGGCGAGTCAGCGCTGCGGCGTAAGCGTGGCCAAGCCGGCGGAAACCGCCTGGGGGACGACCTTCAATACCATAGGCGAACGCTCCGCCAACGTACCGATCTGGTGGTTTCTGGTGCATGCCTTGAGCAAAGGGGTAACCGCCGCAGCCACCGCATCCATTCCCTGCGCACCGGATATCCGGCAGATGCGCATGGAGATCGACAGTTCGCGCATCGACAGCCAGGTACTGCTGCAGGAAGTCGCCGACTTCACCCGCGACTGCTATGGCTATTCCCGTTCTCGGCTGTTCACCAACCGCCCGCAGTTGGATAAGGCACAAAGTCACGACGCGTCTTGGATCGGCTCAAGCTATTTTCTCGATACGCCCGGCTACTACGATACGGATCGTTCACGCACGCCGCGCGTCAACTGGCCCTATGATGAAAATCGCGATGTCTCCTTACCTCGGTTAGAGAATGGCGCGGGCTACCCCACCTGCAAGCAGTGGTGGAGTGATAGCGGTGTTGGGTTGCGCGAGCGCTTGATCCAGCAGGTCGATCCCTCGCTGCTGACTCAGCTGAAAGGTTGGTTGACTGGTCGTTCGAGCAACGAGATCGAGGATGCCACCTTGCGTGAGCTGGTCAGCCCGCGCCAGCAATCGATGTCCATGTCGCCCGGACAGGTGTACCAGGACTATGGCTCAAGTGCCCGCGGCGGCTCGATCAATCAGGGTATCAATAACCTAGCCACCAACACCGGGCTGGCCCTCGGCTCCTTCAGCAACTTCCCGGCGATGAATGCGCTACGCGCCGCTCTGCCAATGGTGCAGGCCTTCCTCATCATGGGCGTCATCATCAGCCTACCGTTGATCCTGCTTGTCAGTACCTACCAGCTGAAGACCGTCATGACGGTGACGTTCGCGCTGTTCACCTTACACATGCTGACCTTCTGGTGGGAACTGGCGCGTTGGGTCGACTCCAGCATGCTCGATACCCTGTACAACCAGGTTTCGGCTTCCAATCAGGTGCTGTTGTCGCTGCCCACATCCGGGTTTATGGATGGGACTGTCACCGCGCAGGTGATCGAGTACGTGATGGGGGCGATGTTCATCGTGCTACCGATGCTGTTTCTAGGAGCCATGAGCTGGGCAGGATATTCAGTCGGCAACGGGATTCAAGGCATGTTGGCGAACGGTAGCAAAGCCGCAAGTGATTCAGCGAGTAAAGGTACGGATCAAATATTGGGTGCTGCTAAGCGCTCAATTAGATGACTTGCTGTCGCCTATATAATGCCCATTGTCGTCGAAGTCACCGATGTAGAGATCAGCACCCAGGTAGTCTGGCCCTGGACTTTCCTCTTGATGATCGGAACCAACAAAAGCCCTGAACCATATCAAAGTGATGACAGCCAACATCATCACAAAAAAAGTAACCAGCCAAACGCTGACAAGGAGCAAACCTCCGATCAATGCCAGTTTGGCAATCAGAAAGCTCCCGCGAACGATTAAGTTACCCGCAGGTATACCTGCCGTCACCGCACGCTCAGCCACGCAGGACTCAAACGTTTTCAACCTACGGTAACCACGCTTCACCGACATACCACAGACGTACGCCCAGCGGTGGGCACGTGAACTCTGAACAGGTTGCTGAATCGGCATGGTCTCGCCCTCTTCTGAGCGTTTTCATGGTTGAGACAAGAGTAATAGCGTACTACTGAAATCGGCCCGTGCCTGACCGTTTATCAGTTTGCCCCAGCCGAAAAATCTTCACTGGAAGACAGAAGACAAGCTCCGTGAAACAGCGTCTCTACAGTCATTGACCCAGATAAATCGTCCGGTTAAATACAAGGTACGAATCGCTGTTATCGACAGCACTTTCCCAGGTAGCCAGAACCTTCAAGGCTACGTCACTTCGATGATGGCTCTCCCCAAGTGCGATTAGCGTTCGGTAGCTCGCACGGTGACCGTTTCTACGGTGATGAACGCCTACTGCTCTCCTGAGCGCCTTTCGAGCGCTGCTCGCCAGGAAAACCCTCTTGATTTTCTTCAACCCACTGCGGGGAAATCTTTTCCCGCACGGGACAGGTTTCTTCGCGTTTTCAACGGAGACATACCATGCCCGACTCACTGACACCGGAAACACTGAACACCCTTCGGTTGCCCATCGTGTTCACCCCTGGCGCATGGCAACGCGCAGTACAGCTCGAGCGTTCCGATCACGCTGGGAAGCTACAGATCGATCGGTTGAGCCACGTATTGCGCGCAGCCTTCGAAGCCCACCTGGCCTATCCACAAAAGCCCTATGTGCTGTTCGAGGTAGTCCACATTGAACCAACCGATCACTTCGACCACGACCCATTGCTGCAATTGAGTCTCAGCCTAATCCAAGAACCGGGTCAGCCTGGCGCCTTACTGATAGCGCTTGCAGGAGAACACCAGCGCTAAGCGCAATTGGCGGCGCCCACCTCCACATTCGGACGGCATGCAAGACCTGCATCAATCCAGCCCATCACCCACCGGGGAACCCTCCCCCGATGGGCAAGGCGTTCCTCCGTTTTTCTCTCGAGGAAATTGCCATGCGCGATATCTACCAAGACGTAACTGACAAGATCGTTACCGCGTTAGACCAAGGCGTTGCTCCCTGGATCAAACCCTGGTCCTCAAGTGGCTCCGCTGACATCGGCCATCAACCCTACCCCATCAACGCCATCACGCGACGTCCCTATTCGGGTATCAATTTACCGCTGCTCTGGGCCGAGGCCAGGTTACAGGGGTTCACTCAAGATCGTTGGCTGACCTTCAACCAAGCTAAAAAAGCCGGTGGGCACATCCGTAAGGGTGAGCACAGCACTCTGGCTGTGCTCTACAAGCCGATGGAGCGCGAGGAACAGACCGAGTCAGGCCAACCCGTACTCGATGAAAACGGTCAGCCCAAGGTCGCTCACTTCGGCATTCTCAGGACGCATTTTCTGTTCAACATTGAGCAAACGGAGGGGCTCGATATGTTCAATCAAACCCTGCTCGAAACGGAACCGACCGATCCCTTCCAGGCCAATAGCGTTGCGGAAAATCTGCTGTTAAGTTCAGGCGCACGCATCGTTCATCGGCCTGCCGACGAAGCCTTTTACCACCCGATCAGGGATCTCATTCAACTGCCGACAAAAGCACAATTTCACGATGAAGGCGGGTACTACGCCACCGCACTGCACGAGCTGACGCACTGGACCGGGCATCACGCTCGGTTGCAGCGCGACGGGGTGACATCGGCCTATCCGTTCGGCTCGCCAGGCTATGCCTTTGAGGAGTTGATCGCTGAGATGGGTGCGGCGTTTTTATGCGCCTACACCGGAATACAGGGAGAGCTGCGGCATGCGGGCTACATCGACTCCTGGCTCGGCCTGCTCAAGGCTGACAAACGCGCGATCTTTCGCGCCAGTGGTCAGGCCCGAAGCGCCTCGGAATATGTACTCAACCTGGAGCAGCAACTGAAGCGAGCGGTCTTGGACGACTCACTCTGCATGAACGATGGAGCTTGATCGTTACCTCTCCGCTGCAAACGCTTCACAGGGTCCAACACGAGTTGGACCCTGTTTTCTGCGCCCAGAAAAACCCTCATGCCGCCGGCACTGACGCAAAGAGTCAGGGATGGGCACACACCCGCAGCCTGTCATTCCGCATCCAGGTTCTGCGCCAGAAAATCCACCAGCTCGAGCGGACTTCGGCTATCGATCACCTTGTAGATCAGATCGCGTTTACTGCGCGGTAACTTCTTGACCACGCTCTTCGCCGAGGCCCGGACGGCTTCGTCGGTCCCATGGATACGTGCCGCGAGCAGCAGCACGAGCGTGGCGTCAGTGAGGTTCATGGCAAGACCCAAAAAATATGCACCGCAGTGTACCGACTCTTGTCTTTGCCGTACTAGCCCCAACAAAACGATGCCTAGCCGTATCCATATTCCGGTTGCCATGCAAAGGGACACGAGCCAAAAGGACGGGTAAGGGTTGGAAGGGAATGGGGACTCAAGGGTAAGAGCTCTATCCGAAAAGGCTAAAAGGCCACTGACCCAGCGACTTTCCGGAGGTCACGATGCTCAGCCTGTTTCGCCGCAAAAGGCAGAAGCCCCCTCCGCCACCGACCGTCAACGTCGCCGAAGGTTACCTGTCCATCGAGTCGGCTCACAACTTGTTAGCCGCGGAGCACCGCCGCCAGCTGCTCGATCGCATCTGGCAATACACCGCCCTCTCCCACGCGCAGTTCATCCAGCTCTATTTAAATCCGATCCATCGCTACGCCGAACAGGTCCAGCAACTCCCGGCCAGCGAGACGCACCACCATGCGTATCTCGGCGGCATGCTCGACCATGGACTGGAACTGGTCGCCTGCAGTTTGAAACTGCGCCAATCCTATCTGCTTCCCACTGGTGCGGCGCCCGAAGACCAGGCCGCCCAGACTGACGCCTGGTCCGCCGGCATCGCCTATGGCGCGCTGCTGCATGACATTGGCAAGATCGCCGTGGACCTGCTGGTTGAACGCCAAGATGGCCGTCTTTGGCATCCTTGGCAGGGACCACTGGATCAGCCCTACCGTTTTCGTTACCTCAAAGGTCGCGACTACCACCTGCACGGCGCCGCTGCAGGCTTGCTCTACACCCAGATTCTCGACCGCCCCATCCTCGATTGGCTCAGTGGATTTCCGTCGCTGTGGGCCAGCTTGCTGTATGTCCTGGCCGGTCAGTACGAGCGCGCCGGTGTGCTGGGCGAGTTGGTCATTCAGGCCGACCGCGTCTCTACCGCGCAGAACATCGGTGGCAATCCGAGCAAGGCGCTACAAGCACCGATTCATTCGCTGCAACATCACTTGATCAGCGGACTACGTCATCTGGTTCAGCAGGAGCTGAAACTCAACCAGCCGGGTGCCGCGGGATGGCTGACCGAGGACGCACTCTGGCTGGTCAGCAAGACGGTCACGGACAAGCTGCGAGCCTATCTGCTGTCGCAAGCGATAGAGGGCATTCCCTCATCCAATATTGCGGTGTTCGACGAACTGCAATCGCATGGGCTGGCCGAGTCGACTCCAGAAGGCAAAGCCATCTGGACCGCTCTTGTCGCTCAGGGGGACTGGCAGCAGACCTTTACCTTTTTGCGCATTCAACCGGCATTGATCTGGGGGAACGAAGACCGCCCAAAAGCTTTCAGCGGAACGGTGAGCATTGCAGTCGATGACCACCCGACTGACGCTCCGGCACCTGCACTAGCCCCCAAGGCAGGCGGAACAGGATCGCATCAAAACCAATCGCAGGAAGATCCTATGGCGATGGAGGATGCCGACTACCTCGGAACATTGCTGGATATGTTCAGAATGGGTGAAACCGAAGTGCGTGATACGCCGTCACAAAATGCTCTCGAAATATCAAATCCCACTTCGGACAACCCTGGCCAGGCATTCTTGAATTGGGTCAAGGAAGGCATCCTGAGTCACAAGCTGATCATCAACGACAGTAAGGCAAAAATCCATACCGTAAGCGGAACTGTGTTTCTAGTAACACCTGGCCTCTTCCAACGCTACGCTCAGGAATTTCCTGGTATCTCACAGGGTGCCACTCAAGAGATTGAAGAATGGCGTTGGGTGCAGAAGCAGTTTGAGAAGCTGAAGGTTCACAAAAGGCGAGACAACGGGCAGAACATCTGGGTATGCCAAGTGCAAGGCCCGAGGAGGAAAACCACCTTGAAGGGGTATCTGATTGAGGTGCCAAAGCTATTTTTGGAATTGCCCCCACCCGACAATCCTTTTCTTAAAATCGAAACAAATTAAATTTTCGAAGTGGCCCATATGGCGGAGATTGAGAGGCCACCAAGCGGTTCGACGACGCTGTGGAAAGCCGACCTTGACCTTTTGAAGGCTCCGAACAACTACTTTGGGGTGATAGCTGCGCTTGACAGCAGGCACCTACCTGCCAAAAGCCGACCGTAGATAGGTAAGCAGACGCTTCAATTGGCGATAGATGGAATCGACTCATGTATTTGCCAAGCACTCCTGCGACTGCACTCGAAACTGCTGAGCCTGCCATTGCGTTCTTAAAACCGCCGCGCTGTCTTCCGCATAGCGCAGGACAATCACATGACCACAGGCATGCCGCTCCCGCTAAAAAGGCAAATTGCCATTATCAAGCTATGCTTGCCGCTCCGTAAGATTTCAAGGAGAGATTTCAATGTCTGCCGTTCAGGATTTAGGTGGCCAAGGTGCACCTGTTATCGACGAATTTGAAGTTTGGCTCGGTGAGCGAAACCGATGGTTGCAAACAGCAGCCAAGAATCTAATCGAAACCAAAAGGCCTCCTACGGATCCCGAGATTGTGGAGCTCGCAAGGCTTTGTATGATCGAATCGAAAAAGGCTGACGACCCAGGGTTTGGCGTTGTGACGCCTGGCTCTTTAGCCCTCGCTGCGAACCGTCCGGCCATCCGAATCGACGGCATCACAGAGGTGTATGGATTAAATGCCGTCAAAGCAGGAGCGGCGCTTTCATTCGGCGCCGGAAACATCACAGTATTCTATGGGCAGAATGGCTCAGGCAAGAGCGGCTACGCACGACTTCTAAAACAAGCTTGCGGCTCCAGATCGAAAGACGAAATTCACCCCAACGTGTTCGTCGAAGAGCCGGTACCTTGCCGAGCTCAATTCCAGCTGTCTATTGGGGGCCAGGCTGGAAAAATCGAATGGACACTTGCCGAAGGCGCTCATCCAAAGCTTCGCCACGCTCAGATCTTCGACTCAAGAACAGCCACACAGTACATGGGCAAAAACGAGGCAAGCTACGAACCTAGCCAGATGAAGTTTGTTGCGGCATTGATTGCAATATCAGACAGGGTTAGCCAGCATCTAGGAGCTGCGAAGAATGCCTTAGTGAGTTCGTTACCTCAATTTCCACTGGAGTTGGGAATTACCGAAGAAAGCAAATGGCTTGCTGCGCTGAAGCCGGCAACAATCACAGCAACCATCGACAAAGCATGTCTATACACAGAAGAAAATGATGCAGAACGAATCGGTCTCGAAGGAGCTTTAGCTCAAAAAGACGTCGTTGGACGACTGGGCGAGATCACTAAAGAAAAGCTGGGCCTGGCTAACGTGCAATCGGCGATGAATTCGCTCAAGGAAAAGCTTTCCGATGGCGCCGCTCAAGTCATCGTTAATGCCCAATCCGAGGCTAAACTCAAACGTCAGGCTGCCCAAAAGTCAGCTCAACTGCTATTCGCAGAAGCCCCTCTCGAGGGCGTCGGCGAACCCTTATGGCAGCAACTGTGGACGCAGGCTCGGCTTTTTTCCCAAAGCCATGCCTATCCAGGACACGCATTTCCTGTAGTTGGCGACGAGTCGAGATGCGTGCTCTGCCAACAGGAACTCAAAGACGACTCAGCTGATCGGTTGCGACATTTCGAAAAATTTGTCACCGAGGGGCTGGAGCGTGCGGCCAAGGATGCAGAAGACATACTAAAAGGACTGCTTCGCACACTCCCCCAGTCACCGACAGAGCAGGACTGGCTAGCTCATATGTCGCTGCTCAAAATAGACCGGCAGCACGCCATTGATCTACACGCGACATTAATCAAAAGACGCGCCGACCTGGATACGGCGGATCAAATCGAAATGGTTGCAGCATTTAATTGGTCACCCGTGAATCAGGCTCTAACTGATCAGTCACAAACGCTTGGTACGGAAGAAAAATCGCTTAACGAATTGCTGCAAGATGGCAAAAGACAGCAAATGGAGGTGCGAGTACGCAAGTTGAAGGGAATTCAGTGGCTGGCTCAGAACAAGCAATCAGTTCTGGCGGAGCGGGATCGGTTGATAGACGTTGACCAGTATGGGAAAGCAACAAAGCTTGCAGCCACAAACACGCTCACAACGAAGAACAACGAGCTGGCAAAATCCGAACTGGACGCTGGCTATCAAACCCGTTTCGCTGCGGAACTCAAATTATTAGGTGGTTCGCGGCTACCTGTAGCTCCCCAAAGCAAGACCATGGGCAAAGGACGAACTACTTTTGGATTGACGCTGATAGGTGCGAAAGGAAGTCGTCCGCCAGAGCAAATTCTAAGTGAAGGTGAGACCCGTATAGTTGCGCTCGCAGCTTTCTTTGCGGACATAACCGGTTCGAACCAGGTAGCCCCTTTTATCTTCGATGACCCGATCTCATCACTCGATCAGGATTTTGAAGAGCGAGTTGTCGCACGCCTCGTCAACCTTGCGCAAACACGCCAGGTCATAATCTTCACGCACAGGTTGTCGCTGGTCACACTTCTGGACGCCGCCGTGAAGAAAGTGGCAGAGCATCCGGATCTTCCGAATATTGTCCATGAGGTTCAAACCCTTCGACGTCTCGAAAAGATATCTGGAATCTTGACAGGACAAAGTGCCAGAGACTCGAAACCCAAAACGGCCATTAACAAGCTCTTAAACGAGTCTCTGATTAAGCTCAAAAAGCACCAAGCCGAAGGCGACGCCGAAAGCTATGACCTCATGGTCAAGAGTGTCTGCAGCGACTTCCGAATTATCGTAGAACGCGCGGTAGAGGTGGTATTGCTGAACAGCGTCGTACTGCGATTCAGAAGAGAAGTGATGACTAAAGGGCTCCTCAGACAGTTGAGCAATATCACCCAGGAGGATTGCGATCTGATCGACGACCTGATGACTCGATATTCAGTTTACGAGCACTCCCAGGCAGATGATCTGCCCGCTGTTCCACCGGAGCTTGCAGACCTCGAAATAGACATGAAGTCGCTTGCTGAGTGGATGGGAGAATACTCAAAACGGGTGGCCTAATACTTGTCTTATAGTGTCGGCCACGGACGATGAATCCGTGGCTGCTTTTTGTGTGGGACTCTGGAAAAAAGCTGGTGATTTTGATTCAGGCTTGGGGATTTCAGATTCGTCAAACAGCGTTGATATTCTCTATCTCTCCTGGCCCATATCGAACTACCCCATGGCGCCAATAAAGAAATTTTGGCAACGCATTTTCGAAATCAGACCCTGCTCCTGTTGATGGCATATCGATATCACGCCCAGGTACACAGCTACTGCCCGCTGAAGGGGTACAAGCAGTGCCTCGCTCCATCCGACAGCATGTACTCCACGCGCAAGTCCTGCCGCCCAACAATCGCTGCCAACATAGGCCTCCCATCTCGCCGAGAGGCCGCAAGCTTCTGCCACTCGCTAATATCCAGGCCAGATGGCGTCGGATGATCTTCAGGGTGCGTGTGCCACTCCCCGACATACCTGACCAGCCCGTTGCTATCTCGCCACCGGCGTTCGGCGATGCCTTGATGGCCATCGAGCAAGCGCTCGAAAAAGTACTTCAGTCGACGATCTTTTGGCGTGGGTACCGTGGCCTCTAGTATCTCCAGGTGGATACCACGAACATGACCAAGCAGAATGCCGCCCGCCTCTGCGTCGTTCTCGCCTTGGATGTACCGCTCGAAGACTTCGATCACCTGTGGAGAGAAATACACAAGCCGTTCACTGGCTGGATCTTTCCAGGCGTTTATGAACCGCATGCGGGGCACCCTGGTCGTGGAAGGATCGTGACATCCCCCGTGGCAGGATCATGCGCCCGGCTGATGACGCGAGTGGATAAGGGAGCCCACAACGTGGCCCCTACCCAAGCCAAAGCAGCATCCAGGCCTAACGCTGCTGCCTGAACAGACACCGATGCAGGGTACGCCACGTACTGTCCCTCACAGCCTCCTCCAGCGAGGATCGGAAGCACACCTCCGGCTACTGAAAGGAACCGCTGCTCGGCTTCGTAATCGCATAAGCAGCGGTAACAGCCCTCAGACCGATGCTGCTTGAGAAGCGCCCGTACTGCCTCACCAGAACCTTCAATCCAGACATGAAGGAGCGGAGTCTGCCATCCGCCATTCGGCAGACTACCATTCGCTTGTTGACCAGCCAGCCAGTTCCCGAGACCCTGCTCACCGGTCGCATCGATGATCAGGTCGAACCCTGCAAGGTTGACCGAAAAGGCGTCCTCCGGGAGGGCCCTAACGTTTGCTGAGGGCATCCCGATTTTCAATTCTGTGACTAACCCTTGCGCCTTGTTCAGTTCTAACCGATTGGTGCCGAGTCGGTGACGTCCGATATTCCCAGGAGCAAGCTTCTGATTGTCGATCAGTTGCAACTCACCACCGCCCGTGCCGGCACCCGCCTTAACCAGCAAGTCCGCAAGGTAGCCGCCAATGGTTCCGCAGCCAACCAACGCAATCTTCTTGCCTGCGAGCGTTTTCTGCCCGGGAATGTTGCGCCCTACAATATATCGATCGTCCATCCTGACCATCTGCATCAACTCAATAGGCGCTTCGAAGATAGGAGTACCCTGATCAGCCTTGGATGTGCGTTTGTATTTCTGAAGATCTGTCACGAGAAACCCATACTGGATCGTAGGTGCGTCAATAACTACGACAATGGCTTGCTTGTCAGCACGGTAGGCCTTGATGATTCGGGCCAGGATCTTCCGGCGACATGGAGGATCCAGTTTCGATTGCCAGTCTAGAAGTTCACCGACAGTCTTTGGCGGCCAGGCACCAATCAAAGGACGAGGAGGAACCTTCGTCGTGATTTTTGCCGTGACTCCAAGGAGCGCCTCGACGCGACCTGCTCGGTAAGCAAACTTTGATTCTGCGCGTGCCAGATCATCGGTGAAAACGAGCCCCTGCCCTTTACCCAGACTCAGCGCCGCGACTTCGCCAGATTCAGGCCTCTCGATGTCGGTGTAGCAGTAGTCACCACGCCAGAACGCGAAGAACTCCTCCTCCAGATCATCCACCCGCTCTTTGGCCATGATCTGATCTAGAACGACCTCCGCCCGCTTCAGGGCAGCGATCGTTTGGCTGATAGGTCTGTACATGTCAAACACGAGTGTCC
The DNA here is from genome assembly GCF_025466155.1 of Pseudomonas sp. 13B_2.1_Bac1. Classification (NCBI taxonomy): domain Bacteria; kingdom Pseudomonadati; phylum Pseudomonadota; class Gammaproteobacteria; order Pseudomonadales; family Pseudomonadaceae; genus Pseudomonas; species Pseudomonas sp. 13B_2.1_Bac1. Next base: position 70,354 of record NZ_JANLOH010000089.1, on the reverse strand, counting down.
CCTCCGCTACATAGCAAAGAAAACCATCCGGCCCAACATGCGGCGCAAAAGGAAGCAGAAGCTCCGACAACGGTTGCTGGAGAATGATCGTCGGGAACGAACGAAGCTCGCGGTCAATGAATACGTCGCACGGCACCAAACCAAAGCGCGTCTCTAGCGCGCCTTCCACTGCCAGGTAGCCCGAAACGTCCTGGGATTTCTTACGACGGAATCCCAGGGGCTTAATTGATTGCAGCAGTTGAGGGATCACCATTGACCATCAACCCGACTTCGAACGTTTCAGCATTTCCAGTTCGCCGGGCTCCGGATCAACAGCCGCCATCGCCGCTGGCAGCGCTGCCACAGGCTTGTCATCAATCAGATCCGGCCGGTTCGGGAAACGATCACCCAACATCTCCCGCATCCAGCGACAAGCTGACACCTTTGCCTCAGAGTTCGCGTTGATCGCAGCATCGAGGTACTTCTCGAACGTTTCAAACTTCTCCGCCGCCGCTTGGAGCTCATCCTCGGACATCGCGGCCGTGAGGTAAACCTTGGAATCAATCGGGCTTAGAACGCCATCTCGCAGGGCCTTTGGGATGCCCCTTACTACGTTGAGCAGTGCCTGGTCATCGCGCTTGCTCTCGAGTTCGAAGAGTGGGCAGGCGGCCGCCATCAGCAGAATTGAGCTAGGCCCTTTATCATCCCAGTGCTGATCACGGAATCCCTTAATGTAGCGGATCACCCGGCGCAACTGTTCACCCTTGTCCTGCACCTCCAACTCGAACCACTCCTTCATCGCCAGAGGGTCGGACTTGATCCAGCCACGATCGCACGCGAGCAAGATCTTGTCGGAGGGGAGCTTCTTCCAGCTCTGGGTGGCGGCAGTGGCATTGATACCATCCATGACTGGAACGCCACGCGCTTCCATACCCGCCTTCAAGAGCATGTACTGCACATCAGGGATCGCATAGAGCGGCAGGTCGATATGCGCGTAAGTCGAGATCACGACCCGCATGCAGTTGGGTTTGCGCTCCAGCGACCAACCGTTGACGTCGCACAACGGCTTCAGCACCTCGCGCACCGCATCAAAGAAGTCATCAATCGCCAAGTGGGGCTTTTCCTCCTCCTTCATGATGCTCAGCGGTAGGTACACCCCGTCGTCAACGTCAGACTGTTGCGGCGGAGTCTGGCACGGGCGATTCAGCGTCTTGTACGCCCAGGAGCCTTGGATGTAAAACTTCGGTTCACACGTCTCACCTTCGTAACCTTGGTCCCGCAAGGCTTGGGGTAGGCCATCACGTAGTGCTTGGCGAATGTCCTTCCGCGCCGCATCGATCTTCTGCTTCTCGTCGGTCGTGAGATCCAGGGACTTCAGAAATGTCGGGTGATCGGCGACGGTTCCGTCCCCATCGGGACGGTCTTTTGTGGTGTACAGCAAGGGGCTCAGGTTGGGCATGAAATATCTCCAGTCGATGGCTAGTGAGCACCGTGCCTGTCTTCATGCTAACCCTCGCGATGGGAACCCTTTCCCAAGAACCAACCTCTTCCGTGCTGCCACAAACCGGCAATGGATTCGTAGCCAAATAGCGCGCAACTGTAGCGAAGCGGACACAAGCTGGATCCAATACTGCCAGACACCTACATCTTGTGCAATACATGGGGCAAAATAGGAAAAAAACACCACATATTGTGTAACCGCTACACGTTGGCTGTACTAGGTTGTGGTTGAGACCTTGAGAGCAATGCGCTGGGAGCAGCAGCTTGATTACGACGGCTTCAGGCAAAGTGCCGATAACCGAATGCTCCCGGCAACCCCACAGTTCGCTACTGGAATCCGCCCCTGTTAATGAGGGAGCTCCAGCCGAGCGCCTCCCCCTCGAAAAGTGCTTCGAATAGGAGCCAGAAAGAGAGGGGTAACCAAATTTTATGATCGGCCCAACCAAGCTAGCCTGGCGAAGGCGCCAAGGCAGCGACTAACTCACTTTAGTCGCTCAAAGAAAATCATACCCGCTGTATTCAAGCCCTTGTTCCAGTTCCGATTCGTCCAGTACTCCCCATCAAGAGTTACCCCCTTATTCTCGTCATGAACCTCCACTCGCGCCGAACCGTGATGGCAGCCGCTATCCGTTACCTCCGGATTCCGGGTGACGTTAAGGTATGAGTAGTTGAGTTCAATGGTTCCGTGCTCTGGATCGCGCCGTACGCCCACGATCGTAGTGCTCGACTTTGAGTACTTATCATCAGACTGAAACTTCATCCGCACGCTGAACAGGCGGGATGTGATGGTGACCTTGCCTTGCTTGTCGATAAGCGCATCGCCAGCCGGTTGCCCCGTTAACTGCCTGACCACATTCCAGTTCGACCGGATGGTTACGAGCCAGTCTCCATCAATGGGAGGGAAAAACTTCCGGACCAAGGGCAGCTTGCAGATCCAGGGGAACATAGGTGTCTGACCCACGCCAAGCAGGACAACCGTTGCAACACCTACCGCTACTTTGGCTACAGACCAAAAAGCTGAAAAGTCACTGAACACCTCAGGCAGGCGCCAGAAGCTCAGCACCCCGAAAACGATGAAGCACAATAGGGCGAAGTAACCGAGACATTTTTGAATACCAAGCACCTGATACATGAACTTACCTCTGCAACAAGCCAGCAGCCACAGTACACCGTTATGCATAACAGGCGCACACTCTGGGGGGGCATTATAGAGCGGTTTTTTTGTGTGCCAGAAGCCTTCCAATACAGCCCCATTCCTGACTCGATCGGGAGGGCCGCAAGCGTCCTGCCAAGTCACCTTGCGTGACTCAGGCAAGCATCCGCCGATGCGGCAGCAACTGGCTCACTCCCCCGTTCCGTCGGCAGCCGCGTCAGCACATCTTTGAGGTAGGCATAAGGATCATGCCCATTCATGCGCGCCGTCTCGATCAAACTCATGTTCACCGCCGCACGTTTGCTGCTGCGTAACGAGCCAGCGAACAACCAGTTCGAACGTCGCCCACGGCCGGATCTGGTTTTCGACTGCGTTGTTATCTATGGGCACAGCGCCATCCTCGGCATAGCGAGTCAGTGCAGCCCAGCGCTTGAGGCTGTAATCCAGAGCTTTGGCGATAGCCGACCCCTCGGGCACAAGATCGCGCAGGGCCAACATCCAAGTATGCAGTGCGCTGAGGATGGGTGCCGCTTTTTCCTGGCGTATTCGCCAGCGATCTTCGTTGGTCATCCGCTCGTCGTTCTCAAACTAAAAGTCCCCCCTAACCGGCAGTCTGCCTGTAAGGCGGGTCCATGTAGTGGAAGGTATGGGCGTGTTCGTATCGTTCGGCGCATTCAAGCCAGAATAAGTTTTCGACATAGGTGCCGGCAGCCGAGAGGTTTTCCTCGATACGCAACAGGTTAATGGCCAGGCCGTGGTGGCGGTGCCGAATGTCTACCCGGTGACCTTGGCCGGCGAAGGAATGATGCTGCAGGTAGAAAACTCGCGCGGCGTGCTGGATGTCGGTGAGGGTTTCGAGGCGGGTCATCTTCTTACTTACACCAAAACTCGCACGAAGCAGTGCCAAAGATATCGCTAGCTCACACGAAGCTACCTAGATCCAGAATATCCGTGGGAGTAAATGTGGGAGTATTTTTTCAGACATGAAAAAGCCCAACCGGTGAAGATTGGGCTAAGTCATTGAAAAATATGGTCGGGACGGAGTGATTCGAACACTCGACCCCTAGCACCCCATACATGGGGTAGCTGGTTCTTCAAAATTTATCCGTCAGCCATGCTTGCCGGGCGAATAAAAAACCCGTCGCGAGGCCGGGTTACCCACCATCTCCAAGACGCAGCCCCCAAATGAGAGGGATGGAGAGCTGACAAAAGAGTGAGGGGGCGAGATAGTGCCAAACGGCGTCATTCTGCGCAATAGAAGCATCTCTCCGACCCTCTCCAACATTTCATGTGACATGTGAATTACAAGCATCCAGAAGTAGCCCGTGCTAGATGCACTTAAGCAAGCGGCGACATCCGTTGTCACCGCTGGAAGACAGCACCTCAGCTCGAGCGCAAGGCAGTGCAAACGATCCGTGCAGTAACGTCGAAATTCCCCATAGTGAGCCCATCGATTGGCGAATGACCTTTCAGTCGCTCATGAGGCTCACAGAGAGTCCGATAAAGCCTCCACGCATCCACATCCGGAAACCGCGCTAAAGTCGCAAGCACCAACTTGTGCCGCAATGGATCAAGCTGCCAGTCTGGAATGCGCTGACCACGATTCCCCAAGCGCAGTGACAGAAGACGTCGAGCCTTGATATCGCGATTGATCTGATCGCGGGATTTGCCTGCCAGTCTGGCGAAAACCAGCAACGGCAAGTTACTCGAAGCCTCAAACGTGGCCAACATTTCCGCGCGTTCAGACTGGATGTCAGACATGTGAGAGTTGTGAGCTTTTTCAGTCCGTGTCGGAGCGGCCACGACAAGCAATCGGCTGGACTCCATGGGGACATTCTCGCGACTGTCCAGCATCGCCACTGGGGTGGTCGCCGGTGGAAAGCTGCTGTACAGAACGGCATTTCCCTTCGCGTTTTCCAGTAACGGCAGCGAAGCTGCGCCCTCTAAACGAATAGTCAGCGGAGAGCTTGCCGCTTTCAGCTGGCCCTGCCCCCACAGATCCAGACGGTTCGCCCAATCCTGCATCATAGTCCGGCGCTGCTCCACGTATTCCGCGTGATTGTAGGCCGCACTCACCTTATCCGGATCGGCATGAGAAAGCTGGGCATCCACCCACACCTTCGGGTATCCGATCTCGTTCAACGCCGTCGAGATCGTCGCCCTCATGCCATGCCCCGTGAGTTGATCGGCATACCCCATCCGGCGTAACGCGCCGTTCAGCGTGTTCTCGCTGATGCGCTTGCTCAGGTCGCTTCGATGCGCAAACAAATAGCGTTGTGCTGGAACAACCCGATCCAACAAGTGACGCACGATCTCCAGCGCCTGAACCGACAGCGGCACGATATAAGGCGGTACGTTTTTGGTCTGCTTCCCTGGCTTCCGCATCGCCAACTGGAGCTGCTTTACCACTTCTGCCGGTATGACCCACAAGCGCTTCTCCAGATCGAACTGATCGGGTGTCGCCAATCGTAACTCGCCCGTGCGGACACCCGTCAGCAACAACAATCGAAGGCCAAGCCGAGTTTGGTTGGCGCCACCGTAGTTTCGAAGAGCAGCCATCAATGCCGGGAGTTCATCCATTCGGAGAAACGGATTGTGCGCTACAGGAGGTTTGGGTAGTGCGACCACATCAAGGTCTGAAGCCGGGTTGTGTTCCAGCCCCTCGATTTTCACCAGCGCATAGCGGAACAATTGGTTGAACCAGGCCCGGCATTTTTCGGCTGTCGTTAAGGCCCTGCGCTGTTCGATCCTGCTCAGTAAATCCAGCAGATCGTGACGATTGATATCGTAGATGGACCGCCCGCCCAGGGTGGGCAGGACGTCTTTATTGAAGATTCTCAATATCTGCGAGAGCGTGCTCTGGCGTCCTTCCTTCAGGCTCAGCCTGCGGAACTCTACCCACTGATTGAACACGGCCTCGAAGGTATGCTCCGCCGCAAAACGAACAGCACGACGCTGTTGCTTACGGTGCTCATAGGGATTGATGCCTTGGGCGACCAAGGCTCGCGCCTCGTCACGTCGGGCACGGGCTTCCTTAAGGCTGATTTGCGGATAACTACCAAGAGACATGCGTTTCTGCACGCCCGCCCAGTAATATCTGAAACGCCAGATTTTCCCGCCGCGTGCGGTCACGTTGAGCGCAAGCCCATCCGTGTCGCCCATCGTGTAGTCATTGCCGGTGATTCGGGCTTGCCGAACGGTCGTATCCGAGAGTGCCATCGCGAGCTCCTGAACAGAGTCAGGGCCAGATGCTCGTCTCGCTATCCAAGCTGCTCCAGCAAAAAACCGATTCAGTGCACATCCAAATCCAAGATCCTCATTCGGGACTTAAATCGGGACTTAAAAGCACTGGATGGAGCTGGATTTCAGTGGTTCCCGCTGGAACGAAAAAAGGGCCTAAAGGCCCTGATTTCAATCACTTACAGAATTCAGTGGAACTCTGTAGCGCAATATTTGGAGCGGGAAACGAGACTCGAACTCGCGACCCCGACCTTGGCAAGGTCGTGCTCTACCAACTGAGCTATTCCCGCGTCTTGGTGGTGTGCATTCTATAGAATCCAGAACCCCCGTCAACCCCTTGATTCAAAAAAGTTTTATTTCTTTTCAACGGTGGTGCGCAGGTGAGGCCAGGCGGCGCGCAAATACTGGAGCATCGACCACAGCGTCAGGCCGGCGGCGATCAGCAGCAAGGCGTAGCCGAGCAGGACCCAGAACGAGAAATCCGACGGGTTGGCCAGCAGGATCACCAGCGCGAGCATCTGCGCGGCGGTTTTCCATTTGCCCATGTTGGACACGGCCACGTGGGCGCGGGCGCCGATTTCGGCCATCCATTCGCGCAGGGCCGAGACGACGATCTCACGGCCGATGATCACGGCAGCCGGCAGGGTCAGCCACAGGTTGCCGTGTTCTTGTACCAACAGCACCAGAGCGACAGCCACCATCAGTTTGTCGGCCACCGGGTCGAGGAACGCGCCAAACGGCGTGCTCTGTTCCAGGCGGCGCGCCAGGTAGCCGTCAAGCCAGTCGGTGGCAGCCGCAAAGGCGAATACCGAACTTGAGGCCGCGTAGCTCCATTCGTAGGGCAAATAGAACAACAGAATAAAAATCGGAATGAGCAGGACGCGTAGAACGGTGATCAGATTAGGGATATTCATCGGCACAACTGGCTACAAGGTGGAAAGGCATTCTATTCGCTGTGCAGGTTTGCATAAATCAACTCAGCGAGCTTTTTACTGATACCGGGTGCTTTGGCTATTTCGTCAATGCTGGCACGGGATAGCTCCTGCAAGCCACCAAAATGTTTGAGCAAGTCGCGGCGTCTTGTCGGGCCTACCCCTGCAACCCCTTCCAGGGTTGAGGTTCGCCGGGTTTTGCCACGGCGGGCGCGGTGCCCGGTAATGGCGAAACGGTGCGCTTCGTCGCGAATCTGCTGGATCAGGTGCAGCGCAGGTGAGTCCCCCTTCAAAGTGAACTCATGGGCGGCATCATTCAAGTACAACGTCTCGAAACCAGCCTTGCGCGTGGCGCCCTTGGCCACGCCGAGCAGAATCAGGTCGGGCACCGCCAGCTCGTTGAGCACGTCACGGGCCATGGACAGCTGGCCCTTGCCGCCGTCCACCAGCAGGATATCGGGCAGCTTGCCCTCGCCGTCCTTGAGCTTGCTGAAACGCCGCGTAAGGGCCTGGTGCATGGCGGCATAGTCATCGCCCGCGGTCACGCCTTCGATGTTGTAGCGCCGGTAGTCGGACTTGATCGGCCCTTCCGGCCCGAATACCACGCAGGAGGCTACCGTCGCCTCGCCGCTGGAGTGGCTGATGTCGTAGCACTCCAGGCGTTGGGGCGGCTCGTCCAGGTTGAGGACTTCGGCCAATGCGTCGAAACGCGCGGCGACGTGCTGTCGATTGGCCAGGCGTGCGCCCAGCGCCTGTTCGGCGTTGGTCACGGCCAATTGCTGCCAGCGTGCGCGGGTGCCGCGTACACGATGGCTGATGTCCAGCTCGCGGCCGCGCAGCTCGTGGATCGCCTCGATCAAGGTCGGGAAGTCTTCATGCACCACGTTGACGATCAGCTCGGACGGCAAATCGCGCTCGGGACTGCTGACATAGTACTGGCCCAGGAAGGCGGCCATGACTTCGGCGACCTCCTCGTCGATACCGGTCTGCGGGAAAAAGTTCTTGCTGCCCAGCACCCGCCCGCCCCGCACGCTGATCAGGTGCACACACGCGCCGCCCGGGTTGACGAAGGCTGCGATCACATCAACATCGCCGGTGCCGCCTTCCATGCTTTGCTGATCCTGGACGCGGCGCAGCAGGGAAATCTGGTCACGCAGCTCGGCAGCGCGCTCGAAATCCAGGGTACTGGCGGCCTGCTCCATGGCGCCGGAGAGTTCATCGGTCAGTGCATTGCTGCGCCCTTCGAGGAACATCACCGAATGGCGCACATCCTCGGCGTACTCCGCAGGCTCGACCAGCCCCACACACGGGGCCTTGCAGCGCTTGATCTGGTACTGCAGGCAAGGCCGGGTGCGGTTCTTGTAGAAGCTGTCTTCGCACTGGCGCACAAAGAAGGTCTTTTGCAGCAGGCTTAAACTCTCGCGGATCGCACCCGCGCTGGGGTACGGACCGAAATACTTGCCCTTCTGCTTCTTCGCGCCCCGGTGAATGCTCAGGCGCGGAAAGTTGCCGTCGGATAAAAATACATACGGGTAGGATTTATCGTCGCGCAGCAGGATGTTGTAGGGCGGCCGCCATTCCTTGATCAGCGTCTGCTCAAGCAGCAGCGCCTCGGTCTCGTTGGCGGTGATGGTGGTTTCGACCTGGGCGATACGCGCCACCAGCGCGGCGGTCTTGGGCGCCAGGCCGGTCTTGCGAAAGTAGCTCGCCAGGCGGTTTTTCAGGTTCTTGGCTTTGCCGACATACAGCAGCCGTGCCTCACTGTCGAACATGCGGTACACGCCAGGGCGGCCACTGCAGGTTGAGAGAAAGGCACTTGGATCAAACGGTGTGCTCATGTCAGGCGCTGGCGTCCACCATGCCGTGGCGCACCGCGAGCAGGGTCAATTCAACATCACTGCTGATGGCGAGCTTCTCGAAAATGCGATAGCGGTAGGTGTTGACGGTCTTGGGTGACAGGCACAGCTTGTCGGAGATGGTCTGCACCTTCTGGCACCCGACAATCATCAAGGCAATCTGGATTTCCCGCTCCGACAGTGCGTCGAAGGGCGAGTCGCTGGTGGGCTGGAAGGATTTGATGGCCAATTGCTGGGCAATCTGCGGGCTAATGTACCGCTGGCCGGCAAATACCAGGCGAATGGCCTGGACCATCTCGGCCAGGCCCGCGCCCTTGGTCAGGTAGCCCGCCGCCCCTGCCTGCAACAGGCGGGTGGGAAACGGGTCTTCCTCGCACACGGTGACCACCACGACCTTGATGTCGGGGTGGCTGCGCAACAACTTGGTCGTGGCGCCAAGACCGCCGATCCCGGGCATCTTGACGTCCATCAACACCACATCGGGTTTCAACTCCCGGGCCTTGATCAGGGACTCCTCACCCGATTCGGCCTGGCCGACTACTTGCAGGCCATCGATGTCAGCCAGCATTCGTGTAATGCCTGTACGAACGAGATCATGGTCATCGACTACTAGCACCCTAATCAAGCAGACACCTCGCGATATGGTCTTATAGGTTGCTGAACACCTTAGCAAAAAACCAAGGCGCAGACCTAGTTGCAAGTGTCATATATATAGAGTTTCAACGCGCTGCGCCTGCCCGTCGAAGCACGAACCGCGTTGTTTATCGGGTTAAAGGTCAGGAATCCTGGGGTTGCGGCTTGGGTTTTCCGTTGCGTATGGATGAATGCTCGGCCAGCGTGGTGGTCAAGCGGCGGATTGCATCCTGGTCTTCCTTGAACATCGCTCGATAATTGCCCAGCACTTTTTCTTCGATCTGGCTCAGATTATCCAGTTGGATCGGCGTGGGGCTGCCCGTCAACACGTACAGGATATCCACACCTCTTTGCGCCACGCGGGAAAGGTAGTCAGCCTTGGGCGCCCGACCGCCGTTTTCATATTTGCCTTGCGCGTTGGCTTCAACGCCTCCTATTTCACCAAACACTTTTTGCGACAGCCCTAGCCGCTCTCTTTCTTGCCTTAAACGCGAACCGATTCCACTCATTTGGATGTATGATCCTAAATTGGCACACCCCAAGAGGTGACACACTCATCTCTTCGTTAAACAAACTTGAACGGTTTTGAACTATGCCCGCAATCCGCACTGCTGCACAAGCCAAGGCTTGGCTTGAACACCAAGGAAAGTCAGTTCAAGCGTTCGCTCGGGAACACGGCGTGGACCCGGCAACCACTTATCAAGTGCTCGCTGGGCGCAAAAAGGGGCGGCGTGGAGAGGCCCATAAGGTAGCGGTCCTTCTGGGCATGAAAGAGGGCGTCATCCTGGCCGAGAATGAGCCCCTGAGACAGGAGCTGGACGTGTTGTCCTGACCCAGTATGCGCTTATTGAAGCGTTGTGCCTGTTTTGCCCGAATGAGTGTGTTATTCGCCCGCCAGCGTTGACCGACAGTCGAGTTCCATACGCCAGAAGCAGTCTTCTTCCCCCACGATGCTCAGGCCTCGGCGCTGATACAACCTTCTCGCCGGATTGGTCTTGAACACCGTCAAGCGTAGTAGCCCCAGGCCGTGCGTGCGCGCCTTCAGCGCCATCTGCTCCAGCACCCAACTGCCCGCGCCCTGCTTGCGACAACCCTCGAGCATGTGCAACTCGCGGATATACAGGGCCTTGCTGTCCCGACTGAGGCTGACAAACCCCATCACCGCGTCATCGCGGCAGATCAGCCAGTTCTCACGCCCGGCCCAGGCGACGTCGAAGCCATCGTTGGACCACAGCAAGCCGTACTGCAGGTAGTAGCGGCTCATGGCTTCGTGAGTCAGGGTGCGGGCAAAGGGCAAGTCGTTGGCCGTCGCGGCCCGTAGATGAAAGCTCATTTACACTGCTACCACTCGGCCAGCCCAACGCCCACCTTCGCCCTGGGCGATCACTAATGCGTCGCCCACCCCTGGGGCGGCGGCAATCAAGCGGCCATCCGGCGCCCAGATCGCGCTGCGACCCGCGCAGGCCCAGCCACCCGACGGGCCACCATGGTTGGCCATCAGTACCAGCAGGCCATGCTCAGCGGCATAGCCTTGAAGCAAAGCGCTGTCCGCCGCATAGCCGCCTTCGCTGATCAACACACCCGCCGCATACACGGTGGCACCCGCTTCAGCCGCGCAACGAGGATGGCTGGCGTGGGAAAAGTCCGCGCACACCGCCAACGCAATGCGCTCATCTCCCCGCTCGAGGACCGCGCCCCCCTGCCCGGCGGCAAACGCCAACGCTTCGCCGGGGTGCAGATGCTGCTTGGTGTAGACGCCGAGGGAACCGTCCGCGCCCAGCACCAGCGCACCGATCAATACGCCCTCTTGCGACGCCAGCCGGACCGGCATGCCGACCACCGCGGTCAAGCGCAGCTCACGTGCCATCTCGCGCAGTGGCGCCAACACGGCAGCCTCGGGCTCTATGGCCAACTCAGCCGCCAGAAACGGCTCGTACCCGGTCAGCGAAAGCTCCGGAAAGACCAGCACTTGCACGCCGTTGTCCGCCGCCGCGCGCATGAACGCCAGGTGCCGGTGGTTGTTGGCCGGCACGTCGCCCGCGATGGAAACAGTTTGAGCAGCAGCAAGGGTCAAGGCGGTCATGGTCGCGTCCAAGCAATCATTAACAAGGTGTGTCCAGCATATCGGCAGTCCCTCATAGCCGTAAGTACCCCGCGGCAATAGAAATTACTGATTGAATCCACCGGTGTGCCTCTAGTAAGCTCGCTCCATCATTTGGAGACATACCATGTTGCAACTCACCCACCCTCAGGTTTGCCCTGCTGCCAGCGCCCAGCGCTCGGTGTCGGCTACCCGTGTGAACGGTTCGAGCGCACTGGTCAGCTTTTATTTTGGGTATTGGTTTAGCCACTGGCGCGCCTGATACCTGAAATCGGCGCCCACTACTCAAGGGGTCGCCTACCAGAGAAATCTAACCCCCGGTCGGCTCCTCGACCGGGGGTTTTGTTTTTTCAGGCCCTGAAAATTTCGTTGCACACCGGACACTAAAAAGGAATCAAGACATGAACTACGCCACCTATTACCGCTACGACACCTCCACCGCCTGGCGATTTAGCAAGCTCCGCTCGGGACAGCCTGCCGCCTCCGATCGGTCACCTATCGGTGGCAAGCCAACACACGTAGCCGATACGGCCAATTGTCGAACACCCCAGTAGGGCCAAGCGCGCGGGAACAGCCCGCCGCTTGCCCAGGAAGCCTTGAATATGAACTCTGCCACCGCCGCTCTGCCCGTTTCGAACCTGACCAGCGCCAATGAAGCCCTGACCCAGCGCCTGCCCAGCTCGCTTGAGCTCAAGCACCAGTTGCCCCTCAGCCCGTTCCTCAATGAACAGATTCACGCCCATCGCCAAGCCGTGCGCGCCATCCTCGATGGCCAGGACTCGCGCTTGCTGGTGATTGTCGGCCCGTGCTCGATCCACGACCCGGAATCGGCCATGGAGTACGCACGCAATCTGAAGAAGCTGGCCCTTGAAGTCAGCGACCAGATGCTGCTGGTGATCCGCGCCTACGTCGAAAAGCCACGCACCACCATCGGCTGGAAAGGCCTGGCCTACGACCCGCACCTGGATGGCAGCGATGACATGGCCGCCGGCCTCACGCTGTCGCGCGAGCTGATGCGCGAAATGCTGCGCCTGGGCCTGCCGGTCGCCACCGAGCTGCTGCAACCGATGGCCGCCGGCTACTTCGATGACCTGCTCAGCTGGGTCGCGATTGGTGCGCGTACCACCGAATCGCAGATCCACCGCGAAATGGCCAGCGGCCTGGGCATGCCCGTGGGCTTCAAGAACGGCACCGACGGCGGCGTTGCGATTGCCTGCGACGCGATGCGCTCGGCCGCCCACCCGCACCGCCACTTCGGCGTCGACAGCCAGGGCCATCCGGCGATCATCCAGACCCCAGGCAACCCCGACACCCACCTGGTGCTGCGCGGCGGCCACCGCGGGCCGAACTACGATGCGCAGAGCGTGGCGCAGGTCAAGCACGACCTCGCCAAGTCCAAGGTGGCGGCGCGGATCATGGTCGATTGCAGCCATGCCAACAGCGGCAAGGACCCGTTGCGCCAACCGGCGGTATTCAACGACGTGCTGGAGCAGCGCTTGCAGGGCGACACGTCGCTGGTCGGCATGATGATCGAAAGCCACCTGTTCGAAGGCTGCCAGCCGCTGAGCGCATCGATGAAATACGGCGTGTCGGTGACCGATGGCTGCCTGGGCTGGGACGGTACCGAACAACTGCTGCGCAGCGCGGCGCAGCGTCTGCGCGAACAACGCAATAGCACTGACTGATGCAGCTCAAAATGTAGGAGCGGGCTTGCCTGCGATAACGGTGTGTCAGGCTACAGATCTGTAGCGGATGTACCGCACTCGCAGGCAAGCCCGCTGCCACACCTGGACGGTGACAAGTTCAAGAAAGCGGATACAGCGCCTCATCGAACTGCGCCATTTTCGGGAACACCAACGGCTGCTCATCCGCCAGCCCTTGCAGCCGCTGCTCGTACGCGATCAGAAATGCCTGCCGCGCCTCATCGCTGATATACGGCACATGCCACGCCACGAACGGCGCCAGCACTTCATACCCGACATACGCCAAGGTCCCGCGCAGGATCGGCCGTAACATGTCCTCCAACGGCCCGTGAATCGCGCCTTCGCCGAACATGTGTTCACGCCCGCCCAACGTCACCGTGACCAACGCCCGCTTGCCCGCCAGCCCGCCCTGATCGTAAAACCGCTTGCCGCCGTAACACACACCCGACACCAGTACCCGGTCGATCCAGCCCTTGAGCATCGCCGGTACCGAGAACCAGAAGATCGGAAAATTGAGGATCAGCAGGTCAGCCCAGAGCAGCTTGTCCAACTCGCCCTGGATATCCGCCGCGATCGACTGCTTCTTCACCCCCAGGCGCTGCTCCAGGGCATACACCAGGTAGTCAGGGTTTTCCCGCGCGCAAAAGTCCGCGGCCGACGCCACCGGGTTCCACTGCATTGCGTACAAATCACTGACCTGCACCTCATGCCCCTGCGCGCTCAACGTGGCGATGGCCTGATCACGCAAGGCGGCGGTAAACGACTGCGGTTCAGGGTGCGCGTGAACAATCAAAACCTTCATGTGAATTCCTCAAACAGTGGGCGCCGCCCGTTGGGCCAGCAAGTGATCGAGCCAGTCCGGGTCCATCGCAGGTTCGGATGAAAACAACAGGCCGGTGTAGTCCTGGTACGGCGGGGTGAAAATCGCGCGGCGGCTGCCCTGGTCCACCACCCTGCCCCGCTGCATCACCACCACTTCATCGGCAATCGCGCGGACGGTGGCAACGTCATGAGTGATGAACAGGTAGGCCACGCCGAGTTGCTGCTGGAGGCGGTTGAGCAGTTTCAACACGCCCTCGGCTACCAGTTGATCGAGGGCCGAGGTGACCTCATCGCAGATGATCAATTGCGGGTCGGCCGCCAGGGCGCGGGCGATGCAGATGCGCTGCTTCTGCCCGCCGGACAACTCTCGCGGCTGGCGCTCCATGTAGGTGGCCGGGTCCAGCTCGATCATTTCCAGCAGCTCGGCGACCCGCGCGCGCAGGGCCTTGCCCTTCAGGCCCAGGTAAAACGTCAGCGGCCGGCCGATAATGTCGACGATGCGCTGGCGCGGGTTCAGCGCGGTATCGGGGATCTGGTAGATCATCTGGATGCGCCGCAACTGCTCCTTGCTGCGCTGGCGAAAGTCCACCGGCAACGCCTCGCCGTCATACAGCACCTGCCCGCTCGTGGCCGGGAGCAAGCCGGTGATCAGGCGCGCGGTGGAGCTCTTGCCGCTGCCGGACTCGCCGATCACCGCCAAAGTCTGGCCGCGATACAGCTTCATCGACACCTCCTGCAGCACCGGTTGATGGCCATAGCTGGCGCACACCTGGCGCACATCCAGCAGCGGCTGCTCCTGCACCGGGCACGGCTTGGGCTCGGTGCGAAAGCTGCGCACTGCCCACAGCGACTTGGTGTAGTCCTGCTGCGGCTGGCTGAGCATGCTGCGGGTGTCGGCCTCTTCCACCAGCTTGCCGTGGCGCAGCACCATGATGCGGTCGGCCATCTGCGCGACCACCGCCAGATCGTGGCTGATATACAGCGCGGCGCTGCCGAAGGTTTTCACCGCATCGCGGATCGCCGCAAGGACTTCGATCTGCGTGGTGACGTCGAGGGCGGTGGTGGGTTCGTCAAAGATGATCAGGTCGGGGTGGCACGCCATCGCCATCGCGGTCATCACCCGTTGCAGCTGGCCGCCGGAAACCTGATGGGGGTAACGTTGGCCGATGGTCTGCGGGTTGGGCAGGCGCAGCACGCGGTACAACTCCACCGCTTCGCGCTCGGCCTGGGCACGGTTGATGCCGCCGTTGATCACCGCCGTTTCGACGTGCTGGTCGATCAGCCGATGCGCCGGGTTGAACGACGCGGCTGCACTTTGCGCGACATAGGCAATGCGCAAGCCGCGTAACTTGCGCAGCGCTTCGGGCTTGGCCTGCAGCAGTTGAATGCCGTCAAAACACACCGAGCCGCTCGTGATGCGGCAACCGTCGCGCGCATAGCCCATGGCGGCCAGCCCGAGGGTCGATTTGCCCGCCCCCGACTCGCCAATCAGCCCCAGCACTTCGCCGCGCTGCAAGGTCAGGTCGATGCCCTTGATCAGCGGGTGCCAGGCGTCCTCGTAATGCCCCTCGATCTGCAGGTTGCGGATTTCCAGCAAGGGCTTGTCCATCCTCAACACTCCTTCAGGCCACTGGATTTATGCAACATCCAGTCGACGACAAAATTCACGCTGACGGTGATCAACGCCACTGCCAGGGCCGGCAGCAACGGGCTGATATCGCCGAAGGTGATCAACACCGCGTTGTCGCGGACCATGCTGCCCCAGTCGGCGGTGGGCGGTTGGATGCCCAGGCCGAGGAACGACAGCGCGCTGATAAACAGGAAAACAAAGCAGAAGCGCAGGCCGAATTCGGCAATCAGCGGCGCGGCGGCGTTGGGCAGTACTTCGCGGGTGACCAGCCACCACAGGCCTTCGCCGCGCAGGCGGGCAGCCTCGACGAAGTCCTGCACCACCACGGTCATCGCGACGGCGCGGGACAGGCGAAATACCCGCGTCGAATCCAGCAGCGCAATCACCAGCACCAGCGAGGTGGCGTTGGTGCCCACCACGCTGAGAATCAGCAAGGCAAAGATCAGCTGCGGGATCGCCATGAGAATGTCCACCACCCGCGACAAGCCCTGGTCGATCCAGCCGCCCTTGATCGCGGCGACCAACCCACACAGGCCGCCGAGCAGAAACGCCAGGGTCGTGGTCAGGAACGCGATGCCCAGGGTATTGCGCGCGCCGTACACCAGGCGGCTGAACATGTCGCGCCCCAGGTTATCGGTGCCCAGCAGGAACTGGCCGCTCCACGGCGCAAAGCCCTCGCCCACCACCTGGGTTTCGCCGTAGGGCGCCAGCAGCGGCGCAAACACCGCCACCACGATGTACAACACAATGATCAGCAGGCCGAACTTGGCGCTCAACGGCGCCCGGGCCACTTGGCTCAACAGGCTCATGGTCTACCCCTTCGGATGCATCAGGCGTGGGTTGCTGGCAATGGACAACACGTCCGCCCCGGTATTGAGCAGGATGTAAGTGGCGGCGAAGATCAGGCTGCAGGCCTGCACCACCGGAATGTCGCGCTTGGACACCGAGTCCACCAGCAACTGGCCGAGGCCCGGGTACACGAACACCACTTCGACCACCACCACGCCCACCACCAGGTACGCCAGGTTCAGCGCGACCACATTGACGATGGGCGCCAGCGCATTCGGCAGCGCATGCCGCCAGATAATCCGCGACTGACGGATGCCCTTCAGACGCGCCATCTCGATATACGGGCTGGCCAGCAGGTTGATCAGCGAAGCGCGGGTCATGCGCATCATCTGCGCAATCACCACCAGGCTGAGGGTGGCCACCGGCAACACCGAGCGTTCGAGAATAGTGCCGAATGAGGCGTCCGGCGCCAGGTTCGACAGGCTGGGAAACCACCCCAGCTTCACCGAAAACACCAGGATCAACAGGTACGCGACGAAGAACTCCGGGAACGACACCGCGCTCAACGCCGAGGTGTTGAGCAGGCGATCGAACCAGCTGTTGCGGTACAACGCCGCCAGCATCCCCAGCACCAGCGCCGTGGGCACCGAGACCAACGCCGCCAACGCGGCCAGGCTCAAGGTGTTGCCCAGGCGCGCGCCGATCAACTCGGCAATGGGTCGCTGGTTGGCCAGCGAAGCGCCGAGATCACCGTGCAGCAGACGCAGCAGCCAGTGCGCGAAGCGCGTCAGCGGCGGCAGATCCAGGCCCAATTGCGCGCGAAACGCCGCCACAGTCTCCGGCGTGGCGGACTGGCCGAGCATGGCCTGGGCGATATCCCCCGGGAGCATGCCCACGGCGAGAAAGATGATCACCGACACGGCGAACAAAGACAGCAGGCCGAGAGCCAGGCGTTGGAGCACCAGTTTGAATAAGCTATTCATGTTCGGTTCTCATGAGTTGGGCATGTTCTCGAAGGCGACAAATGTCCAATGTGGGAGCGGGCTTGCTCGCGAAAGCGGTGTGTCAGCCAATACAGATAGAGACTGACCCAGCGCATTCGCGAGCAAGCCCGCTCCCACATTTGGTTTGTGGCGTTTCTGAAGTATTCACGCCTGCCACCACCGCTCGATCAGCCTCAGCCCATCCAACTCGCCATACGGCGCGGTCTGCGCACCGTGCGCCACGCGGTTCGAACGCGCCGCCACCGAACTGGCAAACAGCGGCACGATGGCCCCGCCATCATCCCGGCACAGGGCCTGCATTTCGTTGTACATCTCCTGGCGCAACGGGGCGTTCATCTCGCCACGGGCCGCGGTCAACAGTTGGTTGAAGCGCGGGTTGTCCCAGTGGGTCTCGTTCCACGCCGCACCCTTGGCGTAGCCGATGCTGAACATGCGGTCGGCGGTCAGGCTGCTGTACCAGAACGAGGTGGTGAACGGCTGCTTCATCCACACGTTGGAGAAGAACCCGTCGGCCGGTTCGCGAACCACGTCGATGTCGATACCGGCCTGGCGCGCCTGCTCCTTGAACAACACCGAGGCGTCCACTGCGCCGGTGTAGGCGGCGTCCGACGCCTGCAGGCGGACCTTGAGCGACTCCACCCCGGCCTTGCGCAGGTAGAAGCGCGACTTGTCCGGATCGTAGGTGCGTTGCTCCAGGGCGGCGTTGATAAAGCGGCTGCCGGGCTGGATCGGGTGGTCGTTGCCCACCAGGCCGTAGCCGTACAGCACCGAGGCGAGCAAGGTTTCGCGATTGATCGCGTGCTTCATCGCCATGCGAATGTCGTTGTTCTTGAATTCGTTGCTGTCGCACAGCATCGGGAAGGTGTAGTGCTGCGCACCCTTGGTTTCTTCGATCACCAGGTTGGCGTTGCGCTTGAGCAGGGCCACGGTTTTCAGGTCGACCTTGTTGATCACATCGACCTGCCCGGTGACCAGCGCATTGACCCGCGCGGCACCGTCGGCGATGGCCAGCAACTCGGCGCTGGCGAAATGCGCGCGACCGGGTTTCCAATAGTCGGGGTTGCGCTCCAGGTCCATGCGCACACCCGGCTCGAAGCTTTTCAGGCGGTAGCCGCTGGTGCCGACGCCGGCCTTCCAGTCGGCGGCGCCATCCTTGGCGGGCATGATCACCAGGTGATAATCGGCAACCACATAGGCAAAGTCGGCGTTGCCCGAGTGCAGCTCGAACACCACCGCATCATTGCCCTGGGCGCTGACGCTGGCGACGTCGCCGAGTACGGTCTTGGCGGCCGACGTGGAGCCCTTGCTCAGGTGATGATTGATCGACACCACCACGTCTTCGGCGCTCAGGCTTTTGCCGTTGTGGAAGGTCACGCCGGGGCGCAGGTGAAAGGTCCAGACGCGCGCATCCGGGGTCGATTCAAAGCGCTCGGCGAGTTCGGGAATCGCGCTGCCGTCGACGGCGATTTCGGTCAGCGTGTTGTACACCGCCGAGAAGCCGACAAAGGTGAAGGTGTCGACCCAGGAACCGGGGTCGCGCGAGTCAGTGGTGCTGCCTCCGGCCAGGCCCAGGCGCAGCACGCCGCCGGGCTTGGGCGTCGCGTCCTGGGCCAATGCGTGCAGCGGCAGGCCCAGGGAAAACGCCGCCGCCACCGCACCGGCCATGGCGCTGTGTTTGAGGAAGTCCCGGCGGTGCATCGCTTGAGTCATTTTGTTGTTGTTTTCGCTCATGGTCTTGCTCCTCTAAAGATCAACAGGCACAGGCATGTTTCAGCTCGATCAAGGTCACGCCGTTGCGTTTGAAGGCGTTGCGCAAGTCCGTCTGCAATGCATCCAGGTTCTGGGGCTGGTTCACCGTGCAGCCGAACGCCTGGGCGAACAAGGCAAAATCCGGGTTGCGCGGCAGCACGCCGATCGGTTCGATCTCCAGGTTGAGCATGTCGTCGCGGATCTGGCCGAGGGCGTCGTTGTTCCACAGCAGCACCACCAGCGGGCTGTCCAGTTCTTCCACCGCCGTCGCCAATTCCTGCGCGGTGTAGAGAAAGCCGCCATCACCCACCAGCACCAGGCCGGGCCGCTGCGGCGCGCCGAACTTGGCGCCGATACCGGCCGGCAAGCCGTAGCCCAAGGTGCCGTAGCCCGTGGGGTGCAGCCAACTGCGCGGGGCCCGGCTGCGGTAGGCGTAGTTGCCGGTGTAGGCCAGTTGGGTCATGTCACTGCTGATCACCGCATTCGCCGGCAATTCGGCCTCGATGCGCTCGAGAATCGCCTGGTGGATCGATTGCAACGGACCGTGTCCGGACTCGATGGCCTGCAGCACTGCCGCCACTGATCTGGCCGCCGCTGCAGCGTCGCGTGGTGCCGGCGGTAGCCGTTGCAGCAGGGCTTGCACCGTCTGTTGGGCATCGCCTTTCAGCGCGACGGCACACGGGTAGAAATCATTGAATTTGCGCGGGTCGATGTCCACGCGCAGCAGCTCGCCGTTCAGCGGCAAACGCTCGCGCCAATAGTCGGTGTCGGCCATTTCCGTGCCGACCGCAAGCACCACGTCGGCCTCGCTGATCAATTGCCAACCGGGTTCGACGCACAAGGTCGAGCCGGCATTCAGCGGATGCTCGATCGGCAACAGGCCTTTACCCGCGACACTGCTGAAAAACGGCGCCGCCAGTTGTGTGCTCAAGCGCTGCAACGCCTCGCCGGCTGCCAGCGCGCCGCCGCCGGCGATGATCATCGGGCGCTTGGCCGCCGACAGTTTTGCCGCCGCTTGGTCCAGGTCTTCCGCCGAGGGCAAACCGCGCCCTGGGCGGCGTACGACCTCATTGCTCCAATCTCTCTGGATCGGCGCGGCCAACACGTCGAGCGGCACCGAAATATGCACCGGCCGTGGCCGCTCACTGTCGAACACCGCATAAGCACGCGCCACCAGTTCGGGCAAATCTTCGGTGCTCAAGGCCACGGCGGAAAACGCCGTGATCGGCGCCGTGATCGCGCGCTGGTCCTGGGTCTCATGCAAGATGCCCCAGCCCTTGCCGAGGCTGGCAGTGTGGTTGACGCTGGAAATCACCAGCAGCGGGATCGAGTCGGCGTAGGCCTGGCCGATGGCGGTTGCGGCGTTGGTCACGCCGGGCCCGGTGATCACAAAGCACACGCCCGGCTTGCCGCTGACACGCGCATAACCATCGGCCATAAAGCCCGCGCCCTGTTCATGGCGGGTGAGTACATGGCGAATGCCGCTGCCGGGCAAGCCGCGGTACAACTCCAGGGTGTGCACTCCGGGAATGCCGAAGACGGTATCGACGCCATAGTTGGCCAGCAACCGCACCAGGGCCTGGCCGCCGGTCAGGGTTTTATCGTGCATGTTGATCTCCTAGACGAATCAACGCGTCGACCGCCGTGGCGCCGTGGGCGTTGACCAGCAATGGGTTCACATCCAACTCCAGCAGTTGCGCGGCGTTGGCACAGGCGTAGTCGGCCACCGCACGGATGGCCGCGACCAGCGCGTCGAGATCCGCGACTTCGCGTCCGCGAAAGCCCTGCAGCAACGCGGCGCTGCGCAAGCTGAGCACGGCGTGGCGGATCGCATCGTCAGTGGTCGGCAGCAGCAGGCTGCGACTGTCCTTGAGCAGTTCCACGAGGATGCCACCAGCGCCGATCACCAGCGCAAGGCCGAAGTCATTCTCGCGCTTGATACCTACGATCAGCTCGGCCAACGGCGGGGTCGCCATGGACTCCAGCAGCAGTTGGTCAAACGCTACACCGGGCGCGTACGCGGCGATCTGCCCGCGCATCAGCGCCAGCGCAGACGTCAGCGCCACATCATCCTGCAGGTTCAAGGCGACGGCACCGGCCTCGGTTTTATGCGGCAACTGCGTGCTGACCGCCTTGAGCACCAACGGGTAGCCCAACACATCGGCATCGGCAATCGCGCGTCCCGGCGTACTCAATACCGCCGCCGGCGTGTTCAGGCCGAACACGCGCAAGGCTTGCTTGGACGCCCACTCATCCAGGGCCAGGCCCTGGCCTTGCAGGGGTTGCGGGCACAGCGGCACGAGGCTCGATTCGCCGCGCACCAGCAAGGTCCGTCGATTGTGCTGATACTCGGCGATCCGCCCCCAGGCCGCGAGTGCATCCTCCACGCCTTGCAGCGCAGCAATGCCGTGGGCATGCAAGCGCTCGCGGGCATGGGCCGGCAGCAATTCGGGAAACGCCGAGGTGACAAAACCGGTCTTGCCATGCCGGTCGAGCGCGTCGCAAAAAAGCCCGAGCAGCAGGTCGCATTCCTTGCGTTCGCCGGTGAATTCGGCCGGGTAGTCCAGCACCAGCATGGCGGCATCGGCCTCCGTGCGCAGGGCGGTATCGAGCATCGTGTCGAGGGCTTCGCGGTCACCCCAGATGGCGGTGGTGAAGTCCAGCGGGTTGACCAGGTTGGCATAGCTGGGCAGCACCTGCACCAGCTCTGCGCGCTGGTCTTCGTCGAGTGTCGGCAAGGCCAGTTGGTTGCGCTCGGCGTAGTCGGCGATCAGCCCCGCGTCGCCACCGGAACAGGCCAGCGCGATCAGGCGGTTGCCGGCTGGCAGATTGCCGCACGCTGCGGCTTTCAAGGTCTCGACAAAACTCACCGGCCCACTCACGCGGATCACCCCGAGCCGGGTGAACAGGCTGTCGTACAGTGTGTCGGAGCCGGACAACGAACTGGTATGACTCAGCGCCAGCTCGGCCCCGATCTGCGACACGCCGGTTTTCAACGCGATGATCGGGATGCCCTTCTCCAGCGCCTTGTGCGCGGCGCGGGCGAACCCCGGGACATTCTTCAAACCTTCCAGGTGCAGACCGATGGCGGTCACGCGCGGCTCATCGAGCAATACGTCCATCAATTCGGCCACGCCCAATTGCGCCTGGTTGCCGACCGAGGCCATGTAGGCCACCGGCAACGAGCGGTCGCTCATCGACAGGTTGTAGGCGAAGTTGCCGCTCTGGGTCAGCACCGCCACGCCCTTCTCCACCGCTTTGCCGCCGTGGGCCACCGGCCACAAGGCGGCGCTGTGCAGGTAGTCGAGCAGGCCGTAGCAGTTGGGACCGAGCAAGGCCATCTCGCCGGCGGCATGCAACAACTGCTGCTGCAGCGCCGCACCACTGGCGCCGGTTTCGGCAAAGCCGGAGGCGTAGCAGATCGCCCCGCCGGTGCCGATAGCGGCCAGTTCAGCAACGCAGGTCAATGTCAGTTCACGGTTGGTGGCAATGAATACCGCATCCGGGCCGCACGGCAGGTCGGCGACGCGGCGCACACAGGGGATGCCGTCGAGGCTGTCATGCTGCGGGTTGACCAGCCACATCGGCCCGGTAAACCCGCCGTCGGCACAGCGCTTGAGGGCGCGGGCCATGCTGCGCCCGCCGACAAAAGCCAGGTGCCGGGGCGCCAGCAGGCGCTTGAGATTGTCGCGAATAGCCTGGGACATAAGCGTTCTCCGAGCCGATCAGCGCAACAGCGGCCGCAACAGTTCACGGGCGATGATATGGCGCTGGATTTCCGAAGTGCCTTCCCAGATCCGTTCGATCCGCGCGTTGCGCCAGATGCGCTCCACCGGCCCTTCATCCATCAAGCCCATGCCACCGAAAATCTGCACGGCCTCGTCGGCGACCTTGCCCAAGGTTTCGCTGGCAAACAGCTTGGCCATGCCGGCCTCACCGTCGGTCATGCTGCCCTGATCCATTTTCCAGGCGGTGTGCAGGGTCAGCAGTTCAGCCGCGCGTATCTGCGTGGCCATGTCGGCGAGTTTGAAACTCACGCCCTGATAAGTGCCGATGGGCTGGCCAAACTGCTTGCGATCCGCCGCCCATTGCAGCGACACCTCCAGCGCACGCTGGGCCTGGCCGACGCAGTTGGCGGCGACCATCACGCGCCCGGCGGTGAGCCAGGCGTTGGCGACGTCCCAGCCTTTGCCCACTTCACCGAGCACCTTGGAGGCTGGCACGCGGCAGTCGTCGAAGAACATTTCGTAGGTGTGGTAACCGCGGTTGCTCACACACTTGGGGCCCCGGCGAATGGTCATGCCCGGCGTGCCACGGTCGACCAGGAATGAAGTCACCGCATTGCGCTGGCGGCCGTTGTGCTCGTAGGTATCGGTGACGGCAAACACGATGGCGAAATCGGCGTGCCCGGCATGGCTGATGAAGTGCTTGCTGCCGTTGATCACGAAGTCATCGCCGTGGCGCACGGCGCGGGTCTTGATCGCGTTGGCGTCCGAGCCGGCACCGGGTTCGGTCAGCGCGAAGCAGTCGATTTTCTTGCCCTGCACGCACGGCAACAGGTAGTCGCCGATCTGCGCGCCGGTGCAGGCCATGAGGATTTTCGACGGGCGCGCGACAAACACATGCAGGGCCCATGACACCTTGGACAACTCCCGTTCGATCAGCGCCTGCGACAAGTAGTCGAGGCCACCACCACCGACCTCTTCAGGCATGTTGAATGCATAGAAACCGGCGGCGATGGCCTTGTCGCGGATCTGCGCGGCCAGCTCTGGTGAAACCTCATCGGCGCGGTCCACCGCCTCCTCGTGGGGCAACAATTCCTTGGCAACAAAACTGCGTACCGCGTCCACCAACATGTCTTGTTCTTGGCTGAGTTGGAAATTCATGGCGCTACCTGCTCGGGGGTGTCGTTGTTGTTATTTGCCGCAGAATGTCGGGAGGCGTTTTTCCATCGACGCGCGCAGGGCTTCGGCGCCATCGGCACTGCGTCCGCATAACAGGCCGGCGGCCAGTTCCGCTTGCAGTTGCTCGGGCAGGCTGCGGTCGGCGCCATCGCGGATCAGGGTTTTGGTCTGGGCGAAGGCGAAGGTCGGGCCGTTGGCCAGGCGGGTCGCCAGTTCGAGGGTGTGGGCATGCAGTTGCTCATCGGCGACCACTTCACCGACCAGGCCGGCTGCCAGGGCGCGGTCGGCACTCCACAGCTCATCAAGGAACAGCAGGCGCTTGGCCTGTTCGCTGCCGATCAGGCGTGGCAAGTGCCAGCTGGCACCGGCGTCCGGCGCATACGCCATGCTGGTGTAGCCGGCCTTGAAGCGCGCCGACTGGGCCGCTACGCGCAGGTCGCAGCACAGGGTCAGGTCCATGCCGGCGCCGACGGCGGTGCCGTTGATCGCGGCAATCGTGGGTTTGTCGAGGCTGTGCAGGCGGGTCATGAGGGCGTGGGCGGTTTCGGTCCAGCCGTAGGTTTCCAGGGCGCCGCGTGCTTCGGCGTCAGCCCACTCCGCGAGGTCCGCGCCGGCGCAGAAGCTGCGGCCGCTGCCGGTCAACACCACCACACGCACGGCCGGGTCGCGATTGAACGCGTCGAGCAGGCTGTGCAGGTGCTTGAGGGTCGGGATGTCCAGCGCATTGCGCTGCGGCCCTCGGTTGAGGGTGATCCAGGCAACGCCTGCCTGCACGTGGGTGAGCACGGACGAATCGGTAGTCATGGCTTCCTCGAATTATTTTATTTGGCGTGAGGGGTGCGACATGAGGCGATACTAAACGAGTGTTCAGTAAGGAGGCAATCGGCAAATCTTAAATTTTTTCAGTGCCGGAAAAACCGCCCCGGACCTTGCGTCCAGGGCGGCGAGGAAGGCTCAGGGTTTGAGCTGGTAACGCTTGCGACCGCCAGATTGCAGGCCGTCGACCCAGGCTTCGCAGATCTGGATCCCCTGCTCCGGGGTGAACGTGCCGGGGTTGAGCCCCGACTCCAGCCACAACCCGTCGAGCAAGGCGCTCAGGCCGATGGCCGCGAGGTCGGCGTCGAACTGCTCCCACCCTTCTTCGCGGGCCATGTCGGTCAGGGCCGAACGCATGATGGTGCGGTATTCGCCGTAGGAGTGTTCGTGGGCCAGGTTGATCGCCGGCGCCGTCTTCACCGCGCCCCAGAACACCAGCCACGCATCCAGCAACTGCGGGTCGAGCAACTCGGCGGAAAACGAGCCCCGAAACAGCGCCGACAAACGCTCCCGAGGGTTGGGCGGCGCCTTGGCCATGGTCTCGCGCAGCAGGCTCATGACCTGGCCGGTGATGGTGCGGTAGGCCTCGGCCACCAACTCATCCTTGCCCGAGTAGTGGTGGCTGATCAGCCCGACGGAGACCCCGGCCTCGGCGCTGATCTTGCGGATCGAGGCGCCCTGGAATCCGTCACGCTTGAGGCAAGTCAGGGTCGCCTGGACCAGATTGGCCTTGCGCAATTCCGGCTCCATCCGGGAGAAACGGGTTTCCTGGGTCATGGCGCGGTGTCCTTCGGTTGAGTCGGCTGCACGACTCTACATCAGTCGCGGTAGCCCGGCGACACTCGATCCAGCATGCGCAGCAACGCCGCCCACGCCAGTTGCATCGCATCCAGGTCCACCAACTCGCCCTCCTCCAGCGGCCGGCCGGGGTTGTTGAATTGCTGTTCGGTGTACTGGCAGACCTCGGCGGATGGCAGCACCAGTGGGCCACAGGCCTGGGCGGCGATCTGGATGTCGCAGGCTTTTTCCAGGTAGTACATGCGCAGGAATGCCTGGCTGACGGTTGCGCCTACCGTCAGCAAACCGTGGTTGCGCAGCATCAGCACCGGCTTGTCGCCGAGGTCGCGCACCAGGCGTTGCTGCTCGTCCAGGTCCAGGGCCACGCCTTCGTAGTCGTGGTAGGCAACCTTGCCGTAGAACTCCATGGAAATCTGGTTCACCGGCAACAACCCGCACTCCAGCGCCGCCACCGCGCAGCCCGCGCGGGTGTGGGTGTGCAGCACGCAGTGGGCATCTTCGCGGGCGCCATGGATTGCGCTGTGAATCACAAAGCCGGCGGGGTTGACCGCATGCGGCGACGGCTCGACCGCGCGCCCGTCGAGGCCGATCTTCACCAGGCTGGAGGCGGTGATTTCATCGAACATCAGCCCGTAGGGATTGATCAGGAAGTGATGCTCGGGCCCGGGAATGCGCACCGAGATATGCGTGAAAATCAGGTCACTCATGCGGTAGTGCGCGATCAATCGATAACACGCCGCAAGCTCTTCGCGCAGGTGCTGTTCGGTGGAGTGAGGCATTTTTATTCTCCGGGCACGGGGTGGGTGAAGGCGACGCTAATCCAGACGCCAGTAAAAAAACAAGTTGATTTTTTACTGGCGGCAGCCTCCTATAGAAAAATAACAATAACAGCGCCTGGAGTACCCGCACCATGTCGCCCTCTGCTTTCCCGCACCTGTTCGAGCCCCTGGCCCTGCGGGGCAAACGCCTGAAAAACCGCATCATGTCCAGCGGTCATGACACCTCGATGCCCACCGATAACCGGGTTAACCCGCCATTGATCGCCTACCACCGTGCGCGTGCCGAAGGCGGTGTCGGCCTGATTGTGCTGCAGGTGGCCGGGGTGCATGACAGCGCGCGGTACACCTCCCATGTGTTGATGGCCACCGACGATGCGTGCATCGAGGGCTACCGCGAGCTGGCCGAAACCTGCCATGCCCATGGCACCGTGGTGCTGTCGCAGATCTTTCATCCCGGGCGGGAAATCATGGAGTCGGCGGATGGCCTGCTGGCGGTGGCCTACTCGGCCTCGGGGGTGCCCAATGAACGCTTCCGGGTGATGCCGCGTGCGCTGGACCAAGCGATGATCGATGAGATTGTCGCGGGTTACGCCGCCGCAGCCAGGCGTCTGCATCAGGCCGGGATCGACGGGGTCGAAGTGGTCGCCAGCCATGGGTACCTGCCGGCGCAGTTTCTCAACCCGCGGGTCAATCGGCGCAGCGATGGCTACAACGGGGCGCTTGAGCAACGGCTACGGTTCCTGACGGAAATCCTCGCCGCCGTGCGCGCGGCTACCGACGCGGACTTCATCATCGGCCTGCGCATTTCTGCCGATGAACGCGATGCCGAAGGGCTCACCGAAAGCGAATCCCTGGAAGCCGTGCAGAGCCTGCAGACCCAGCTCGACTACGTGCATATCGTCGCGGGCACGTCGGCCTCGCTGGGCGGTGCAATCCACATCGTGCCGCCCATGGCCATTGCCGCCGCGTACCTCGCCGATGAGGCCGCTACGTTCAAGGCCAGCCTGTCGATTCCGCTGTTCGTCACCGGGCGCATCAACCAACCCCAGGAAGCCGAATTGATCCTCGCGCGCGGCCAGGCCGATGTGTGCGGCATGACCCGCGCATTGATCTGCGACCCGCTGATGCCCGCCAAGACCCTCGACGGGCGCGTCGAGGATGTGCGCGCGTGCATCGCCTGCAACCAGGCCTGCATCGGTCACTTTCACAAGGGCTTGCCGATCTCGTGCATCCAGCATCCCGAGACCGGCCGCGAGCTGCAATTCGGCGAGGTGCAAGCGACGCTCAAGCGCAAGCGCATCATGGTCGTGGGCGGTGGTCCGGCGGGTATGAAAGCCGCAGCGGTCGCGGCGCAACGCGGGCATGCCGTGACGCTCTACGAGGCCAGCGCCCAGTTGGGCGGACAAGTGCTGCTGGCGCAATTGCTGCCACGGCGCAGTGAGTTCGGTGGCGCCAGCACCAACCTGCAGCGCGAGATGCAACTGGCCGGGGTGCAGGTGCTGCGCAACACCCGCGTCGACCGCGCGCTGGTGGAGCGCGAGCAACCCGACCATGTGATCATCGCCACCGGCGCCGAGCCCTATTGGCCGGCCTTCGAGCAAGGCGGCGAACTGCAGGTGGTGGATGCCTGGCAGGTGCTGCGCGACGCAGTGCCCCTGGGGCGTTCGGTGGTGGTGGTCGACTGGCGTTGCGACTGGATCGGCCCCGGTATTGCCGAGCGCCTGGTGCGCGCCGGGCATCAGGTGCAACTGGCGGTGAATGGCACGCACTGTGGCGAGAATCTGCCGCTGTATGTGCGTGATCAACTGGCCGGCGAGCTGCACCGGCTGGGCATTCCGATCATCCCGTATGCGCGCTTGTACGGCTGCGACGACACCACGGTGTACCTGCAACACACCGCCAGCGGCGAGCCCATGCTGCTGGAGAATATCGACACGCTGGTGTTGTGCCAGGGCCATCAGCCAGTGGACACTCTCGGCGCGCAGTTGCAGGGCCTGGTGCCGTTTGACCGGATCGGCGACTGCCTGGCGCCGCGCACCGCCGAAGAGGCGATCTACGAAGGACTCAAGGTGGCATGGAATCTGTGAACGACCAACCCCAGCAACTGTTTCTCGGCACCCGCATCCGTGGTTTGCGCAAGGCCAGCGGCATGACCTTGACCGCCCTGGCAGAGGCCAGCGAACTGACCGCCGGCTACCTCAGCCAGCTGGAACGCAACCTGGCGTATCCGTCGATTCCGGCACTGTTCAACATCGCTCGCAGCCTGGGGGTGACGATCCAGTGGTTCTTCGCCAGCGAGACCACGCCCGCACCGGCAGACGCCGGCTACGTGGTGCGCAAGGACAATCGCCAGAGCATCCATTATGAAGACGGCATCGTCGACCAGTTGCTGACGCCCCTGCCCAACCATCAACTGGAAATGCTGCAATCGAGTTTCCCACCGGGCACCTACAGCCAGCAGAGCTACAGCCATGAAGGCGAAGAAGCCGGCTATGTGTTGCGCGGGCAGTTCGAGCTGTGGGTGGGAGAGCGGCACTTCCTGCTGGCGGCCGGTGACAGCTTCAGCTTTGCCAGCAGCGAACCGCATCGGTATGGCAACCCCGGCAAGGTGGAGACGGTGGTGATCTGGGTGATTACGCCGCCGACATTTTAGGCCAGGCCCATTCGTGACCTGCGGTAAAGAGTCCTTTTCGGATTCGACGGTTTTTCCGAAGGAACGACGGGCGGATACTCGACTCCATTGTTCACACCTCTTCAGGAGTTACTGATGTCTATCCCCACGTCCAACGTACCCGCCTTCGGCCTCGGCACTTTCCGCCTGCAGGGCCAGGTGGTGATTGATTCCGTCAGCACCGGCCTGGAACTGGGCTACCGCGTCATCGACACGGCGCAGATCTACGAGAACGAAGCTGACGTCGGCCAGGCCATCGCCGACAGCGGTGTGCCCCGTGATGAGCTGTTCATCACCAGCAAGATCTGGATCGCCAACTTCGCCGAAGGCCAGTTGATCCCGAGCCTCAAGGAGAGCCTGCGCAAGCTCCAGACCGACTACCTGGACCTGACCCTGATCCACTGGCCGTCGCCGGAAGACCAGGTCCCCGTCGCCGAATTCATGAGCCAGTTGCTGGAAGCCAAGCGCCAGGGCCTGACGCGCCAGATCGGTATTTCCAACTTCACCATTGACCTGATGAAACAGGCCATCGCAGCGGTCGGCGCCGAGCACATCGCGACCAACCAGATCGAACTGCATCCCTACCTGCAAAACCGCAAGGTGGCGGAGTTCGCCAGCGCCCACGGTATCCAGATCACCTCCTACATGACCCTGGCCTACGGCGAAGTGCTCAAGGACCCGGTGATCCAGCAGATCGCCGAGCGCCATCAAGCCACCCCGGCCCAAGTGACCCTGGCCTGGGCCATGCAACTCGGGTACGCCGTGATCCCCTCCTCGACCAAACGCGCCAACCTGGAAAGCAACCTCAAGGCCCTGCAACTGACCTTGAGCGCTGCCGACATGGAACAGATTGCCGGCCTGGAGCGCGGCCATCGCTTGACCAGCCCCAAGGGCATCGCGCCGAAGTGGGACTAGGCGCCGGCCACCCGTGCGCGGGATAACTCGCGCAACCAGGGCAATACCCGCAGGCCCGCCGTGGCTGCGGGTGGGTCGATGATGTCCATGAAATGTTCGAGGTTGACGTTGTCCGGCACGCCGGGCAGCCGTACCAGCACTGCCGGTGTTGCGCCGGCAGGTGCGCCCAGGTCGAGGTGGTCGTAGACCAGCACGTGGCGTACCTGGGGCTGGGGCCCGCAGCTGTGCAGCGTCAGCCCCGCATTGATGATCAGCACGTCAAAGGGTTCGGCCGGAATGGCGGTGAGTATCTGGACTTCTTCGAAGGTTTGTACCGGCACGATCCGGTGGTACCCCAACTGATTGAGCATTTTTTCGATGTACAACCGTTGCAGGTGCTGTTCATCGGCAATCAGGATGGTCAGTGCTTTGTTCGGCATGGCAAACCCCTGGGCTGGCAGCGCTCGTCAGTGAGCGTCGCCCATTTTCCAGACATATCCCGAAGACAAAATCAGGCATGTTCCCCCTTCATGTAGGAGTTGTCCCAAATGCACCGAATGGCTGTCTACCTCGGTCACGCCTGATTGCAGTACTGCCCGAGGCTGTGTTGCAAGCCAGCGATAGCCCGTTCCACCGCCTGCACTGCTGCGTCCAATGCCTCGCCTTCGCGCCGCTCGCACAAGTCTTCCAAGGTCTCGCAGCTGGCGATCAACGCCTCAGACTTGACCAAGCGTGCGCCACCTTTGACGCGATGGGCCAGGTCATGCAGCCTGGCGAAGTCCGTGCGATTTTGCTCAACACCCAACCAGGCGCGATCTTCCTCCAGGCTGTCGAGTAACGGCGTCAGCAGCTCGTTCAGCGCGACCTTATCGCTACCGGTCAGCGCGATCAGCGTGCTCAAATCAAACGTCGGCTCAACCGCCTGTGTCACCTCGCCGACCGCGCGCGATGCCAACGCCGCGCGCAAGTCGTCAAGCCCGGTAGGCTTGAACAGGCAGCCATCCATGCCGGCCTGTCGGCAGCGTTCGGTTTCTTGTGGCTGCGCATTGGCGGTGAAGCCCAGCAACAGGCACGGCGTGAGCCCGCGCTGACGCTCCTGGGCACGAATATCCCGCGCCAACGTATACCCATCCTTGAAGGGCATATTGCAATCGGTGATCACCCCGTCGAACTGCCCGGCCTGCCACAAGGCAAAGCCTTGGGCACCGTCCTCGGCGGTGGTGATGCGGTGGCCCAGGAAGCTCAACTGGCGAGCCAGCAGCAGGCGGTTGGCCGGGTAGTCATCCACCACCAGGATGCTCAACGCCCGGGACGCCGGAACAGGCAAGACGGGCAATGCATCCGGCACGCGGGTGGTCATTTCCAGCGACAGCGTCACATCCACCCGTGTGCCCTTGCCCAGCACGCTGCTCAAGTGTAATTGCCCGCCCATCATCTCGCACAGGTTGCGGCTGATGACCAGTCCAAGGCCAGAACCACTGCGTGCCGATTGTTCGTTATTGCTGCCCTGGATAAAGGGGTTGAACAAGCGCTGCTGATCGACAGCGCTGATGCCAATGCCGGTGTCCTCCACCCATAGCCGCAGGTCCAGTTGATCGTCGACCAATGCCCCCTGGGCCCCCACGCGTACCTGACCGCTGGTGGTGAACTTGATCGCATTCCCCAACAGATTGGACACCACCTGCTTGAAGCGCAGCGGGTCGATCAACACCGCATGATTGATCAGCGGGTCGAGTTCCACTTGCAACACCAGGCCCTTGTCGCGCGCCAACCCTTCAAATACCCGCGCCACCGAGGCCAGCAGCTCGTGCGGATTGGCGGGCTCCAGGGCCAGTGACAAGTGGCCGGATTCAATCCGCGCAATGTCGAGAATATCGCCGATCAACTCCAGCATGCTGTGCGATGCCACCGAGGCCACCTCCAGCGCGGCGCGGTCGGCACGCCCCTGCTGGGCGTTTTCCAGGGCCAGTTCGATCATGCCGATCACGGCGTTCATGGGCGTGCGTATCTCATGGCTCATGGTGGCCAGGAAGGTGGTCTTCGCGCGGTTGGCCGCGTCGGCTTCCTCCTTGGCTTCCTGCAACTGGCTCAGCAAGCGCTGGCGCTCGCTGACATCGACCCAGCCGGCAATCATGCCCACGACACTGCCGTTACTATCCCGGTAGGGCAGCATCCACTGGTAGATGGTCATCACCCCGCCACCGGGAATCTTCAGCACGCGGTCATAAATCTGCGGCTCGCCCTGCTCCATCAAGCGCAGGTAGTCGGCATGGAACGACTGAGCCTGGGGAGGGTTGCCGGTGTCGGTCTCCATGACGGTCTTGCCAATGACGTCTTCGAGCTTGAAGCCGAAGACATCGAGGTAGGCGTTGTTGCACGCCATCAAGCGGCCTTGGCGGTCGCGCACGTAGATCGGGTGTGGAGTGCCGTCGATCAGCACGCTCATAAAGCGCATCTGGTCACTCAGGGCCCGCTCCGCCTGGGCGCGCTTGCGAATCAGGTTACGCAGGTAGAACACCCAGCCCAGGGTGACCAACAGCAGCAGCGCGGCAAGCACGAAGCCTTGGATAATCACGTTGCGGTGCCGCAGCCAATAGCTGTCTTCGAGGATGATTTCACTGCGCCAATGGTTGGTCAGCTCGTCCATCTCTTCGGGGGTAATGCTCAGCAATGCCTTGTCGAGAATCGAATACAACTCCAGTTGGCTGCGGTTGACCCCCAGGGTGAAGCGCGCCGGCTCCCGGCCGACCGTGCTGGTGATGCGCAGGCGTTCACGGTAATTGCGCGCGATCATATAGCGCGCGCTGATCAACGACACCGCGGTCGCCTCCACAGTGCCCTTGGCCACCAACGCTATGGCCTGCTCGGTGTTCTCGACTTCGACAAACATGACGCCTGGGTAATCCTCGGCAATCTGCATCGCGAGGCTGTTGCCGCTGACCACCGCCAGGCGTTTGCCGGCCATGTCCTCCAGGGTAATCACGTGCTCATTGTCCGCGGACACCACCAGAGCATAGGGGTTTGACAGGTAGGGCCGGGTAAAGCGAATTTTCTCCGACCGCTCGATGCTGGGCGTCACGGCCGCCAGCATATCGACGCGCCCGGTGCTGACCGCGTCAACCAGGCGCGGCAGTGAAGTGCCCTGCTCGATGTCGAACTTGAGGCCCGTACGCAGGCTGATCCGCGACAACACCTCGGCGCTCAGGCCTTCGAACTCGCCTTGCTCGTTGAAAAACGACAGCGGCACGAACTTGTCGAGCACCGCCACTTTCACGCGCGGATGCTTCTCCAGCCAACGCTGCTCATTGATGCTCAAGCGCAGCCGGTGGGCCTCGGGAAAACCAATGCCACCGGCACTCCAACGGCGCAGGATTTCCATCTGCTGGTTGGCAGGAACAGCGGCCAGCGCGGCGTTGATGATCCTCAGCAGGCGAGTGTTTTCCTTGCGCAGGGCGAACCCGAACGGGTTGGCTTCCATGGCCGAAAAATCCGCCATGCGCACATTATTGAGATGGTTCTTGTTGATCAGGTAGCGGGTGCTGATGGCATCCCCGAGGTACACATCCGCCTGGCCGAACGCGACGGCGCCGATGGCCTCGAAGGTCGAACCAAACAACTGCAATTGTGCTTGGGGGTAGAACGCCTGCACGGCATCGGGCCGCATGTAGTGGTAGAGCATCGCCACGCGCCTGCCCGCCAGATCGGCATTCAGTGCAAGGTTGTCACCCGCACGCGTCACCAGCACGGGTTGATCATTGGCGTAGGAGCGCGATAGCACCAACTGCGGGTCGGCGACCTCATAACCGTTGGCCGAGCCGAGAAAATCCACCGCGCCGCTCTTGAGGGCGTCGATAACTTCATCGCGCGTGTCGTAGCGCCGAACCGTGACCGCGATATTCAGCGCTTGGCCGATCAGCTTCGCATAATCGGCGGTGATGCCTTCCAGTTCTTGCTTGTTGTTACTCAGGTCGAAGGGCGCGTAATCCGGCGCCGAGACCCCGATGATCAATGTGCGCTGCCCGCGCAGCCAGCGCCAGTCGGCTTCATCGAGCATCACGCTGGTCGGTTCAAGGGTTGAATGGCCGAGTAGCCGCAGGCTTTGCGGTGCATCCACGGCCATCACCGCCGCAGGCAACATCCCCACGAGCAGGATGACCATGAGCTTGATTAACCGTGAGGGGTTCATTTCAGATCAAGTGATTGCGCTGCGCGAACTTGGACAGATGCACCACCGACGACATACGTAGTTTCTCCTTGAGCCGCGTCTTGTAGGTACTGATGGTTTTGTGACTCAACAGCATGTCCTCGGCAATCTCCTTGTTACCCAGGCCCAGGGCCAGTTTTTGCAATACCGTCAGCTCGCGATCGGACAGCGCCTCCACCAACTCCTGCTCGGTGGATTGCAGGTCGTCGCGACGCACCGAACTGGTAGGCAGACTCGGAAAGCAACTGTAGCCGGACCGGATTGCCCTGATGGCCTTCTGCAGCTCGTCGAGTTCGCCGGTCTTGGCGACAAACCCCATGGCACCGGCACGCATGCAACGGGTGGAAAAGAACACGGCCAGGTACGAAGTCAGTACCAGTATCTTGCAGGGCAGGTCCAAGGCTTTAATCCGACTGATCACCTCCAACCCACCGAGCTTGGGCATTGCCAGGTCGAGAATGACAAGGTCCGGACGCTCCTCACGGGCAACCTGCATGGCATCCGCGCCGTTACCCGCTTCGAAGATGGTGTCGAAGCCCTCCTGCTTCAGCAGGTGCTTGACGGTGGAACGTATAAACGGGTGATCATCCACAATTAAAGCTTTGTTGCTCATAAGACTCCCCTGGGAGGATCAGTACGCTTACATATCACGTGAGTCCTATCTACCTGTGAAAAGTAACAGTTCCGACAAACGGTGCTGAGTACTCTGCGTGACACTTCAGGCAGTACGGGCCTCTCCTTTTGAAAAACACGATGAAAACGTAACGCTGCGCCTGGGTTCCTAAAAAGGTGCAAGCGCGCAACCTTAACAATGGCGTGTGGTTTCAAATGAAGGGATAGTCTCGAATGCTTGTAGGACTTTTCCCCCTCCAAAGCATAGTCCGTGTTGAACAAGGCAAAGCCTTACGTCTGCGTGCTACTCCGTGGTGCTAGGGCTCCAGAAGGCCTGCACCACCAGGGTCGACAGTGAAATGCGCGCCACCAGAGCATCCAACTCGTCACCGTCCACCGAGGTCACCGCCAGGGTGGCTTCGATTTCGACTTCGTCAGTGCCGAAAGGCCGCACATCGACATCACTGGCCGGGTAGTTGCAACGCGCCAATTCGGCTTCCAGCAGTGCGAGCACGGCTTTCTGCTGGGTACGCCGGGCGATGACATAGAGGATATTGGTGACCTCCGCCGACACCACATCCAACGGCTGGCGGTTGATGTTGTTGACGATCGGCCGCAGCAAGGTATTGGCCGCCAGCACAAACAGCGTGCCGAGCAGCGCTTCGAGGATCAGGTCGGCGCCGGCACAGGCCCCCACCGCCGCCGATGCCCATAGCGTGGCGGCGGTGTTGAGCCCGCGCACATTGCCTTCTTCGCGCATGATCACGCCCGCGCCGAGAAAACCGATGCCCGAGACCACGTACGCCACCACCCGCACCGCGCCTTCTGCGCCGCCCAGGCGGTTGGCCATGTCGACGAAAATCGCCGCGCCCACTGCCACCAGCACGTTGGTGCGCAGGCCCGCCGTGCGCTGGCGGTACTGGCGCTCAAAACCGATCAGGCCGCCGAGGATGAACGCGGCGGTGAGGCTGACCAAAGTGTCGATCAGCGAATTGAGGTTGATGTTGTTGATTGCTTGCATAAAAAATCTCCTTGAACGCCAGCGCCAGCGATAGCACCGTTACTGCCAGCCAAATTTACGGATGTAGAAGCCTTTCACCGCCTGAGTCAGCGCCATATACGCCAGCAGGATCAGCGGCAGGCGACGGAAATGCCGGGCGATGTGCCGATCCCGCAGGAAACCGGCAAACAACTCTTTGAGCAGAGTGAGGCTCATGGTGTAACTCCTGCGCGAGGAAACCGGCGGACAGGTACGACCGGCTGCACCCTGCCCGTTCTACAGACATAGTCAGCTCGGCCCGCCTGCCGCAAAAAGGCAGGCGCGTCCGTAGCATCCCGAGGTCAGTCAGGTGCTGGTCAGCGTCGATGAGAGGGATCGGACAGGCGCCAGGACTGGCTGCTGTCGGAATGCCGCTTCTCGCTTTGTTGGCGAGACAACGGCATCAGGAAAATGCGCGTTACCTTGCCAAGTATGTGCCGGTTACCGAAACCGGCCGACTACTGTCACTCGAACAAGTACCCACTGAGGGTCTCCGCTATTGATGAAAACGCGCGAAGCTTACGCCCCGTTTACGCGGGAGTAAACCGTAGGAAAGCTTCCGCAAGGTGGATAAGAGGATTCTTCAGGGAGGGTTCAGGAGCCGCCGAGGGGCCATTCAGCTACACCCTGGACATCCATGGAACGCTGCCTTTTTTCAATGACTAGTCGACAAGCCTGAGCTTCACCTGGGCACCGTCGGGCAAATCCTTTATCTCCCGTGCCAGATCACCGCAGAACCGAAGCTGCTCAACATGATCCAGGCATCGCACATTGTCGATGACGTACTCGCCGCCCAATACCGGCGAAATAACCCAATGATAAACCTGGCCAGGCGCCAACGGCCCCAGGGCCTCCTCGGCCTGCTCCACCATGGGTTGCAGATACCAGTCGCGCAGAAATGCCTGATCCCTGGAAACCTCGTCCAGCACGGCACGCGTCTGCGCAATGACCTCGCAACAAAGCGCTTCAGGGCACAGCCGCCAATAGCGTCCCTGCGTGTCCTTGATCATCACATTGCCAAAGGCGGTGGTCCCGACGACCTCGACGGGATCAATGCCGACCCACCCCCAGCTGTCGCGAATAGCTTGAATCAACGGCATGCAGCCTCCCGGTTCACAAACACTTCAATCATCGCGCGTCAGCACTTCCAATAACTCAATCTCGAAGCACAGATTGCTGTTGGGTTTGATATGCGCGCCCATCGACCGCTCGCCATACCCCAGGTGCGCCGGGACCAACAGCCTGCGCACGCCGCCGACCTGCATGCCCATCAGGCCCTGGTCCCAGCCCTTGATCACGCGGCCGGTGCCGATCACACACTGGAACGGCTTACCCCGCTCCCAGGACGAATCGAATACCGTGCCGTCTTCCAGGGTGCCGGTGTATTGAGTGGTGATCAGCGCCCCCTTGACCACGGCTTTGCCGGTGCCTGGGCGGATGTCGGTGATCTGGAGTTCGTCGTTGCTCATGGCGGGGCTCGTTGAAGGCGTGAGGGGTGGGGTTTTCCCAGAATTGGGTGGGATTTGCAAGTTTAGTCAAGCCGAATAAGCGCCTCTCTCCCCCTACAAAAGAACACGATGTCCCCTAACCAAAAATCACATGTCTCTTATTTTTAACCGCCGTCCCTGCATCCAATCTAGGTGGAGAGAATCAACTAGCGCATGGAATATCAGAATGACCATTGGCTCCAGCTTCAATTTCCCAGCAGATGTTAATCAACAGTCCGCTAGAAAAAAACGCGCGACAAATAATAAATGGAGAGCCACATTCCCTAACCCACCCGACTTATGCTTTGACTATCGCACCTTGGTAGAGCAAGAAAACGGCATCGCCAACGCGACCAACACAGAGCACAAGATTTGCATCATCGGGGCGGGCATAACAGGCTTGACCACTGCACGCGAACTGCACAGATGTGGCTTCAAGAATATTACATTAATCGAAAAATCCAAGCGTATTGGCGGCCGACACTTCACTGCCCTCGGGGGACGCAATACCCCTACTGTAGGTCGCCCCCCTTTTGAGATGGGCGCAATGAGAATGCCTTTCTTCAATACATCAAACACCCCTCCCAAAGAGGGCCGCTCACTCATGGCCTATTACGCTAAAGAGTTTGAGTTGGTCCATTCGGACTTTCCGAACCCTGGCAGCCCTGCGGTCCGTGCAACGGGAGTCTACCTGCGAGAAGGAAGCATGGAGAGTGGCGACGAACCCACCATGCTGATCTGGAAAAACGCAGACGGAAAAACGCCACCCCCCGGTGAAACGTTAGGCCGCGTCTTTGCCAAGTGGAAGAAGTTTGCCGAACGCATGACCGTGCACATTTCCGAGCATTATGGCGCGGAGCACTGGGAATCAATGTGGGCTGCGATAGTAAAAAAATACCAAGGCACCTCATTTCGTGATCTGGTGAAGATGCCCACCATCGATAGCTGGCGCCAAAGTGATCCTGGCAATTTTGGCGGAATGGGCATGACCGCGCAGGAGTCTGCCATCTTCTATTCAATTGGTATTGGTGACGGCAGCTGGGGAGCGTTCTACGATGTCTGCTCAATCTACCCAATACGCACAGCAATATTTGGTTTCAGTAGTCATCTTCAGTTAATTCACGGCCGGGTAGATTCAAAGGGTGCGGCCATCGCCTCACCTTATTCGAATGCTGCAGCGGTGACTGACTCAAGAGGACTTCGCTTCAACAAACCAAACTATATGGGTCTTGGCTCGCTGGCTGAGTCGCTCCTATTTATAAAAGCGAGTGAGCCCACCGAGTCACTGTATGAGCATTTAATAAAAACCCCGTCAGGATTACTGACCAACAGTTCAGTGACAAAAATAAAGGCTCTTAAAGATGGGAAAATAAGGGTTTACTACGACTGGAATGCTGCTCAGCCAACGGCAATGAGGAAAGAATTTATTGACGTTGACTCCGTGGTGATCACACTGCCTTCGTGGCTGATAGAGACACAAATATCTGTCGAAGACTTCACTCAAGACATGCTGCCCTTCGAAACAATCGAAGCCTATAAAACAGCGCATTGGGAAACCAGCTGCAAAGTGTACGCCCCGCTCAAAAAGTCCTTTATTTCACGTAACAAAACCATACCTCAAGCCATCGTGACCGACAGCTTCATACACGACATGTACACCTACCGCTACAACGAAAACAGCACCTACGACTGCATACTTTTAAGCTACACATGGGAGGACGACGCAACGAAGCTATCACTCTTCAGCGACACAGAGCTCGTGGACAAATGCATAGAAGAACTGGATAGAATTTTATTGAAGTCAACCAATATCAAAGCGCGCATCTCTCCCTATATAGCACGCGAACACGCAGTTGTTCAGCGCTGGATGAACGACAAACACTCCCTCGGCTGTGCAAAGCTCTATCGCCCTGGCACCTATTACGAGGCCGTCAGCCTGATGAAATACAACAGGGACTTTTCTCACATGTCCGGACTTTATCTTTGCGGGGAGTCTTTTTCTGTGGACTCTGGCTGGACGGAGCCGTGCTTCAGAGGTGCCATTGATACGGTGATCAATATTTGCAGCAAAACTCAAGCACACTTCAACGGCGGTTTTACCCTGCGAGACTACCCCGAGTACGAGTTAGAAAGTTAAATTCGCATTAGAGAAATCTACTACAACGCCATAGGAATCATCTGACTATCCTTTAAACATATTGTCGCCTCTTATAAACACCCGACCAAAACCGGTCGCATAAAAATAAGAGGTCACTCATGAGTGAGCCAACAAGTTTCGCCCGCGTCGCAGTTATTCAATTCGATCCGCAGGTAGGCGTCTCCAATCGCAGCGACAACCTGCGTCAAAGCCTTCTACTGGCGACTGAAGCCGCAAACGGTGGCGCCAATCTGATCGTGTTGCCGGAGCTTTCAAACTGTGGATATTTCTTCAGTAGTCGCCAGGATGCGTTCGATCATGCTGAAGAGGTGCCGAACGGACCTAGCGTGCGCGAATGGATGGATTTTGCCTGCAAGCACCAGGTGTATCTGGTGGCGGGTCTGAGCGAAATCGACGGCATGCGACTATTCAATACTGCCGTATTACTAGGCCCCAACGGATTCATCGGCAAGTATCGCAAAGCTCACTTATGGAATTTGGAAAAGCTCTGGTTTACCCCGGGTAATAGTGGATTTCCGGTATTTGAGACCCCCATCGGTCGCATTGGCCTGCTGATCTGCTGGGATATCTGGTTCCCGGAAGTGCCGCGTATTCTCAGCCAGCAAGGTGCCGATATCATCTGCAGCTTGAACAATTGGGTGTGGACGCCGCCACCGCTGTTCGATGAGGCAGGCAAGTGCATGGCCTCCTACCTGACGATGACAGCAGCCCATGTGAACAACGTGTTCATCGCTGCCGCCAGCCGAATTGGTGAGGAACGGGATGCACGCTACCTCGGGTGTTCCCTCATTGCAGGAACAAACGGCTGGCCGATTGGTGCAGTGGCTTCGGCCAATCGCCAGGAAATTCTTTTTGCCGATATTGATATTACCAGTGCCCGCAGCGCGCCAATCTGGAACGACCTCAATGATCTGCAACGAGACCGCAGACATGATCTGTATGACCAGATGCTCGGGTACTCCCTCCATCCTGCCCTGCCTCGTTGAGAGGAGGGCAATCTATGGAAACTTCATTTACCAAGAAAACGTCGACCTTCTCACCCGTGGATATCACCGTGGCTGCGCTGGGATTTGTCGCGATCTTGCTGGCGCTATGGGTGGTATTCAGCCATCAGGGTGCCTGGCCGGGCTACAGTGATTTGGTCATGTCCCTGCCCAACCCCATCGCATGGTTGCGGTGGATACTGGGAGATATCAGTGAGGTAGCTTTTTACAAGCATGAACTCGCATCCCTGGGTCTATTAAGCGGCGCTTATCTGGCATGGTGGGCGAGCAAGCATGGTAAGGCCTGGCAAGGCTTTTCCATTTGCTATGGCACCGGATTGTGGCCTTGGTTGGTGACCAGTTCATTGATCGGTCTCTTGCTGAGCAACCTGCTTTGGGGCTGGAGCGTAACTGCCGAAACTTGGCAACCTACGTTTGCGGCTTTTGTTTCCTTGCCCGCAGCGATGGTGCTCATATTTGGCGGCGGTTGGAAGGTCACCCTCAACGGTGCAGTGCTGGGGGCGCTGTTGGTTACGCCGATGTGCTTGCTGATCGTCAATCTGGTGTGCATACCGCTGGGGTTGCCAGCCGTTATCGGCAATGTACTGGGCATGGCTGCGGGAAGTGTGGTCGCATTTGCACTGTGTCGTAGGGTGCCCTCACTGGTGCGCTCAGACTACGTCGCTCCGCAGAGACCTGTACCTGCGATACCGCCTAATTACGGAGTGATCTGGGGTATGCGTCGAGTATTGGCGGACTTTTCCGAAGCCCCTTTTTTCGGAAACGAACTTGCCAGTCTCGGGTTATTGGCGGGGGTATTGCTCGCTTATAGTCTCAACCCCATGAGCCCGGCTTATGGCTCCGGATTGCTCTTGTACATTATTGGGGCTCAGGCGCTGACATCGGCTATTGGTGTAGTGATCTGGCGACATCAATGGATAAAGCGAGGCTGGTACCCAACCTATGTTCCGTTGGTATCAGTGGTACCTGCAGCCGTACTGAGCCATGGAGGCAGTTGGATGGTGATTGGATCAAGTGCTCTGCTGGGTGCACTCGTCGCCCCGCCGCTGGCGTGTTTCATTGCCGCGAGAATGCCCATTCATTTTCACCCTTACATTGGCAATGTGCTTTCAATGGCGATGAGCACGCTGATGATTGTGCCAGTCGTCGGTTGGCTCGCAGCATGAAAAGTGTGGTTAGGGGATGCCCCCTAACCACAACCTAACTTAAACGCCCGTCAGGCCAACGGCACCCGACGCGTCGTCAGCGCCACACGCCCCACAAAGAAACTCAACGCCACACCCAGCAGCAACATCGCCAAGGTGCTCCAGGCTGCGCGGGACAGTTGCTTGGCCGCGACTTCGCCTGCTTCACGGGCTTTCTGCTCGGCCTGTTGCTTGAGCTCATCGACCTTCTGCATGGCTTGCTGATAGGCCTGGGCATAGTTGTCGACGATCTGCGTGGCTTCCTCTTTGCTCTTGCCGGTACGGGCGGCAACGATGTTGACCAGCGCGTCTTTATCGGCCGCGTTCAGCGCAGGCTCACCGGAGGCTTTGACGCGGTCGAACCACTGCTTGAGCGCATCACCGGCCAGGGCTGGATTGGTCGCGGCAGCCGTCGCCGATTGCTTGCCAT
This sequence comes from Pseudomonas sp. 13B_2.1_Bac1, assembly GCF_025466155.1. Classification (NCBI taxonomy): domain Bacteria; kingdom Pseudomonadati; phylum Pseudomonadota; class Gammaproteobacteria; order Pseudomonadales; family Pseudomonadaceae; genus Pseudomonas; species Pseudomonas sp. 13B_2.1_Bac1. The sequence continues at coordinate 28,283 of NZ_JANLOH010000089.1, read as the reverse complement.
CCGCTGCGGCCTGATCGGTTTTCTGCTCGACATTGGCCGGGTCCAATTCAGGCTTGCCGCTTTGCTTGAGCAGCGTATCGAGCTGAGCTTGCAGGCTGTTCCAGTCGAGGTGGATGCCCTGCTCGTCCAGTTGCTGCTTGACGCTGTCACTGATGCCCGGCGCCGCGGCAGCGATGCCACTACCGGCAGCCGACAGGCCTTTGCCCACCACATTGCCGGCGGTCCCGACCACGCTCGCGGCCAGGCCTGCCAGCAGCCAGGTGGTGAATAACGTGGTCAGGGTCCAGGTCAGCACACCATGCAGGCCGCCGCGATCCGGTGCCGTACGCCCGGCCACAAAGGCACCCACGGCGATGGCGATCAGCGTCGAGACAAATAGCCAGATGCCGGCGCCCGTGCCGAAACCGCTCAACGGATTGCCCGCCTGCATCGGGTTGACGGCGCTGGCGCCAATGGCGGTGCCGAGGACACTGAGCACCAGGTAGGTCACCAGGGCAATTGCACTACCCGCGAGTACAGAACTCCAGGACACGCGAAACGGCGAACGGTTGGTTTCATAGACAGTGGTCATGATTGATCCTTTTGCAGTGATTGACTGTCTCAGTCTGGCCAGCCACGTGTCCGTCCGTCCCCGCGCAAATGCACCAGGCCATCTGGTGCATTCGCACCCCGGTGCAGGCAATTGCTCTGCACTATCCTGAAGCCTGGGTGTCGTACTTTCATGCGTCCAAAACCCGGAGAAACCATGACCCAGGATGTCCTCGCCAAAGAAACCAACCGTCGCCAACTGCAGCAGATCATCTCCGGGCTGTCCGACGGGATAATCCTCGCCGAGGTCGACCAGACCATCCTCTGGGCCAACGATGCGGCCCTGGCCATGCATGGGGTGGATGAGGTCGCGGCATTGGGCGCCGATACCCAGGAATACGCCGAACGCTTCAGCCTGCGCTATCGCAATAACCACCCCGTGCCGCTGGAAAACTACCCCCTCGCCCGTGCGGCGGCCGGTGATGAGTTCAGCGATGTGGTGGTGGAAGTCACCCCCACGGCCGACGAACGCAAGACCTGGGTCCACCGCCTGCGCAGCCTGGTGATCAGCGATTCCCACGGCGAGCCCGAGTTGCTGGTACTGATCCTCAGCGACGCCACCGAGTGGGCCAGCGCCGAACAGCGCTTCGAAAAAACCTTCAACGCCAACCCGGCGCCTGCGGTGATCTGCCGCCTGAGCGACCTGCGCTATATCAAGGTGAACCAGGGTTTCCTGGAGATGACCGGCTACAACCGCGACCAGGTCATCGGCCGTTCGGTGTATGAGCTGGACGTTCTGGAGCAGGCCGATCGCAAGGACCTGGCCATCCAGCGCCTGGGCGAAGGCGCGACCATCCCGCAGATGCAAGCCGAGCTGAAGCTGCCCGAAGGTGGCAGCAAACTGGTGATCGTCGCCGGCCAGCCGTTGGACATGAACGAAGAGGAATGCATGCTGTTTTCCTTCACCGACCTGGAGCCACGCCGCAAGGCCGAGATTGCGCTGCGCCAGAGTGAAGAGCGCTTCGCCAAGTCGTTCCGCCTGACGCCTGTGCCGACCCTGGTGTGCAGCGCCGCCAACCGGCAGGTGGTGGATATCAACGAAGCCTTCATGACGATTACCGGGTATACCAGTGAGGAACTGATCGGCAAGGCCATCGAAGAGATCCACTTCATCGACAGCGCCCCGGTGGCCGCCCAGGTGTTCGCCACCCTGGAGAAAGCCGGCAACCTCGATGGCCAGGACCTCAAGGTGCGCAAGAAAGGCAACGAAGTGATCGACTGCGTGCTTTCCGCCGACACCGTGGTCATCCAGGACGTGCCGTGCTACCTGCTGGTGATGATGAACATCACCGAGCGCAAGCGCTCGGAGCTGGAGCTGGTGGCTGCCATCGAGGAAGTGATGCAGGACGCCTCGTGGTTCAGCCAGACCCTCATCGAGAAACTGGCCAACGCCAAGAGCGTCAACAGCCCCAACCTGCCCAACGTAGCCTTCACCGACCTGACCGCGCGTGAGCGCGATGTACTGGGCCTGATCTGCGAAGGCCTGGCCGACAAGGAAATCGCCTCGCGGCTGAAACTGGCACCCAATACGGTGCGTAACCATGTGGCCACGGTGTACTCAAAACTGGGGGTGCACAGCCGCAGTGCGGCGATTGTCTGGGCCCGTGAACGTGGGCTGTTTGCCGGTGAATTAAGGGTTAAAAGCAAGCGCTGAACATACAAATGCACTAGTCCAGCTAGTATGAATTCGCCTTATCGGATGCCGTACCGATCCCTAACCTTCAAGGGGTGAGCACAGGGCTTTGAACCTGTGCCGTCGTGAAACGACACCTTGAAGGAACCCTCATGTTTACGCTCTCTCAACTGCGAAATTGCATCGAAGAAGGCCTGGCGCCGCTGACATGCGAGTTCACCCTGTGCCGGGACGCCTCATTGACCCTCAAGGTCTATGACGCCGAGACCGGCCGGGTGGACCTGGTGGTGACGGGGATCAGCACCAATCGGCTGCAGACCCCGCAAGAAGTGGAAAAAATGGTGGAAGAACTGCGCTACGAACTGCAAAGCAACAACATGGGCAAGCTCACGCTGGATGACTTGCCTTCAACGACGAACCAATGAAGTAGAACACCCCACCCGCGACGATGAACGCCCCGAGCATGTAGAACATGTAGTGGGCCGGCAGGCTGGCCAGCACCAGCCCGCACAACACCGGCCCCAATGCTGCACCCAGGTTGGACAGGTTCTGCGCCCCGTAGTACATGCCCCGCAGGTGGTCCGGGGCAATCCGGTCGATAAACATGTACTCGGCCGGGAACACGATAATTTCCCCCACGGTGAACACCCCCATCGCCAGCACCCACCACAGCACGCTGGTGGACAGCGCGAACCCGATCAACCCCAGCATGAACATGCCCAGGCCGAAGATCAGCCATTGGCTGAGGTAACGGTGCGAGATGCGCCGGCCAATCACGTACTGCAAGGCAATCACCAGCACCGCGTTGGTGGTCAGCACCGCACTGATCACGGTGTAGGTGTATTCCGCGCTGGTGGTGGTCACCAGGTATTGCGACAGGTAGGCCGTGAACTGGCCGAACACCACGGCGCTGAGCAGGCCGCCGAGGGTGAAGCACACCAATCGATGGTCACGCAGCAACACACGGCCGACGGCCAGGAACGACACCGGCTTTTGCGCGACCTCGGCGGTGGCCAGGGTGCGATCGCCCCAGCGCCAGTACAACAGGAAAAACCCCAACCCCAGCAACGCCGAAAGGATGAACGGCAGGCTGATATCCAGCTTGGCTACCATCGCGCCAAAGAACGGCCCCACGGCGTAACCGATGTTGGTCAGCGTGTACTTGATCGAAAACACTTCGCTGCGCGCCTCTTCGGGCAAGAGGCTGGCAAAGCCGGCCTTGACCGCAATGTCGATCACCGCATAAGCCAGGTTGATCAGGATCAGGCAGCTGTAGAACGCCCAGATATTCTGCGCGAGTACCGTGCCGATAAAACCCAGCACAAACACCACGCTCAAGCCGAGCAGCAGCCGATAGCTGTTGATGCGGTCGACCAGGAAGCCGCCGTACACGCTGAGCAGCGAACCGACGATCAGCGAGCTGCCGATCACCAGGCCGACCTGACTGATGTCGAGGGCAAAGTGGCTGGTGAGGTAAATGACCAGGTAGGGAAAGGTGATGGCCTTGGCCAACGTCAGCAACAACGTGGCGGACAGCAACAGGTTCACGGTGCGAGGGTAGTTTCTTATTGTGGCAAGCATCCTGCTCTCTTTCGGTCAAAGGTAACGCGGCGTTTTATGGCCGGTTACCTTAACGCGGAGCAAGCAAAAAAGCCGGGCTATTTTTTGACTGGGGTGATCTCGAGGATGGTGCCGTTGGTGGTTTTCAGCAGCACGAACTTGTCGCCGACCCGCGCCCATTGGCTGTCGGCTTCAGGTTGCTTGAGGCCACGCTTTTTCCAGTCGCTGACCGCCGACTCCTTGCGCATCAGGATGTCCGGGGCACGGTCGCCCTCTTTGAGATCGCGGGCGTTGATGTTGGAAGGCTGCACGGTTTCCTGGGGGGTATCACCCGCCTGTGCGACAAAACTGGCGGTGGACAGGCTGGCAGCGACCAGCAGGCAGGCGGCGAGGGTTTTGGACTTCATAGGTGCTCCTTCAATGAATGACGCGTACCCAGGTTCGGACCACGGGCGCACGAAATCATTCAGCCTGCTAACCTTGCGCCAGCCTATTCTCGAGTCTGACAACAATGAAAACAGCCCTGACCCGAACCAAGCTACTCGCCAGCGCCCTGGTGGTCTTCGCCGTGATCGGCGGCGCAGCCTATTACCTGCTCGACCGTCATGCGGTCACTGGCCTGGTGAGCGGCACCGACTACAGCGAAGACCAATTGAATGAAGGCGAAGTCGCCGACATCAACACCCTGTCGTTGCCCGAAGCGAAGAAGCGCCTGAATTACCTGGTACTGGATGCCCGCGACAGCATCAACCAGATCGCGATGATCGAAAGCATGCGCCTGGAAATCTCCCCGGCGTCAAAAACCGACCCGGTACCGGCGCAGAAAAAAGAGCTGCGTTATGACGAGCCTTTCGTGCCCTTCCCGGCTACGCAACTGAGCGCCGCGCTGGGGGCGCTCCAGCAGCAAGCGTTCGCGCAGGTGTTCTTCGACAACCAGTCGGGGTTGAAACTGGATGTGGAGCCGATCCGCGAGGTGCTCAAGCGTGGCGCCCTGCCCGACCAGCGTCATGAAGAACGTTATGCAGTGCAAGCCGTGTCCTTTCGCGACGGCACGCAGCAGCCGTTTACCGAGGTGGGAGTGGTCAGCGCTGAGGATGAAGACACTACCAAGGCCGAGCTCAAGGTCAATAAGCCGGTGGAGCGCATCGACGTCGCCCTCACCTACCCGGCCTATGCAGGCTTCAAGAAAATCATGCTGGACCCGGCCCACCCCAAAGTCGCCGGCGAGCAGGGCGAAATCTACCAATTGACCGCCCTCGCGGACGGCAGCGCGTCCTTACTGCTGGCGACACCGAAGGACAAAAGCTTGGTGATCCAGGGCCTGAGCGCCGACGGCAAGACGTTGTACAGCGGCGGTAACAGCTCGAACTCCTCGCCCACCGCCGAGCAGAAGGCCAACCTGCGCGCCTACTATGATGAACTGCTGCGCATGCAGGACCACTTCTCCAGCTACACCACCAGCGCCGAACTGCAGACGCATCTGGAGCAGTTCGTGAAAGACCTTCCAGACACCGCCAGCGCCCTGACCAACGTACACGCCACCTACCACTTCGAAGATACCCCGGCGAGCATCGTCATCTACCTGCTAGAGCCTGCCCAGTTGCAAACAGTCAACCTGCAGATGCACAACAGCGTGCCACCCCAGAGTCGCTACATCGCCTACGACAACGCCACGCAAAAAAACGGCTTCATCGACAACCAGGGCCATTGGGTGGTCAAGCCGCGCTTCGAACGCATCGAATACAGCGAGATGCCCGGCGTGTACCACATGCAGGTGGGCAGCACGCCGGAGAAAGACGGTTGGCGTCAGTTGCTGTTCAAATACTTCAGTTTCGTGCCGGGCGGGCACACGCTGAAGGAGCTGCCGTTCGAGATCATCGAAAAGCCGATCAACGCTGACTTGATGATCGTCGAGCGCGAAACGAACGGGCCTTACGGCGTCTACGACCTGAAGAAACAGCAGGTCGTGGTGCCGATGAAATACGTCAACGTCAACGTGGTCGGCGAGCTGTTCATTGGCCGGCCGGGGCTGAAAACCTACGGCAGCGACTCGGATTACGGCGTCTGGAACCTGGCCGGCAAGGAACTGCTGGCGCCGCGGTTTTCCAACATCGAAGTGATCGGTGACTACCTCTACACCACCGCTGGCAACGATCAACAGAGGGACGTCTACAGCCTGAAACTGCAGAAAATCAATCCGCCGGGCACCACCGCCATCGGCGCGTTCATCCAGGGCCAGCCGCAACTGGTGCAAGAGCGCAAAAGCCGCCGATTCAGCTTCATCAACCCACAAGGTAAAACCCTGCCAATCAACCTGCCTTACGATGAGGTCGAGCCATTTTCCAACGGCATGGCGGTGGTGAAGACCGGCCAGCGCTACGGTGCGGTCGACACCGAAGGCAAACAGCGCGTGCCGCTCAAATACACCACCCTCAACGCCTTCCAGAAAAACCTCGCCTCAGCGGAGATGGAGGGCTTCAAGGGCCTGGTGCTGATCGACCGCAACAATACCGTGGTAAAGAAACTCGGCCAGTACACCACCTACAGCATCCCGGCCAACAGCAACGATGCGAAGTACAGCATCTGGGATACGAAAGAAGAAAACCGGGTGAATGTATTCGATGCCGATGGAGCGCAGATCGACAGCTACCAACGCGAATAACCAGGCGCCGCCCTTGTGGCGAGGGAGCTTAGGTCGCCGGCGCGGGTGTGCCTTGATGAAACACCATCCGCCACTGCCCCTGCTCCTCTCGCCACACCGAGCTGCGCAGCGAGTCCCCGGTGCCTTCGCGGTGGCCGCGATAAGTCGCCAGCGCCACCCCCTGGCCGAGCACCTTCACAGCAAACCCCGAGATGCGGCGCGGCGCAAACACTTCATCCTGCAGCCCGGCAATCACCTCGGCTTTACTGCCCCATACCGTGCCACTGGCTCCAAACTCGACGAAATCATCCGCCAGCAACTGCGCCACCCGCTTCGCATCCGTGCGGGTGGCACTCGCCTGCAGTGCCTGTTCCAACGCGTATAAGTGCTGCTCCAGCTGCATGCCCATTGCCTCCATGAAATTAATCCTGTAATTTTTCATGAAATTATTTGATATAAATTTCATGAATCAACAAGAAGAACTCGACGCCCTGGCGATCCTGATTCACGACCTGCGCAAACACAAGAAGCTCACCCTCGCCCAATTGGCGCAGAAGATCGAGCGTTCCGTAGGTTTCCTGTCCCAAGTGGAACGCGGCTTGTCGCGGCCTACCGTGGCCGACCTGACCGCGATCAGCCACGCCCTCGACGTGCCCACCACGTATTTCTACAGCCTGTCCAAACCCAAGGCCGTGAGCTGGGTGACCCGCCCCAACGAGCGGCGCACGGTGTATTACGCCAACGGCATTACCGACATCCTCGTCTCGCCGAGCATGAATGGCGCGTTCTCGATGCTCGACAGCCTGTTGGCCCCCGGCGCCAACAGCGGCGAGCAAACCATGAGCGACCGCGCCGAACAGGCCGGTTTTGTGCTCGAAGGCGAGTTGACCTTGTGGGTCGAGGGTGAGGCTGACTCGGTCACCCTCGGCCCTGGTGACAGCTTCCACCTGGCCAGCTTTGCTCATTGCCGCTACGCCAACCTGACCGATCTGCCCGCCCGCGTGCTGTGGGTCTACAACTAGGAGCAACACCCGTGAAAAGCCAATCTTCCACGTTGCTGGCCGAAGTACGGACCTTCCGCCAGAACCACCCCGACGTGCGGTATGTGGACCTGATCGCCCTGGATATCCCAGGGCATTTCTACGGCAAGCGCTACCCGATAGAAATGCTCGAAAAAGTCGCCGCCGGCAGCCCCCTGAAGCTGCCACAGAACGCCGTGCTGCTGGGGACTCAAGGCGGGCTGTTCAAGATTGGTGACTATTGCTTCCATGACGGCGACCCGGACGCCAACCGCCGCCTGGTGCCGGGCACACTCAAGCCGGTGAGCTGGGAATCGCAGCCGTTGGGCCAGATGCTGATCACCTCAGACGGCACCGACGCCCCGATCGAATTCGAGCCCCGCGAAGTCCTGGCCAAGGTGCTGGAGCGCCTGCAGCACAAAGGCATTCACCCGGTGGTGGCGTTCGAACTGGAGTTCTACCTGTTCGACAAAAAACTCGACAACGGCCTGCCGCAATTCGCCCGCGACCCGCTGAGCGAGGATGCCGACGACCAGCCCAACCTGCATATCGACCGGCTCTCGCGCTTCAGTGAAGTGCTCGACGATATGGCGCAGACCGCCAAGGACCAGGGTATCGACATCACGGTGATCACTGCCGAGATCGGCCCCGGCCAGTTCGAGATCAATTTCGGCCACCTCGACGATGGCCTGCGCGCCGCCGACTGGGCCGCCCTGTTCTGCCGCAGCACCCGAGGCGTGGCGTTGAAGCATGGCCACCGCGCCAGCTTCATGGCCAAGCCCTACCTGCAATACCCCGGCAGCGGCATGCATGTGCATGTGAGTCTGTATGACGGCGCGGGCAATAACCTGCTGGCGGCCCATCAGCAGCAACCGCTGCGCCATGCGGTCGCCGGCTGCCTGGAACTGCTGCCGCACTGCATGCCGATCTTCTCGCCCAACCACAACGCCTTCCGCCGCCTGGGTGGCACGGTCAACGCGGCGACCCGCGCCAGCTGGGGCTTTGAGGACCGCGATGCGTGCGTGCGCATTCCCGAATCCGACCCGCGCAACCTGCGCATCGAGCACCGCCTGGCCAGCGCCGACGCCAATCCGTACCTGGTGCTGGCGGCCATCCTGGCCGGGCTGGAACATGGCCTTGAGGCCAAGCGCGAACCCATCGCGCCGTTGAACGAGGACCGCAACAGCGGTACCGACTTCCCCTTGGAAATGCTCGATGCCGTGCGCGCCATGCAGCATCAACCGGTCGTGCGCGATAAGCTGGGCGCCGAATTTGTCGACGTATACTGCGAAAACAAACGCCAGGATCACCTGGCCTTCCAACAAGAGATCAATGCGCGCGAATACCGCTGGTTTCTCTGACCCCATGGATAACCGATGACCGACCAAAGCGCCCCGGCCCTGAAGGAAATTTTCAACGTCGAACGCCTGCAGCACATCGCCCGCGAGATGAGCGCGGTGTACCCGGCGTTCGACGCCAAGGGTTTTCTCAAGCACGCCAAGGCCGGGCTGGCGCAGTTGTCGGTGATGCAGCGCATGGCGCGGGTCAGCGAGAGCCTGCACGCGGTGATCCCGCTGGAATATGTGCAGACCCTCAAGCTGCTCTACGCGCTGGCCCCGCGCCTGAACAGCGCGTTTGTCAGCCTGTTCCTGCCGCATTACGTGGCGAGTTACGGCCAGGCTGACTTCAAGCGTTCCATGGCCGCGCTCAAATACTTCACCACGTTTGGCTCGGCGGAATTCGCGATCCGCCACTTTCTGCTGAATGATTTCGCGCGCACGCTGGCGGTGATGCAAGCCTGGTCGCTGGACGACAACGAACACGTGCGCCGCCTCGCCAGCGAAGGCTCGCGCCCGCGCCTGCCCTGGTCGTTTCGACTGGCCGAGGTGCAGGCCAACCCCGAGCTGTGCGCGTCGATCCTCAATAATCTCAAGGCCGACAGCAGCCTGTATGTGCGCAAATCCGTCGCCAACCATCTCAACGACATCACCAAGGAACACCCGGACTGGGTACTCGACCTGATCGAGGGCTGGAACCTCGACAATCCCCACACCGCCTGGATCGCCCGCCACGCGCTGCGCAGCCTGATCAAGCAAGGCAACACCCGCGCGCTGACCATCATGGGCGCCGGCGCCAAGGCCGACGTGAAGATTCAGCACCTGAGCGTCACACCGGCAGTGATCACGCTGGGCGAACGCATCACCCTGTCATTCAGCCTGGAATCCACCGCCGCCACCGCGCAGAAACTGGTGGTGGACTACGCCATCGACTACGTCAAAAGCGCCGGGCACAGCGCGGCCAAAGTCTTCAAGCTCAAGGCATTCACGCTGGGCGCGGGTGAACAGCAACGTATCAGCCGCGAGCAACACATCCGCGAATTGACCACCCGCAAGCACTATCCGGGCAAGCATACCGTGCACGTGATGGTGAATGGTGAACGCCTGGGCAGTGCTGACTTCGTATTGCGCGACTGAGGCAGGTGGGGCAACACCGGGGGATTGAAGTGGGGCCTAGACACCCGGGTGTACGCAGATCAAATGTGGGAGCTGGCTTGCCTGCGAAAGCAGTGGGTCAGGCCCCGAATGCATCAACTGACAGCCCGCCTTCGCGAGCAAGCCCGCTCCTACAGGGGGATCCGGGTATGCCTCGGACTCCCGGGTGTATGAAGATCAAATGTGGGAGCTGGCTTGCCTGCGAAAGCGGTAGATCAGGCACCGAATGCATCAGCTAACACACCGCCATCGCGGGCAAGCCCGCTCCCACACGGGGATCCGGGTATACCTCGGGCTCCCGGGTGTACCCAGATCAAATGTGGGAGCTGGCTTGCCTGCGAAAGCGATAGATCAGGCACCCACTGCATCAACTGAAAGGTCGCCATCGCGGGCAAGCCCGCTCCCACAGGGGGATCCGGGTATGCCTCGGGCCCCCGGGTGTACGCAGATCAAATGTGGGAGCTGGCTTGCCTGCGAAAGCGGTGGCTCAGGCACCGAATGCATCAACTGACAGCCCCCGCCATCGCGGGCAAGCCCGCTCCCACAGGGGGATCCGGGTATGCCTCGGACTCCCGGGTGTATGAAGATCAAATGTGGGAGCTGGCTTGCCTGCGAAAGCGGTAGTTCAGGCACCCACTGCATCAACTGACCCACCGCCTTCGCGAGCAAGCCCGCTCCCACACGGGGATCCGGGTATGCCTCGGGCTCCCGGGTGTACGCAGATCAAATGTGGGAGCTGGCTTGCCTGCGAAAGCGGTAGATCAGGCACCGAATGCCTCAACTGCCAGCCCGCCTTCGCGAGCAAGCCCGCTCCCACAGGGGGATCTGGGCATGGCTTGGGCTCCCGGGTGTAAGCAGATCAAATGTGGAAGCTGGCTTGCCTGCGAAAGCGGTGGGTCAGCCACCCACTGCATCGACTGACACTCCGCCATCGCGAGCGAGCCCGCCGTTTTCGAGCCAGGTTCTTCAGGCAGCTTCGCCAAGCAACAAGCCCTGCTCCCGCGCGCACAACTCCACCACGTAATCCCACAACACCCGCAGTCGCACCGACTTGTGCAGTTCACGCCGCGAACTGATCCAGTAGCTGCGCTGGATACTCTCTGCCGGCAGCAACGGCACCAGGTCCGGGTCGCCAGAGGCCATGAAGCACGGCAGCACGGCAATCCCCAAGCCTGACCGTGCAGCCTGGTGTTGGGCGATGACGCTGGTGCTGTGGAACACCACCTTGGGATTACGACAGAAGCTGCTGAGGAATTTCAGTTCCTGGCTGAACAATAGATCGTCGACGTAATCGATCCATGAATGGGCGGCGAGGTCTTCGCGCTTTTCGATCGGCGGATTGCGCGCAAGGTAGGCGCGGCTGGCGTAGAGCGCGAGGCGATAGTCGGTGAGTTTGCGCGTGACCAGTTGATCAACGCTGGGGCGCTCGAGGTGGATGCTGATTTCCGCTTCGCGGTTGAGAATGCTGACGAAACGCGGCACCGCGAGCAGTTCCACCTCCAACCCGGGATAGCGTTCAAACAGCCCGCCCATGCGACCGGCAAGGAACATTACGCCCAAGCCCTCGGCCACGCCGAGGCGGATCTTGCCCAAGGGCGCGGCGGAATGGGTGAGTTCGTCTTCGGCCAGCAGCGCGACGTTTTCCATGGCCTCGGCATGCTTGAGCAAGGCTTCGCCGGCCGGAGTCAATTCATAGCCCTGGGCGTGCTGCACGAACAGCGCGGTGCCGAGGCTCTTTTCGATCGCCTCGATATGCCGGGCCACCGTGGCATGCGTCGTCTTCAAGCGTTGCGCGGCGGTGAGCAGGCGGCCGCTGCGCTGCAGTTCGAGAAAATACCGCAGGTCATTCCAGTCGAACATTCAGCCTCCCTCCCTTGGGCATAACTCACTACACGACCGCGAAGACTGGCCCCGTGCCTGTGGCGAGCAAGCTTGCCCGCTCGCCACAGCGGTCGCACTGTTTAAAAACGCACAGCAGCTGGGTAAAAACTAACATTTTTAAGACGAAAACTAACAACTAGGATGGAACCAATAAGAAAAACAAGCGAGACCTCAGATGTCCATTGCAACTGCTGAATACGATTACGTGGTAGTAGGCGCCGGCCCCGCAGGCTGCCTGCTGGCCAATCGACTCTCCGCCAATCCGGCCCACCGCGTGCTGCTGCTCGAAGCGGGTGGCCGCGACAACTATCCCTGGATCCATATTCCCGTCGGCTACCTCTTCTGCATCGGCAACCCGCGCACCGACTGGTGCTTCAAGACCGAGGCCCAGGAAGGCCTGCAAGGCCGTGCACTGAGTTATCCACGCGGCAAGGTGCTCGGCGGTTGCTCGTCGATCAACGGCATGATCTACATGCGTGGCCAGGCCCAGGACTACGACGGTTGGGCAGCCGCGGGCAATGCAGGCTGGGGTTGGAAAGACGTGCTGCCGCTGTTCAAGCAGAGCGAAAACCATTTTGCCGGCAGCTCGGAGTTCCACAGCGATGGCGGCGAATGGCGAGTCGAGCAACAGCGCCTGCATTGGCCGATTCTGGATGCCTTTCGGGATGCGGCGGCGCAAAGCGGCATCGCCTCCATCAGCGACTTCAACCAGGGCGATAACGAAGGCTGCGGCTACTTCCAGGTCAACCAGAAGGCCGGCGTCCGCTGGAATGCGGCCAAGGCGTTTCTCAAGCCCATCCGTCAACGCCCCAATCTCACCGTGCTGACCGACGTTGAAGTCGACCGCGTACTCCTGGAAAACGGCCGCGCCTCCCAAGTCGTCGGGCGTCAACACGGCCAGCAGTCGAGCTGGAGGGCGCGCAAGGAAATCGTGCTGTGCGCCGGTTCCGTGGGCTCGCCGGGCATCCTGCAACGCTCGGGCATCGGCCCCTCCAACGTCCTCAAGCCGCTGGGCATCGAGGTGCTGCACGAGCTGCCGGGCGTCGGTGGCAACCTGCAGGACCACCTGCAACTGCGACTGATCTACAAGCTGGAAAAAGCCCGCACCCTCAACCAGATCGCCGGCAGCGTGTGGGGCAAGATGGGCATGGGCCTGCGCTACCTGTACGACCGCAGCGGCCCGCTGTCGATGGCCCCCAGCCAGTTGGGTGCGTTTGCCCGCTCGGGCCCGGAACAGACTTCGGCCAACCTTGAATACCATGTGCAGCCGCTGTCGCTGGAGCGTTTTGGCGAACCGCTGCACGCGTTCCCCGCCTTTACTGCGTCAGTCTGCGATCTGCGCCCGCAGAGCCGTGGCCGCATTGATATCCGCTCGGCCAACCCGGCGGATGCGCCGCTGATCCGGCCCAACTACCTCAGCCATCCGGAAGATCTGCGCGTGGCCGCAGATGCCATTCGCCTGACCCGGCGCATCGTCGCCGCGCCGGCCTTGAGCCAATTCAAGCCGGTTGAATACCTGCCAGGTGATTCGCTGCAGACCGAAGAGGAGCTGCACGAAGCCGCCGCGCGAATCGGGACTACAATCTTCCATCCAGTGGGCACCTGCCGCATGGGCACTGACCAGGACGCCGTGGTCGACGCCCAACTGCGCGTGCATGGCGTGCCGGGCCTGCGGATTGCCGACGCCTCGATCATGCCGCGCATTACCTCCGGCAATACCTGTTCACCGACGCTGATGATCGCGGAGAAAGCCGCGCAGCTAATCCTTTCGCCGAACACAAGGAACCTTGCCCCCGAGAGAGAAATGACCGCACCCGCATGACCAGCAGGCGTCCGGCCTGGCGATAGCGCATCCAGGGTTTGCATCTGGCTTTACGCCATCGCCCGGCCGGACACCGGCAGGAAGGACAACCGGCGCCAAGGTTGGCGCCGACAGTGGAACAACAATAAATAATCACTGTGAGGGCTACCCGATGTCAGAACATGCTCAACCCCTGGGCTCGGCGATTACCGCGAGTGCCGGCAACGATTCAAGAAAAGTCATCTTCGCTTCGTCCCTCGGGACGGTGTTCGAGTGGTATGACTTTTTCCTCTATGGCGCCCTGGCGGCGGTGATCAGCAAGCAGTTCTTTGCCGGGGTCAACGACACCACCGCGTTTATCTTTGCCTTGATGGCCTTTGCCGCCGGCTTCGTGGTGCGCCCGTTCGGCGCGCTGGTGTTCGGCCGCCTGGGCGACATGATCGGACGCAAATACACCTTTCTGGTCACCATCATCCTGATGGGCGTGGCGACCTTCTGCGTCGGCCTGTTGCCGACGTATGCGAGCATCGGCATCGCGGCACCGGTCATCCTGATCGTGTTGCGCATGTTGCAAGGCCTGGCCCTGGGCGGCGAGTACGGCGGCGCAGCCACCTACGTGGCCGAGCACGCGCCCGCCGGCAAACGCGGCCTGCACACCAGCTGGATCCAGTCCACCGCCACCCTCGGCCTGCTGCTGTCGCTGCTGGTAGTGCTGGCGTGCCGCTACTTCACCGGCGATCAGTTTGAAGTCTGGGGCTGGCGGATTCCGTTCCTGTTCTCCATCGTGCTGCTGGGCATTTCGACCTGGATCCGCATGAGCCTGCACGAGTCGCCGGCATTCCTGAAGATGAAAGAGGAAGGCAAGGCCAGCAAGTCGCCGATCCGCGAATCCTTCGGCAAGTGGGAAAACCTCAAGGTGGTGCTGATTGCGCTGTTCAGCATCAACGGCGGCCAAGCCGTGACCTTCTACGCCGCGCAGTTCTACGTGCTGTTCTTCCTCACGCAGTTCCTGAAAATGGACCCGGCCCTGGCCAACATGCTGCTGATCATCAGCGTGGTGATTGGCGCGCCGTTCTTTATCCTGTTTGGCTGGCTGTCGGACAAGGTCGGGCGCAAGCCGGTGCTGATGCTCGGCCTGCTGCTGGCCACCGCGCTGTATTTCCCGATCTTCAAAGGCCTGGCGCACTACACCAACCCGGCGATGGACCAGGCCAGCCATCAGGCACCGATCACCGTCTTGGCCGACCCGGCCACCTGCACCTTCCAGTTCGACCCGGTGGGCAAGGCGCGTTTTGACAGCCCGTGCGACAAGGTCAAGACCTTCCTGGTCAAGCAGGGCCTGCCGTACAGCAGCGCCGCCGCCCCGGCGGGCAGCCCGGTGCAGGTGAGCGTGGGTGAAGTGCGCATCGACGGTTACGACGAAGCGGCCCTGCGTGGCGCCGTGACCCTGGCCGGTTACCCGACTTCGGCGGATGTTGCCCAGGTCAACAAAGTAATGGTGGTGGTGCTGATCGTGGCGCTGATCCTGATTGCCGCCATGTGCTACGGCCCGCTGGCGGCGCTGATGGTGGAGCTGTTCCCGACGCGTATCCGCTACACCTCGATGTCGCTGCCCTACCACATCGGTAACGGCTGGTTTGGCGGGTTCCTGCCAACCGTGTCGTTTGCGCTGGTGGTGTACACCGGCGATATCTTCTACGGGCTGTGGTACCCGGTGGTAGTGACCGGCGTGAGCTTGATTGTCGGGTTGTTCTGCCTCAAGGAAACCCGGCATGTGGACATCAATAACAACTGACTGACCCGTGCCCCCGTCCTTGACGGCGGGGGCGCACACAAATTGCTGTATATCCATCCAGATAACAGTTGATCAAATCCCTTCTTTTGCCCATCCTGCTCCCCATTCAACTGTGTAACGAATGGGCTGAGCATGCGGCTTTACCTCTGTGAAAAACCCTCCCAGGCCAAGGACATCGCGGCCGTGCTCGGCGCCAGCCGGCGCGGCGACGGGTGCTGGCTGGGCAACGGGGTCACAGTCACCTGGTGCATCGGCCACCTGCTGGAAACCGCCCCGCCCGACGCCTACGACGCCAAATACAAGCGCTGGGTGCTGGCTGACCTGCCGATCGTCCCGGAAAAATGGAAGATGCAGGTCAAGCCCAAGACCGCCAGCCAGTTCAAGGCGGTCAAGCGCCTGCTGGGGGAAGCCCAGGAACTGGTCATCGCTACCGACGCCGACCGCGAGGGCGAAATGATCGCCCGCGAACTGGTGGAGCATTGCCGCTATCGCGGGCCGATCCAGCGGTTGTGGCTGTCGGCGCTCGACGATGCCTCGATTCGCAAGGCGTTGGCGGCGCTCAAGCCCGGGGCCGAAACCTTCAGCCTGTACCACTCGGCCCTGGGCCGTTCGCGCGCCGACTGGCTGATCGGCATGAATATGAGTCGCCTGTTTACCCTGCTGGGGCGCCAGTCCGGCTATCAAGGTGTGTTGCCGGTAGGCCGTGTGCAAACGCCAACCTTGCGCCTGGTGGTCGACCGCGACCGCAGCATCGCCGACTTCGTACCGGTGGCGTACTGGGCCATCGATGTCGACCTGCGCCATGAGCGCATGACCTTCACCGCCCAATGGCGCGCGGCCGAAGATGCCTGTGACGACCAGGGCCGTTGCCTCAACCCGCAATTGGCTCGCGAGGCCGCCGACGCCATGACCGACGCCGCCAGTGCGCGGCTGGTGAAGCTGCGCACCGAGCGCATGCGCGAGGTCGCGCCCCTGCCCTTCGACCTCGGTACCCTGCAGGAAATCTGCTCGAAAAAGCTCGGCCTCGGCGCCCAGGAAACCCTGGATATCGCGCAATCGCTCTACGAAACCCACAAGGCCATCACCTACCCGCGCAGCGACTGCGGCTATCTGCCACTCAGCCAGCACAGCGAGGCACCGAAGATCCTCGCCGCGCTGGGCCGTGCCGATGCGGCGGTGGATGCGTTGATGCCGCATATCGACCCGCAGCGCCGTTCGCGGGCGTGGAACGATGCCAAGGTCAGCGCGCACCACGGCATCATTCCCACTGGTGCGGGCAAAGATGCCGGCCAACTGACCGGCAAGCACCGTGCGGTCTACACCCTGATACGAGCACGCTACCTGGCGCAGTTCCTGCCCAACCATGAGTACGATCGCACCCAGGCCGATTTTGACTGTGCCGACCAGGCTCTACGCGCGGTGGGCAAAGTGGTGATCGAGCCGGGCTGGAAACGCGCCCTGCCCGAAGCCCTGGCCCCGGCAAAAGGCCGCGAGGCACCGGCACCGCAGGCGTTGCCAACGCTGGTGCAGGGGCAGGACTACGCGGTGGCCAAGGTCAACCTCAAGGACCTGTGGACCCAGCCGCCCAAGCCCTTTACCGAAGGCGACCTGATCAAGGCGATGAAAAACGTCGCCAAGCTGGTAGAAGACCCGCTGCTCAAGCAAAAGCTCAAGGACACCACCGGGATCGGCACCGAGGCCACCCGCGCCGGGATCATTCAGGGGTTGCTGGACCGGGGTTATCTGCTGAAAAACGGCAAGGCGCTATCTGCCACCCCCGCTGCGTTCAGCCTGATCGATGCGGTGCCACGGGCGATTGCCGACCCTGGTACCACCGCGATCTGGGAACAGGCGCTGGACATGGTGCAAAGCGGTGAAATGAGCCTGGAGGAATTCGTTGCCAAGCAAGCGGCCTGGATGAGCAAGCAAGTGGCACGCTGCAACGGCATGCGCATGACCATAACCGGGCCAGCCAGCCCGGCAGGCCGGGGTGCTACACCGTGGAAAAAGAAACGAAAAAGCGCGCCTCGCAAGACTACGGCCGCCCCCAAGCGCAGCAAAAAGTCGACTAATACCGGGTAAACGCCGAAAAAATCCGGCGAATGACGTTTTTCGACGGGTTTAACGCCGCTTTGGACCTTGCTCCGGCGTAGGCGGTCTAGGATTCTGTAGGGGACCCGCTGACTTCCTAACAACAACACCGGAGTGGCCGCCATGAAAACCGTCGCACAAGTGCTCAAAGCCAAGGATCAGAAAAACCAGGACGTGCACACTATCCAGTGGGACCACACCGTGTTTGAAGCGCTGGTGCGGATGTCGGAGAAAAACGTCGGCGCCTTGCCGGTCGTCAAGGAAGGCGCGGTGGTCGGGATCATCAGCGAACGCGATTACGCACGCAAACTCATCCTCAAGGGCCTGTCGTCGGTCACCACACGGGTCGATGAAGTCATGAGTTCCCCGGTGATAACGGTCGACACCCACAAAAGTGTCGAGGAATGCATGAACATCATGACCGACAGTCACCTGCGTCACCTGCCCGTGGTTGAAGGCGGCAAACTGCTGGGCCTGCTGTCCATCGGCGACCTGGTCAAGGAAGCCATCGCCGAACAGGCCGACCTGATCAAACAGCTGGAGCAGTACATTCGCGGCGAATAGGGGAACCCATGCTCGACACGCTGGAACATCAAGAAGACCACCTCGACACCTTGTACCGGGCCATGGCCGAACGGCGTTTCCTGGTACTGACCGGGGCGGGGATCAGCACCTCATCGGGGATCCCCGACTACCGCGACAGTGAAGGTGTGCGTCGGGGCAAGGCCCCAATGATGTATCAGGAATTCCTCGCCACCCCACAGGCACGACGCCGTTATTGGGCGCGGGCGATGCTGGGCTGGCCGAGGGTGCGCATTGCGCAGCCGAACAAGGCTCACCTGGCATTGGCGACCCTGCAGCAACGCCAGCGCATCAGCGGGCTGATCACGCAAAACGTCGACACCCTGCATGACCAGGCCGGCAGCCATGACGTGATCGAACTGCACGGCAGCCTGCACCGGGTGCTGTGCCTGGATTGCCAACTGCGCAGCACGCGCGATGTGATCCAGCGGCAGATGGAAATCGATAACCCCTACCTTGCGCAGGTGCATGCGGTACAAGCGCCAGACGGCGACACCCTCCTCGACCCGACGTTTGAAGAACACTTCCAGGTGCCCCACTGCCCCCACTGCAACGGTGAACGGCTGAAGCCGGACGTGGTGTTCTTTGGCGAAAACGTCGCCCCGGCAACTGCAGCCAGGGCGATGGCGGCGGTCGAGCAAGCAGAAGGCTTGCTGGTAGTGGGCTCGTCACTGATGGCCTATTCGGCATTTCGCCTCTGCAAGGCGATGGTTGAACACGGCAAGCCCGTGATTGCCATCAACCTGGGCAAGACCCGTGGGGATGAGCTGTTGCAGGTGAAGATCGAGGCGTCGTGCGAGCAGTTGTTGCCTCTGTTGGCTGATCGTTTGAGATAACCCCTATGCCAGCTCCTACACGGCTGCGCGCCAATTTCATCCCCTCGGATCGACGACCCACCCCTCCAAAAAATGACGCCCAAGTCACGTTTTCCGGGATTCTCCCGTCCTCACAGGGATTTATGTAGTGCTTTAAAAAAATCACTACATAACCGTTGACGTAACGTTTTTGTCCTTGCATGATCTAGACGTCTCCCGGATCGGGAGCGTTGGTAACACGTGTTTTGAACAAGCTCGTCTGACCGCCGAGCTGTTTTTTCCGGATGTGCACTGCCCACAAGGCAGATTGATGAAGCTGACCGGCCCGAAAGGATCGGTACAAGGAGCTCAAACGCTGCTTGTCTTCGTTATGAAACCATTGCGTAGCAGTTCATCAGCAAGACTACATGCATCAGGTTCAAGACCCTGCCCGTATTCGGCAGACCGTCACTGACGCCCGGTTTTTGAAGCCGGAGACAACTAAGCAGTTTTAACGGAATCAACTGATAGATCGCCAACTGGTCAAGGGGCTTACACATGAATCTGAACAACCAACCAACTATCGATGAATTGGCTGAGATGTTCGCAGCGCAGAAAGACACACTCGACGACCATATCCTGTGGATTGGCAAATCGGGCGAAGTGCAAATTGACTGCCTGGCGCCCCACACCGAAGAAGCCGAGTTCGACCGTAATAACCGTGAACTGGCGGCGCGCCTGAAGATGTACCGCCGCGGCCAGGGTTATGTCGGCAAGAAAGCCGCGGCCGATCGCAACTTTATCGAGCAAGTGTTCCATACACTTAATACCGAATGGCAGAACCTCAAAGGCCAATCGCAGGTTAAAGTGATTGATAAATACTGCTGATAAAACTAATTAACACATTAAGTCCGCCCGGTTCGCCGAGCGGACTTTTTTATTGCCATCGTTATCTTGTTAATTGTGGGAACCGGCGTGCCGGCGATGCTTTGTTGATTACACCGCCGCTGGCAAGCCGGTTGCTACAGGGGCTATAGCGGAAATCGCCCTTTCGCTGCTTCATCGCAGAAAATATCAAACAGCACCTGCGCCGCCGCCGACAGTTCATGCCCCGGTTTGGTCAGCACCCCAATCGGCCGCTCGATTACCGGGCCGTGCAAGGTAATGCAATGGGCGCCCGCCTCTTCCATCTGCCGCGCGCATAACGCAGGCACGGCGCTGACCCCCAGGCCATTGGCAACCATCTTGCCTACGGTCGCCAATTGATGGCTTTCCAACGCCACGGGCAGTTTCATCTGCAGGGCGCCCAAGTGTTCTTCCAGCATCACGCGCACAGTGGACGGGCGCTGCAAGGTAATGAACGGGTGTTGCAAAAGGGTTCTCCAGTCGACGTCAGCCACATGCGCCAAGGGCGAATCGGCGGGCACCACGGCGATGAAGCGATCCAGGTACAACGGCGTGAATGCCAGCGATGTTTCTTCGGCAGGCTCGAACGCCACCCCCAACTCCACCTGCCGATCTCGCACCATCTCCAGGACCTGCTCGTTGATCAGGTCATGCACCGTCACGTTCACCTGCGGGTAACGCGCGCGGAATATCTTCAGGATCGGCGGCAACAGGTTGCCGGCGAACGACGGCATCGCCGCCACCGTCACACGCCCGCGCTGCAGGGTGAAGCGTTGGCGCAATTCATCTTCGGTATTGTCCCAATCGGCAATCAACCGGCGGGCCAAGGGCAGCAGGGATTCACCTTCCGGGGTCAGCGCGACGTTACGGGTATTGCGGCTGAACAATCGCCCGCCCAGCCCTTCTTCCAACCCCTTGATGGTCAGGCTCAGCGCCGACTGGGAGAGGTGCAACCGCTCGCAGGCGGCGGCAAAACTCAGGGTCTGGGCCACGGCGAGAAACGCACGCATTTGTTTGACGGTCATAGGAATGTTCCAGGTGACGAGATGAAAGCTGCAAGTGAAAGCGGCCGCTGACTATGCTTGAAGCTTACGGACTGCAGTTTATTGTGCTGTTTTCTAAATCAATCAACCTAAAAAAACAACTTAACAAATCAATCCGTCGGCGCAACACTCGGTTCATTGGCTGGCCCACAAACAATAATAGAGGTGCATATGGCAGGTTTCGATAAACGCGTGGCGTCCTACGAGGAAGCACTGGCAGGCCTGGAAGACGGCATGACCGTGCTTTCCGGTGGTTTTGGCCTATGCGGCATTCCGGAAAACCTCATCGCCGAGATCAAGCGCAAAGGCACCCGCGACCTCACCGTGGTTTCCAATAACTGCGGCGTCGATGGTTTTGGCCTGGGCGTGCTGCTGGAAGAAAAGCAGATCAGCAAGGTCATCGCTTCCTATGTCGGTGAAAACGCGCTGTTCGAGAAGCAATTGCTCAGCGGCGAAATCGAAGTGGTGCTGACCCCCCAAGGCACCCTCGCCGAAAAAATGCGCGCAGGCGGCGCCGGCATCCCGGCCTTCTTCACCGCCACCGGTGTCGGCACCCCGGTTGCCGAAGGCAAGGAAACCCGCGAATTCAACGGTCGCCCCTACCTGATGGAAGAATCCATCACCGGCGACTTCGCCATCGTCAAAGGCTGGAAGGCCGACCACTTCGGCAACGTCATCTATCGCCACACCGCCCAGAACTTCAACCCGCTGGCCGCCACCGCCGGCAAGATCACCGTGGTCGAAGTGGAAGAAATCGTCGAACCGGGCGAGCTGGACCCGGCGCAGATCCACACCCCTGGCATCTACGTCGACCGGATCATCTGCGGCACCTTCGAGAAGCGCATCGAACAGCGCACCGTCCGCAAATAATCTGCCCCCAGCCCGAACAATAAGGACTCATAAAAATGGCACTTACCCGCGAACAAATGGCTCAACGTGTCGCCCGCGAAATGCAGGACGGTTTCTACGTCAACCTGGGCATCGGCATTCCGACCCTGGTGGCCAACTACATTCCCGAAGGCATGGAAGTGATGCTGCAATCGGAAAACGGCCTGCTGGGCATGGGACCGTTTCCTACTGAAGAAACAATCGATGCCGACATGATCAACGCCGGCAAACAAACCGTGACCGCGCGTATCGGCGCGTCGATCTTCTCCTCCGCCGAATCGTTCGCCATGATCCGCGGCGGCCACGTCGACCTCACCGTGCTTGGCGCGTTTGAGGTCGACGTACAAGGCAACATCGCCTCGTGGATGATCCCCGGCAAGCTGGTCAAGGGCATGGGCGGCGCCATGGACCTGGTGGCCGGTGCGGAAAACATCATCGTGATCATGACCCACGCGTCCAAGGACGGTGAGTCCAAGTTGCTCAGCCAGTGCAGCCTGCCGCTGACCGGCGCCAACTGCATCAAGCGTGTGCTGACCGACCTTGCGTACCTGGAAATCGAAAATGGCGCTTTTGTCCTCAAGGAACGCGCACCTGGCGTCAGCGTTGAAGAGATTGTGAGCAAGACCGCCGGTAAACTGATCGTCCCGGACCACGTTCCAGAAATGCACTTCCAGTGAGGACAGATTCCATGCAAGACGTCGTGATTGTTGCTGCCACCCGCACCGCCGTGGGCAGCTTTCAAGGTTCGCTTGCGAACATCCCGGCTCCGGAACTGGGCGCCGCCGTGATCCGTCGCCTGCTGGAGCAGACCGGCCTGGATCCTGCCGAAGTGGATGAAGTGATTCTCGGCCAGGTGCTGACCGCAGGCAGCGGCCAGAACCCGGCGCGCCAGGCCTCGATCCTCGCCGGCCTGCCACACGCCGTACCCAGCCTGACCCTGAACAAAGTCTGCGGTTCGGGCCTCAAGGCCTTGCACTTGGGCGCCCAGGCTATCCGCTGTGGTGATGCCGAGGTGATCATCGCCGGCGGCATGGAGAACATGAGCCTGGCCCCGTACGTATTGCCTGCCGCGCGCACCGGTTTGCGCATGGGCCACGCCAAGATGATCGACAGCATGATCACCGACGGCCTGTGGGACGCGTTCAACGACTACCACATGGGCATCACCGCCGAGAACCTGGTGGACAAGTACGGCATCAGCCGTGAAGCCCAGGATGCCTTTGCCGCCGCGTCCCAGCAAAAAGCTGCGGCAGCCATCGAGGCCGGGCGTTTTGTCGATGAGATCACGCCGATCCTGATTCCCCAGCGCAAAGGCGACCCGATTGCCTTCGCCGTGGACGAGCAGCCACGCGCCGGCACCACCGCCGAGTCCCTGGCCAAACTCAAGCCGGCGTTCAAGAAAGACGGCAGCGTCACTGCCGGCAACGCCTCCAGCCTCAACGACGGCGCCGCTGCGGTGCTGCTGATGAGTGCCGACAAAGCCAAGGCCCTCGGCCTGCCCGTGCTGGCGCGCATTGCCAGCTACGCGAATGCCGGCGTCGATCCGGCGATCATGGGCATCGGCCCGGTATCGGCCACGCGCCGCTGCCTGGACAAAGCCGGCTGGAGCCTGGGCGACCTGGACTTGATCGAAGCCAACGAAGCCTTCGCCGCGCAATCGCTGGCGGTGGGCAAAGAGCTGGAGTGGGACGCGGACAAGGTCAACGTCAACGGCGGCGCCATTGCCATCGGCCACCCGATCGGCGCCTCAGGCTGCCGCGTGCTGGTGACCTTGCTGCATGAAATGATCAAGCGCGATGCCAAGAAAGGCCTGGCGACGCTGTGCATCGGTGGTGGCCAAGGCGTAGCACTCGCCCTCGAACGCAGCTGATTCAAACAACAACGGGGGAAACCGCCCGCGGTGGCGAGGGAGCTGCTCCCATTCAGCTGCACGGCAGCCCCCGCTGATAAGAGCAACACGGAAACGGCCGGGCTCCACGAAAAGCCCGGCCTTTTCTTTAATGCAAAGGGTAGGCGCTGACGTGCCCGCGCTCCCCATCATCCCCGGTTGTCAGTCCGTACGGGGCACCGCAAACACCGCGTTCGCCCGTGCCACCACCTTCTCCCCAACCTGCAGACTCACCGTGGCAAACGCCATCTGCCGTCCACGCTTGTGATGTTCCAAGCGCACCACAATCCACTCCCCTACCTGCACCGCGCCCAGGTAGTCCAGGGTCATGCTCGCGGTAATCAGCGGCAGCGGCGGCTCACTGGAGAATGCCATCGCGTAGCCCATGCCGATATCCGCCAGGGTCGCCAACACCCCGCCGTGCACGGTGCCACGTCCATTGGCGTGACGATTGTCGGCCCGCAGGCCGATTTCCAGCTGCAGGCCTTCGCCTCGGCAGTATGCCGGGCCCAGCAAATCCAGCAGCGGGCTGCTGCGGGGCAACGAGACGAAACCTTCGGGAACGGCGTGGCTGATCATGGCGGATTCTTCCTTGGAATAAGTCCTGAGGTGTACGCCAGCGCCCGCGCAGCAGCCATCACCATCAGCTACGCAAATCCTGCGCGATGCTTTGCGTTAATCCGCCAGACCGGCTTTAATCGCGGTCAATTTCCCCGCACACCCCAAGGAATTGCAATGCGCCATCTGGACGGCAAACCTCACGCGCTTTTATGGCTCTTGCTGGCCGGCCTGGCCCTGGTCGGCTGCTCGCCCAAGGATCACTCCCGCGCCAACGTGATCAACGGCGAGCAAGGCCGGGCCGGCGCACAATTGGCCTATGAACATGAGTTGACCCTGGCGCTGCCCGGCGCCCTGCTCGCACCGCGCATGCAGGCCACCCGCGAAGCCTGTGAGTCGGCTCGTTTTGGCGCCTGCAATATTCTCGGAATCACCGAAGACGGCAACGGCGGCGTAATCATCCTGCGCATCGCGCCTACCGGCGTGGAACCGATGGTGGCCCTGGCCGCGGAAGGCGGAAAGCTCGGCCAACGTATCACCACTGCCGAAGACCTGGCCGACGCTGTCGCCGATGTGCAACGCCGCCGGGACCGCCTCCAAGCCCAGCAGCAACGCCTCGACGAATTAGCCACGCGCAAGGACATCACCGTCAGCGACTTGATTGCCTTGAGCAAGGAGCAGGCCGGCATCGAAAACGAACTGCAGGCACTGGCCCAAGTCGCCGCGGGCCAGCAACGCCGCCTCGATACCAACCGCGTCACCTTGAACTTCCGCTCCTCCGACGGCGCGAACCAGGCGTCACGCTTCAGCCGGATGTTCAGCAACCTGGGCGACAACCTGGTCGACGGCACTGCCGATGCACTGGAACGCGCCAGTTATGTGCTGCCCTTCGTAGTCCTGGCGTTCCCTGTGCTGTGGTTGTGGGTATGGCTGTGGCGACGGTTGGTCGTGGCGAAAAGATCCAAGGTGGCAGATGGACCTTCTGTGAACAGCTGACCGCTTGTGGCAGAAGGACGTCGTGGCAGGCCTGGTTCTTGTTGCTAGTCAGGCTCTTGTTGCAAGTCAGCCTCTTGTGGCAAGTCAGCCTCTTGTGGCAAGTCAGCCTCTTGTTGCAAGTCAGTCTCTTGGGGCTAGTCAGCCTCTTGGGGCTAGTCAGCCTCTTGTGGCTGGTCAGCCTCTTGTTGCAGGTCAGGCTCTTGTTGCAAGTCAGCCTCTTGTGGCTGGTCAGGCTCTTGTTGCAAGTCAGCCTCTTGTGGCAAGTCAGCCTCTTGTGGCTGGTCAGGCTCTTGTTGCAAGTCAGCCTCTTGTGGCAAGTCAGGCTCTTGTTGCAAGTCAGCCTCTTGTGGCGAACGGGCTTGCCCCGCGTTGGGCTGCGCAGCAGCCCCATCAAGCAACATGGGGTTTTCAGTTATCACGCGGTGCCTGTTTTGGGGCTGCTGCGCAGCCCAACGCGGGGCAAGCCCGCTCACCACACGGCCGCTCACCACACGGCCGCTCGCCACAGGGCCGATTACTACAGGGCCGACCACAGGTCCACTTGCCACTGGGTCGCTATCAGCGCTTCATGCAGCGCTGATAGCGCTCATCGACCCGGTTGGCAAACCACGCCGTCGTCAGGTTGCGGGTGATCTTCGGGCTCTTGAGCACAATGCCCGGCAGGATCGCCCGCGGCAGCGGTTTGCCGGCAGCCTGATCAGCCAGGGCAAACACGCGCTTGTAAAGGGTGGTGTCTTCAAAATCCAACTGCTCGCCTTGCTCAAGTTGGCTGCGGATGCTGGGGTTGCGCATATCCAGCTTCGCGCCGAGAGAGCGCACCGCCAGCTCGGTGCTGCCGGGTAGCAACGAGCCGTAACGAATCAAATCCCCATCCAAGGTCAATTCGGTGCCCGTAACACGGCTGACCGCCGCTTGAAACGCGGCGTTGCGACTGGCGTACCAGCCGGCATTGAAGTCGGCAAAACGGTACAGCGGCTGATCGTAATTCACTGGATAACCGAGCAAATGGGCGATGCCGAAGTACATGCCGCCGCGCCGGGTGAACACTTCGCGACGAATCGTGCCATCCACCGTGTAGGGATAACCTCGCGCCTGTTTCTGCGCAAAATCGATGCTCACCTGCATGGGGCCTGCGGTGTGCACTGGATTGAAGCCACCAAACAGCGTGTTGCCCAGGGGCACCACGCTGATGAAATCATCGAAGATGCCGCTGAGGTCTTTCTCGGTGCGCGCGCCACTCAGGCGTTCTGCGTAGGTCTTGCCGGTGGGCGAAGTCAGTTGCAAGGCGCTGCGCACCACAAAGGCCGGCACGTGCACCTTGCCGGCACGGCGCAGGATTTCATCCTGGGCGATCTTGCCCATGTTCGGCACCGGCGGGTCGACCTGATAAGTGGACTCCTGCTCGGTCACCGCCAGCACGGCGCAAATATTTTCCGTGCTGGGGTAGATCTTCTGGGTATCAAAGGCCGTGTAGATATCTTGGGCCCAGCCGTTGCGGTCCTTCACGGTTGCCGGCAGCAGGCGCACGATCTGCGCCTTCACCTCGGCCTCGCTGCGCTGCGGCTGTTGCGGGGCGCGCGTTGTAGAGCAACCGGCCAGCACCAGGAGCGTGGTGAGGCACAGGATCAGTCGGGATGCGGACATGGGACTTCCTTGAACGACAATGGGCCAGCTAGCGCTGATATCGACAGGTAAGTCTATCCGGCGTTCGCCGCCCTGCTGCACTCGCCAGCAAAAGACAAACGTGACAGGATCTGTCATCGACCATTCGTACAAGGAGTTTGAATGCCATGCTGAGCTTGAATTTCCTCGTCACCTGCCTGATCGTCGTGCTGATTCCCGGCACCGGCGTGATCTTTACCGTCTCCACCGGCCTCACCGCCGGCAAACGCGCCAGCGTCTTCGCTGCGCTGGGCTGCACGGCGGGAATCCTCCCGCACTTGCTGGCTTCCATACTCGGGCTTTCCGCGCTGCTGCACACCAGCGCACTGGCGTTCGAAGTACTCAAATACGCCGGCGTGGCCTACCTGCTGTATCTGGCCTACGCCACCTGGCGTGACCGCTCGGCCTTCGCCATGAATGACACGCCCATCGTTGCTACCCTGCGCAGCCTGATCATTCGCGGTTTCCTGCTGAACATTCTCAACCCCAAACTGACGATTTTCTTCCTGGCCTTCCTGCCACAGTTCGTCACCCCCGGCAGCAGCGCGCCGGCCTTGCAAATGCTGGTGCTGAGCGGCGTATTCATGGCGATGACGTTTGCGGTGTTTGTGCTCTACGGCCTGCTGGCCAATGGATTTCGCCGCGCAGTCATCGAATCGCCACGCGTGCAGAATTGGCTGCGCCGCAGTTTTGCAGCAGCCTTTGCAGGGTTGGGGTTGAATTTGGCGTTCGCACAGCGCTGAACACTGGCTGGATCGTGGGGGCGCCCAGCCGGCCACTGGGCGCTTGGGCGCAAGCAGACAATGTTTGGCGAAACGCCCCACCTCAATGCCGGATAAGCACTACAGATATCACTTAAAAACCGCTGCAAAGTCCCTCGCCTGATCACACAGTGCGAGGGATTGCAGATGTTTTTTTTCGATAGCCCCGCCGTTTTGGTGGGTGCGCCTTGATCAACGCCACCAGCCAAACCATCGGCCTCCTGCTGCTGACGGCCATGGATGCCAAGACGCGTGACGTCGAAGCCGTGCTCAGCGACTTCAGGCGTTGCCTCAATTCCTACGAAACCTTGGCGCAAAGCTTCCTCAGCTCTTCGGCGCTGGATGTCGAGCAGGTATTCAAGGTCGGCCGTGAGGTGGCGCTTGTCGCGCCGATCAACCGCTCGATCCTTCCCAGCAGTACCGTCGCCGCGTGCCAGGCCAACGGCACATTGACGCTGGTGCACATGTTCCAGAGTTCGAGGTTCGTGCCCATCGGCAATACGCCCGTGATGTTGCAGCGTATCGACCCCAACGGCGGCCCGCTGGGGGCGCCCATCCATAAAACCATCGGGCCCAGCGGCATTCTGGAAGTTACCGAGTGCGATCGTAACCAGCAGTACCGCATCAGCTTCTTCCCCAACGTCTCCCAAGAGCATTTCAAGGCGCTGTATGCCTCCTATCAGTCGGTCATCGGGCCACTGGAG